>NZ_JBEXOP010000055.1:0-38496 GCF_040611575.1 Streptomyces sp. NPDC006610
CAGTGATGTCGACCGTGCAGCCCCGCACGACCGTCGGAACTGCCTGTTCCCAGTCCCGGATCTGTTCGTTGTAGGCGCGCGTCACGAGTGGGGCGTCCAGCACGGTCACGGTCTGGCGGCCGATGTTGTACGGCATCAGCCCACCACCCAGGCGAAGCGGGGGAAGTGCCCGGACGTCAGCAGCACGTCGGCCGCCGACTCGCACAGCTGCGGCGGGGCACCCGCACCTGGCTTCGGCGCGAACCGGGCGAAGGAGCGCCCACCGGTCGACATCGACGCCAGGTCGCTTTGCGCGCCGGTCTCGTCGTCCCGGTCGATCATCCAGTGGACCTGCCGGACACACGCCCGGGACAGGGTCTCCAGCACGGCGGGGTCGGTGATGTCGTATGCGAGTCCGTACAGGGCCCGGTCGATCGCCGCGGACGCCCGGTCGATCAGGCGCACAGCGTTGGCCGGCGCGGGCTCAGGGGCGAGCCACGCCTCCAGTTCGCTGACGGTCGCATACAGCATCGGCTACTCCCCCGACCCGCTGTTGGCGTCCTCGTGGACCTGAACCCACTCCTGCAGCTCCGTCTTGGTCGCCTCGTTCGCCTCGTCTTCGGGCATGCCGAGGTGGACGGCGTAGGCGCGCCATTCGGCGACCTTGTCGGTCGTCTTCGGCTTCACCGGCTCGTCCGACTGGTCTTGGCCGTCGTCGCCCTGGGGCTCGGGCTCGGCGGGCTCGACGGTCGTCACCGGCAGCGGGGCCGCCTCGCCGTGCGCGTCGTTGGGGCGGCCGTACACGCTGGCGTGCTCCGGGCCGGCCACGCCCTCCCCGGCATCGCCGACGGCACCGGTGTCCGCGTCCTCGACGGCCTGCACCCACTCGATGAGCTGCGGCTTGCTCATGGTGGACGCCTTGGTGGCGAGCAGGCCGAGGCTCACCGCATACGTCGCCCACGCCCCGGGGTGCGCGTCGGCGTCGGGGCGTTCGGGCGCGGAGTGCACGTTGCGGCCGACCCGGGTCGCGGCGGGGGCGTCCGCACCGTTCTGGATGACCTGCGGCTCGACGGTGCGGTCCGGGTCGAGCAGCGGGTCCCCGTCCTCGGCCAGGCGCAGTTCGCCCTTGTCGACCTGGGCGGCCATCTCCGGGGAGAGCGGCTCGTCAAGATGCAGCCTCATCCCTCCAGCGCCGATGTACTCGCGGGCCGCCATGTCAGATCCCCCGCGCCAGCTGGAAAGCCGTCACGGTGCCGGTGGTGCCGGACTCGAAGTCGACGTGGAGCTTGCCGCCGTGCTGCGTGTAGCGGGCCTCGGACAGCGGGCCGATCCAGCGGGTGGCGCCCGCGCCGACGGTCACTTCGGAGTCGCCGAGGGTGCGCATCCACGCGGGCCCGTCGGTGCCGCCGGCGCGGATGGTGACCTTCTTGGCGGTGCCAGCGGAGTTGGTGACCCGCAGTACGGTGCGGGACGGGTCGGCGCTGTTAATGACGACGCCGTTGGTGACGAGTGTCGAGTCGATGGTGGTGCCGGTCGGGTCGGCGATGTCGCCGCCGCCGAAGCTGACGGGGGTGAGTGCTGTGCGCGCCACGATTCCTCCTGTAAGAGCGCGGACGAGATGCCTGGAGGGGGATCAGGCGGACGGGTCGACGTAGGCGACGGCGATTCCCTCGGGGCGCAGCAGCTTGGCGCCGTAAACGTGCAGGCCGCGGACGGCGTCGGCGATCGTGGACTCCAGGCGCAGCGCCTCGGTTTCCAGGATCTGGTCGGCGTAGGTGATCGCGCCGGGGTAGCCGGCCTGGATGACCTGGATGTCGCCGGTGGGGACGGGGGTGACGTTGGATTCGAGGACGTCGAAGCCGGCGGCCCTGCCGACGATGCCGTTGCGGAGGCCTTCGCTGGAGCCGGAGGCGTCGACGCGGTCGAACCGGTCGTCGCGCAGGAGGGCGCCCGTGAACTCGGGGGAGACGACGACGTAGCGGCCGACGGCGGGCACGTTGGCGCGGTTGAGCTTGGTGCGCAGCGGGATGAGGACCTTGTCCCAGGCGTCCGTCGGCGTGGCGCCGATGGCGACCGGGGAGCCGGTGGAGCCGACCACGTTGGACGGGGCGACGCCGGTGTAGAGGGAGGCGACGTAGCTGTCGGCCTTCGCGGCGAGCTTGAGCGCGGCGCGCTGCGTGGTGCGCATCATCGGGTTGACGGCGACCTGCGCCTTGTCGACGTCGTCGAGCTTGAACGCGAATGCGTCGCCCTGGTCGATGAGGAGGTCGGTGCCGGCGGTGTCGATGTCCTCGTAGTTGATCGTGTCGCCGGACTTGTAGGGGAAGATCGACGGGTCGCCGACGGTGACGATGCGCACCGACTGGCCCTGCGAGGTGATCTCGCCCTCATAGTCGCGGTTGACGATCTGCGGCTGCGCGTAGACGAGGGTCTCGTCCAGGCCCGTGAGAATGCTCGCGGCCCAGACCTCACGCTTGAAAAGCGCGACGGACATGCTGAGTCCTTATCCGGCCTTGCCCAGATAGGCGTCGAGACGACCTTCCTGCAGGGCCTTGCGAATCTGCTGGGGAGACATGCGGTCCACGTCCGCCTTCGTCAGCTGCCGCTTGCCGCCGGGGGCCCCGTCCATCGGTGCGCCTGCTGCGGGGGTGGGCTCCGGCTCCTCCGGCTCCGGCGCCTTGGCCGCGAGCTTCTTGTTGCCGTCCACCGCCGCCTTCACGGCCTTGCCAACCTGCTCGTCGAAGTCGGCCGCAGTGGGGTCGAGCTTCGATATGGCGTTGGCGAAGGAACGTGAATCAAGCAGCGCGTCGGGGTCGCCGCCGTACTTCCCGGCCGTCTTGTAGACGGCGAGTTCCACCTGCGTCTGGCGGGCCTGCTCACGGGACGCCTTGGTCTCTCCGCGGGCCTCGTCCAGTTGTTTGGCGAGCTCTTCGGGGGTGGGCGGCTTCTCCTCGTCGGTCTCCAGCCCGAACGCCTTGGCGACCCTCTTCATGAGGGCTGCCTGGTCGTCCTTGGCCTTCTTCTCCAGGGCTTCGCGCTTGGCCTTCTCGGCTGCGACGTCACCGCGGAGGTTTTCGACGAGGCGTTCGAACTTGGCCGGGTCGAACTCGCCCTCGAACTTCGGGGCCTTCCCCTTGGGTTCGCTGGCGGGCTTCGGTTCGGTGGCCGGTTCGGGCGTGGCGGGGGTTGCGGGGGCGGCCGGCTCTGGCGGAGTCGGTGCGGGGTCCGTCGGCGCGGGCGGGGTGGCCGGCTGGCTGCTCGGGTCCGCGGGCGTGCTTCCGGGCTGGGCGGGGGTCGACATCGGTGCCTCCTTGGGCGGCCTGCGCGGTCCGGCGATGCCTTGATCGCCTCGCGTTAGCCCAGATGTTAACCCTGAACTTGCTCCAATGCTGCACAATCAAAGGCTAGAAGGCAAGATTTCCTTAGATTCACAGGAGTGGGAGGGGTGGGGTGGTGGACAGTCAGACAGCCGCAAACACAGCCCAGCAACACCCCGACGCCATCCGCGACCTCGAACGCCGCGCCACCTACACCACCAGCCAGCCCCTCGCCCAAGCCCTCACCCAAGCCCAGGCCGCAGCCCTCACCCGCTGGGTCACCGCATCCGGCCCCGGCCGCAACACCCCTGCCGGCAGCGCACTGCGCGACCTCATCGACTACGTCCGCCAACTCCTCGCCGACGCCTTCCGAAACCGCGGCCAGCAAGCCCGCCACGACGCCGAACGCGCCGCAACCGCCGCCGCCCGCACCGGCATACGGCAGGCATCCGCCATCGCCACCACAATGAGCGGGCAACCCACCCCGCCCATCCCGCCCACCATCGGCCCCGAAGCGCAGCATGCCTGCGACGCCATCCCCGCCGCCGTCGAACAGGAACACGCCGGCGCCCTCGCGCTCCTCACCGCGGCCGGCTTGACCGCCATGGGCATGGCGGGCCTCAACGCCGTCTTCCAGCGCGCCCGGCGAGCCATCGGCCGCATCACCGCGGGCACCGCAGTCGCCGTCACCAGCGCCGCCGTTCATGGCGCCCGGCTGGTCGCACGCGCCCTCGGCCCCGGCGTCCGCATGCTGTGGGTCGCTGAAGCCGACGCTTGCCCCGCGTGCCGCGCCTACGCCGGCCACTACGTCCGCCCCGGTGGCCTTTTCCCCGGCGGGCTCTCCCTCGACCCGCAGCGCACCGTGTTCACCAGCCCCGTGTCCGGGCCGCCGCGCCATCCGCACTGCCGCTGCCAGCTGATCCCGTGGTCGCCGCAGTGGCCGCTCACGGGAATGCCCCTGCCCACCCTGCTGCGCCGACGCGCCCGCACCCATAGGAGGCCCTGATGCCGAGAGGGGTCATGTCCGAAGACCGCTGGGACGAGCTGCGCGAGCTGCACGCCCGCGGGCTCGGCAGGAACGCCATCGCCCAGGAGATGGGCATCAACTCGTCCTGCGTGTCCCGCACCGCCGAACACCTCGGGTTGACGTTCGACCGGACGAAGATCCGGGCCGCGGCGGAAGCCCGCAAAGCCGACCTCGATGAGCGGAAGTCGCTGATCGCCGAACGGTTCATGGACATCGCCGAGGACTCACTGCGCAGAGTGCACCAGGAGACCACCGTCTACAGCTTCGGCGGCAAGAACAACGACTACAACGAGCACACCTTTGCCGAGGCGCCGATCGCCGAGCGGCAGAAGCTGGTGACGACCGCGGCGATCGCGGTGGACAAGGTGATGAAGCTGGTGCCGGCGGAGGAGTCGTCGGGCCTGGATGCGGCGAAGAGCATGCTGGGGTCGCTGGGTGAGGCGCTGACCGCGTTCTCGCGGCAGCAGGACGAGGCCGAGGGCGACGAGGCGTAGCCGTGCTCGACACCCTGCCCCTGTCCCGGAAGCAGATCAGGTCTGTCGCCGAGTCGACGACCAAGATTTCCTGCTGGGAGGGGGCGATTCGCTCCGGCAAGACCATCGCGTCTCTGCTGAAGTGGCTGATCTTCATAGCGAATGCGCCGACGACGGGCGAACTCGTCATGATCGGGAAGACGGCGCAGACCATCCACCGGAACTTGTTCCTGCCCATGCAGGACCCGGCCCTGTTCGGGCCGATCGCCTCACTGATCCACTACACGCCCGGCGCGCCCACCGCGATCATCCTCGGCAGAGTCGTTCACGTCATCGGCGCCAACGACGCCAAGAGCGAACCGAAGATCCGAGGCATGACCGTGTGCGGGGCCTACGTCGACGAAGTCACACTCGTGCCGCAGGTCTTCTTCGAGCAGCTGTACGGCCGAATGAGCGTGCGCGGCGCCCAACTCCTGTGCACCACGAACCCGGACAACCCGGCGCACTGGTTCATGCGGGACTGGCTGTCCCAGGTCGGGAAGAAGCCGATCTCCCGGTTCTCCTTCACAATCGACGACAACCCGTTCCTCGACCCTGACTACGTCGCCGACATGAAGTCCTCCCACGAGGGCCTCTTCTACCGCCGCTTCATCCTGGGCGAGTGGGTGGCCGCAGAAGGCGCGATCTACGACTCGTGGGACCGTCAGCGTCACATCGTCACCAGCCTGCCCCGCGAAGGCATCCACAAGTGGATCAGCCTGGGTGTGGACTACGGCACCAAGAATCCGTTCCACGCTGTCCTCCTCGGCCTCGGCCGCGACCGACGGCTGTACGCGGCAGCGGAGTGGCGGTACGACTCGCGGCAGGTGCGCCGACAGCTGACCGACGCCGAATACTCGCAGCGACTGCGGGCCTGGCTGCAGGACGTGCCGGGCATCGGGTCGATCCGCCCGTCGTTCGTCACCGTCGACCCTTCCGCCGCGAGCTTCGTCACCCAGCTCAAGCGCGACAAGCTCACCCCGACCCCGGCGAAGAACGACGTCATGGACGGCATCCGCGTCGTGTCGTCCCTGCTTGCCGCGAACAAGCTCCTTGTCCACGAGTCCTGCAAGGCCCTGATCACGGAGATCGGCGGCTACAGCTGGGACGACAAGGCCGCCCTCCGCGGCGAGGAACGCCCGATCAAGGTCGCCGACCACGGCGTCGACGCCCTCCGCTACGCCGTCTTCACCACCCGTGCCCTGTGGCAGCGCCAGCTCGCCCTCGCCGCCTGACCAAGGAGAACTGATGACCCAGCCACGCCGTTTCCACCTCCAGCGCGACCACGACGTCACCGGCGTCTCCGGCACCGGCCGGGTAGCCGACGGCATCGTCTGGTCCGACGGCACCGTGTCCGTCCGCTGGCTCGGCGAACGCCCGTCCACCGTGTTCTGGGACGACCTTGCCCACGCCGTCCACGTCCACGGACACGGCGGACACACCCGCATCATCTGGGACGACCCCGAGCCGCCGCAGCAGGACATGACCTGCCCCCACTGCCCCGACGGCCACACGCTGCCCGACCGCGGATCCCAGCCCTGGAATGCGTGGGTCGCCGCTGACCGTGACGGCGATGGGCAGCCCATGCACATCATCGTGGCCCGCTCCGCAGGGGCGCACATTGCCGAGTCCGACGCCGAATGGGTGCGCACACGGCTCAACGCCCCGGCCCAAGACGGCCGTCCGGCACCTCCCCGTGAAACCACATTCACCCGCCTCGGACGCGGTGCCTGACCACCCACTACAGCCAAGGAGGCCGTCCCATGCCGCTGCCCCAATCCGGAGACACGCCGTGGCCTCCCCCGCACCTGGACATCCCCCTCGCCGACATGGACGTGTGGCAGGCCTGGTATTCCGGTGACCCCAACCACCTGGCCGCGGTGTACGGCGGGGTGGCCGCCTACACACGCAACGGGACCGCCCGCGATTTTTTCGACGTCGACCGGCGGCGCATCGTGAACGGCGAGCTGCGCATGTTCTGGGGTCAGGACCCGGCACCCGGTCAGACCGCGGCGAAGCTGCATGTGCCGATCGCAGCGGACATCGCCGAGATGTCCGCGAACCTGCTGTGGTCGGACGTGCCCCAGGTCACCGTCGACCTCGACTCCACCGACGCGGCGACGGCGGCGTCGACGCAGGCGCAGATCGGCCGCTACCTCGACGACCGCGGCCACGCCAAGATGCGCGAAGCATCCGAGATGACCGCGGGCCTGTCCAACGTCTACCTGCGTGTCGTGTGGGACAGGACGCTGCGTCCCAGGCCGTGGACGGACGTCCTGCCAGCGGCTGCGGTGGTCCCCGAGTGGCGGTGGGGCATGCTCGCGGCGGCGACCGTGTGGCGGGAACTGGAGCCACTCAAGGACAGCGGTGAGGTGTGGCGGCTGCTGGAATACCACACCCCCGGCACGATCGAGTACGGCGTATACCTGGGCGGCCGGGACACCATCGGGATGCGCAAGGAACTCTCGGATCACCCCGACACGGAAGACCTGGCCAAGCGCACCGACACGCTGGGGCGGCAGGCGACCGGGGTCGACCGGCTGCTGATCACGCACCTGCCGAACGTGCTACCCAACCGGATATGGGACGGCGTGCCGCACACGGCACCCCTGGGCCGCTCCGACTTCGCCGGCATCGAGCCGATGATGGACGCCCTCGACGAGGCGTGGACCAGTTGGATGCGTGACCTGCGACTGGGCAAGGCCAAGGTTCTGGTGCCGCAGTCGATGCTGGAGACGGACGGGCCGGGCACGGGCGGCACCTTCGACCTGGACCGGGAACTCCTCGTCGCCCTGAACCTGCTGGGCGACGAGCACATGAAGGACTCGATCACTGAGCTGCAGTTCAAGATCCGGGTGGAGGAACACGAGGCGACGTGCAAGGCGTTGCGTCGTCAGATCCTGAGCAGCGCCGGTTATTCGGCGCAGTCCTTCGGCGAAGAGGGCAGTGTCGCGGTGACCGCAACGGAGGTCGCTGCCCGCAAGGAAGAGTCGTTGACCACCCGTGGCACGAAGATCCTCTATCAGCGGCCTGCGCTGCTGGACCACCTGACGACGATGATGCTGGTCGACGTCAAGCACTGCGGGGCGAAGGGCGTCGACCCGGCCGCGGAGCTCACGGCGACGTGGTCCCCGGCGGTGCAGCCGGATCCGGAGGCCACTGCCCGCACGCTGTCCCTGCTGGACGCGGCAGGGGCGATCTCGACGTTCATGAAGGTGCGGATGCGGGAGCCGTCCTGGGACGACAACGAGGTCAGGGCGGAAGTTCAGCGGATCCGCGAGGACAAGCAGTCGGCGGTCCCGGCCGGCGACCCGTACAACACGGGCAGCCGAATGCCGGAGGAGCCGAACGACGACGAGGATGCCGCCGACGCCCCGGACGCCGGCTCGGATGAAGGGCAGGACGAGGACAGCGAGCGGGATTTGAAGGCAGCGTGAATGGCGAAGGGCCGCCCCGAGGGACGGCCCACCCTGAGTAGCCATGCCCAGCCGTGCCTGGCCATGCCATGCCGCACCTAGCCCCGCGTGGTCTCGCCCGGCGGTGTGAACCTCACCCAGCTTCGAGTCGAGCGAGGCGTTCTTTGAGTTCGGCGATTTCCGCTTCATTGCGGTCCGTGCGCGTGCTGGTCTCCTGCACTACGGACTCTAGGCGCCGCTGGCGAACGTCGAAGCGGCGGTTGAAGTCCATCTGAAGGGCGAATGCCTGCCCGGTGACTTCAAACGCCTTGCGTACCTGCGGGTCCATGCCGGTGAAGTCAACGTTGACGACCTTCGAATGCCCGGCTGCGAGAGCGCGCGCTGACTTGCGCTGCTGCTTGCGGGCTAGGGTCAGATGCTCCTGTGCCGCAACAACCCGGTAGCCGATGTTCGGGACGGCGGTGAGGGCGTGCTTGTCCCTCTCCTCGTACTCGCGGGCGGCCCGCCGGACTGCTGCCTGAATGGTGGTGCGGTCGCGCACCGGGTCGAGGTCGAGAGCGTCGGCCATCGTCTCGTAGGTGACGGTGTCTCCCACGCCGCGCTTCTTCAGCAGCGTGTAGATGGTGCGCCAGCGGGCTTCGCTGCCTATGGGCTCGAAGGGTTTCACAGCTTCTCCAGGGTGGCGGTGAAACGGCCGTAACGGGGGCGGTAGTCGCCGAGTCCGATCATGGCGCCTGCGGTGTTGGCGATGTCGGCGAGTTCGTCGAAGGAGAGCACCGAGGTGTCGAGGGTCCCTTCGGCGGCGGTGCGCCACTGTCGGAACATGGGGCGGCAGCGCATGATGCGGTTCTGCTGGACCTTGACGGATGCCATGTGGCGGAAGTTCTCGTCCCTCCACAGGCCGTCGGCGTCGCGGGGCCCCTGGTAGGCGAGGGGGTTGATGTTGGTGGAGACGAACACGCCTCGGGTGACCTTCACGCCGGATCGGGTGACCTTGGCGGCGTCAACGAGGCAGCGCTCGATGTTCTGGCCAGGGATGTAGGGGCCGACGTCAGGGTCGAGGTAGAGGCCTCCGAGATGCTCCAGGCGGGCGAGTTCCTCGAAGTCGTCGTCAGTCTTCTTTCTCTTGCCGCTGATCGCCTTCATGGCTTTCGCGGCGGGGTCGAGAGGGTTCGCCAGTCTCGCGTTGTGCATGAGGAGTTCGGCAGTACCGATGATCGTGAGACGAAACTGCATGCGGCAGCTCCCAGCGGTGTGCGGAGGGGGAAGAGAAGATCCAACCCAGGCCTGGCCCCGCCTAGCCATCCCTTGCCAGGTCGTGCCGTGCCGAGTGGGCGTGCGGGGAGTCGAACCCCACCGAAGACCATCCGCCCTGTACTGCCCATGAGTTGTTATGCCGGGCCTGGCCAGGCCGAGCCTCACCTAGCCGTGCCAGGCCCGGACCTGCAGCGTCTTGCGTGGGTGGCGGGGATTCGAACCCCGCTGTGACCGTCCACCCGGAAACCCTGAAGTGCCTCGCCGTGGCCTGCCTTGGCATGCGGCGCCGCGCCATACCACGCCTTCCAAGCGGTGCCACGTGGGTTGTGGCCCCGAAGGGCGTGTCACGAC
The DNA here is from genome assembly GCF_040611575.1 of Streptomyces sp. NPDC006610. Lineage (NCBI taxonomy): Bacteria > Bacillati > Actinomycetota > Actinomycetes > Kitasatosporales > Streptomycetaceae > Streptomyces > Streptomyces sp. NPDC006610. The sequence goes on from NZ_JBEXOP010000055.1 coordinate 9,860, forward strand.
ACTAACACACGTCACCTTCAAAGTGGAGGTAAATCGCGATGTGAGCCTATGAATCCACGGCGAGGGCGCTCTAAGGTGAGATCATGGCGCGCATGCTCAGCAAGATGCATCCCTCCTTCTGCCCCATCTGCCGAGGCAGCCCAGCTGGCCCCGACTGCCCAGACGACGCAGTCGACAAGAGAACCCAGAGGGCGCGAGAGAAGCAGGCATGGAAGCGTGAGGCCAGGACGGCGCTAGCAGAGAGAGGCGGCAGCGCCAAGGAGGAGGGCGGGGGCTCGCGCGGGCTGACCGCTGCCTAGCGGCGGCGGGTCCCCTTCCGCGCGGGGAGTCGACGGTAGCGGGTCACGGGTCCGCCCTTCGTGGCGTGGGCTTTCTCGCGGGCGTAGCGCCGCAGTCTGGGGTTAGCCCAGAACAGGCGCCACTGCGCCTTGGACTTGAACCCGGTGGTCCTGCGTCCCGGCATGGTTCACCTCCTTCCGCTCTGGTTCCTGATCGAAGTGTGCCCGCTGCGCCTCGTGCGGCGTCTAGAGTGCGTGGACTTGCGTTCCGGGGGTGGAGCGCCGTGGAAGGGGGCCGTGATGGCGAGTGGGTGCAGGGACTGCCGGACGTGTACACAGCCGGGGATCGCGCGCATGGCACAGGACTGGACACTCGGGTTCCTGCACCTGTGCACGGCCGGCATGAGCTGGGCAGTGAAGCGCGGGGTGATCAGACACTGCCCGCAGTGCAAGCACCTGAAGAGCCGGCACCAGTACCGGGCCGACGGCTCCTACATCGACTGATCCCGGATACGCCTGCGGGCCCGCCCTACTCCAGGGCGGGCCCGCTCGGTGTGCTGCGCGGTCAGTGTCGGTTCTGGATCCAGAGGATGAGCAGGCTGACGGCGCCGCTGCCGACGCCGTAGGCCAGGCCGCGCATGAGGTGCTGGTGGATGCTCCATTCGATCAGGCGGCGACGGAGTCGTGTCGGTCGGCGTTCCGTCTTGGTCTTGCCGGTCGTGGCGCCCGTGGCGGGGGTGTGGGAGTCTTCCATCGGCGTCTCCTTCGCATGGGGGACCCGCGCTTGGAGCTCCATTCGACAGTTGCCTTGCTCGGGCGTCGGGTGTGGGCTCCTTCGCGCTGTCGGGGTCGTTGCCCGACGCGATGACAATGGAGGAGCGCACCCCAGCGATGCAACCGGCCAAAGGTGGTGGCTATTTCATCGGCCACTGCGGATTGACCAGGCCGTTTGCCTCCTTTTCGCGAAAACTGTCACTGAGACGCGACCGAAAATCGCTGTTGCGTCCCCGGCCCGGAAGGCTTCGGGGCGGGTTCGGGCTCAAGTCGGATCACGTCTCAGAGCTTGTGGCCCATCGTTCCCATGCGGCGAGTCCGGTGGCGGCGGCTTTTTCGCGGGTGGGTTGGGGTGGGCTGGTGTAGAGGTTGCTGTCGGGGAGGCGGGGCCGCCAGCCTTCTCGCCGTCCGGCCCGGTAGGAGGGTTCGATGACGACTAGGACGCTGTCGCCGGAGATGACGTGCCAGCGGCGGGTGTCCGGCCAGTCGGGCGCTTTGGCGAGTTCGGCGGCTTCGATGGTCGCGCGGGCTGCTTTCGCGGACAGGCGGGGCACGGTCAGTCCTCGTCTCGGTCGAACCAGTAGCGGTCCCAGCGGGCGGCTTCGGCGGGGGTTTCCTCCCACCGGCCGGGCGCGGGGCCACGCTCGGACAGCGGCGGATCCTCGGCTGTCGCAGTTGGGGTCACCATGGCGCTTCTCCTCCCCACGCACCGCCGGCCGTCGGACGCGGCGGGTGCGATTCAGGTGTTAGGGAACTCAACGAGGACCGTCGGGTAGGGGCCGTTGCCGTCGGGGTCGATGCGGTCGCGGAGGTCGTCCCATCCTTCCCGCCAGTCGTTGTTGTGGAGGCCCTCGTTGTCGGCTGCCGTGCGTACCGCGTCCGCGTCCTCGATGGTCTGCGCGATGGCGTGGTCACCGATGGCCTGCTGGAAGCGGAGGTAGGTGTCCTCGGCGAGGATGCTGCGGAGGTAGGCGTCGATTTCGGCGGGCGTCGCGGTGAAGCGGGACGGCAGGTCGGCCATTGCGGGTTCCTTTCTGCGGTGGGTTGAGCGTAGGGCGGGGGTCAAGCAGTGGCGGCTCTGGCGTTGCGACGGTCAGCCGCCTTCTGAGCAGCCTTGCGAGTGAAGCGCAAGTCGTAGTTGAAGCCGCTGACGATGTCGTAGACGGCGAAGTTGCGAGGACCGAACTCCTGAACCACAAAGCGAGGGCGGCCCAGCTTGTTGAGCGGGTGGTCTTCCTGGTCCAGGTCCATGGAGTTCTCCTCTGCAGAAAGGGCGAGGCGGGCGAAGCCCGCCAGTCGGCGGGCTCCGAACGGTCAGGCAGCAAGGGCCCTCAGCGGGAACAGTTCGCGCAGGTAAGCGGTCGCGTCCGCGACCATGCCCGGCACGGCGGCGGCGGTGTGGTTGCCGTACTGGTCGACGAGGATCCACTCGCCCGGCGCACGCGGCTCGTCCTGGTCCGGGTCCAACTCGTCCACGGTGGGGGGCCGGAAGGCGTCGACGGCGTACTCGAACGCGATCGAGGACGGCTGCCGGGTGGCGACGACGAGGGCGCCGCGCACCCATGCGGCGTCGAGGACCTCGGCGTCGGCGGGGGCGTTGATGCTGGCGATCGCCTTGGAAGCGGCGGCGATCGCGCGGTTGCGTTCCTGCATGTCGTGCAGTTCCTGCTTGCAGCCGGAGCATTCGGCGAGGAAGCGTCCGGCGTTGGGGTGGCGGCGGCAGGTCTGGCGGATGTAGCTCATGGGGTTCCCTTCAGGCGGCGAGGGCGAGGCGGGCGGCGGCGGTGCGGTAGGCGGGCTTGCGGGGCCGGTAGATGACGGCGATCGCGGCGACCTCGGCCGGGGTGTAGCGGGTGCAGTGGCGGGCGCGGCCCTTGGTGTAGCTGATGCCCTCAACACCGGTGGCGGCGGCCTTCGACGCGTTCTTGCGGAGGCTGCTGGCGACGGTGCGGGCCTCCTTGGGGGCGAGGCCGGCGGCGATGCAGTGGGCGGCGAGGGTGCCGGTGCCGTTTCGGCGGATCTTCGCGGCGGCGCGGCTGGTGCGGGTGCGGGCCTTCAGCGTGGCGCGGCGGGTGCGGTTCGAGTGCATCATGCAGGTCCCCCTCGTTCGGTGCGTGTATATGCACTGTAGACCCTGGTGTATATACACCGCAAGCCCTACGGTGGAACTCATGCATATACACCCCTACGATGGCCCCATGGCCAAGCAGAAGACCGACGGGCACACGCCCATGCGCCCCATCCGCATCCCCGACGACGAGTGGGAAGCCCTCGGTCAAGCCGTCGGCGAGCGGAACCGTGCGCGTCTGATCCGCGAGTACATCCGGTGGCACGTCCGCTGGCCCGGAAACGAGCAGCCCGAGCGCGCACTCGAGCAGATTGGCGGACCCGGTGTCAGCAAGAAGGCAGCAGAGCAGCCCGACGGGCAGGAGGGGCAGTGACCGCATATGAGGTGGTCGCATACCGCGGTGCCCGTAACTGGCACCTGAAGATCGCCGACTATCGCCGGATTGTCAGCGACGGCGAGGGAAAGCCACCCGCCAGGGAACAGGCCGAGGCCCTCCGCAGAGACCTGGTCGAGCGGTCGTCCCGGAGCCGACTTGGCTGGACCCACATCGACGTCAGGCCGAAGTGGGCAGGGGAGCAGCCATGACGGCTCGCCCGCCGCTGATCACCGACCACTGGTTCCGTGAAGGGCCAGTCCAGCCAGACGGCTCTGACGGTTACTGGATCTGCGACCGCTGCGGTGAACATCGAGGCGACCACCTCCAGATCGAAGGGCACTGGCTGAAGCCGCTCCACACCTTCATCCCCCAAGCCCGCTGGCGGCCCACTCACTGTCGAACCTGCGGACGCCATCACCGCCACACCACGCATACCCCGTGGAAATGGGAGCAACTGGCCCCGCCCACGGCATGACGAGGGCCCCGCCCGGAACGCTCCGGTGCGGGGCCGCCCTACGCCCGTCTACTTCCCGATCTGCCACTCCAACGGCTCGTCCAGCACGGACGGCGAGTACAGCACCCGCTCCGGCCGGCTCTCCTCCGGTACCTGGAACACGATGTTGCCACGCACGCAGTCCCCGGCCGCGACCTTGGCGTCCATCGGATACAAAGGCTTCGGGAGGTCGCCCGCGTTCATGCCTGCCGAGTCGACACGTACCCCGCCCTCGTAGCCCAGGGCCCACGGGATGGTGGACGTCTGAATCGGATCGCCGCCCGTGTTACAGACCTTCACATCCAGCACCGCCCACTTCTCCCCAGGGTTCAGGGCTTCCGGCCACCCCTTGACGCCCTCGTCTCGGTAGTTGAGGGCAGCGGCAGAGAACGAGCCGAGGTCTTCTTCAATTTGCGCGGTGTCGCCGAGCTTGAGCTCCGGCCGATTGTCCGGTGTCGGGCTGCTACTCGGGCTCGACGGCGGACTGGTCTCGGTGGCTTTGGCGACGGTCGGCTTGTCGTCTCCGCTGTCGTCGTCGCGGGAGTTCACGACGACGATGCCGGTACCGATGATCGTGGCGACGATGACGGCGGTCGCTCCGATGATGAGGAGGTGGGTGCGGTTTCGTGCCGACGGTACTGGCTGCTCGGGCGGGAGCGGCGGCGGGAAGCCGGGCGGTGGCGGCGTGTTGGTGTTGCTCATCGTCCCCCCAGGACGTCGTTTACGTGATCGGCATCATCCGCTGACGGTGCCCCGCTTGGAGGCGCTGTGCCCATTCCGTGACCCCACGCCTGACTCCCCCGCCTACGGCTTGGGCCCGGACCGGTGATGGTCCGGGCCCTTCGCGTGCAGTTGGTCAGATGCTGTCGTTGAGGTGCTGCAAATCCTCGGGCAACTGCCTCCCCGCGTCGATGACGGCCTGGTTGAGCCGCAGGTATTCGGGGGTCTCGACGGTGATGCCGACGGCGGCCTCCTCGGCGGTGTGCGCGTACAGGTCCGCCTGCGCGCGACGGAACGCGGCGAGAGCCCGGTTCTCCTGAACGTACTCGGCCATCTCGGCGCTGGTGGGCTTGGGCATGGTGTTCTCCTACTCGTCGGGCGAGGTGTGTTGGCGGGTCAGGTGAGGATGCCGTCGGGGAATGGCACGCGTTCGTGGGTGACGGACCAGGAGCGGCGCCACCCCCAGGTGAAGTGGAATTCGGTGAGCCCGAGTTCGATGACTGCGATGGCTCGGTGGTGTCCGTCGGCGATGACAACCTCGTGGGTGCGGTCGTCGACGGACAGCCGGATCGGGGTGGTCAGCCGGCCACCGTTGGCGCTGATTGCCGCCTTGTAGGCGTCGACCGTGGCGCGGTCCTTGCCGCTTTCGAACCGCTGGTGGGCGTGCTTCCACTTGCGGTACTCGGAGGGCCTCACCTGCTCGTCGTTGAGCAGCGCTGTGGGCATCGTCCCGATCCAGGGCATGAGGTCCCCCTTAGCGTCCGGCGTTGTCGATGAGCCACTGCCCGTAGCGGCAATCAGCCGTGGCGTGGATTTCGCCGAGGTCGCATCCGGCGGCCTGTGCCGCGTCGAGTGCGGCGGAGACCTGCCGGTGGGCAGGGTCTGTGTGCCGCCCGGCGCGGTTGGCCTGGTCGGATGCGATGAGGGCGGCTATCGCCGCTTCGCGCGCCTGCTTCTGGCTGCGGCTCACGTCCAGCTCCAGTCTTCTCCGGCGCGGGATGCGCGGCGGGCGGCTTCGGCGAGCGTGGCGGCGAGTTCGCCCCACTCAGGGTTCATGGACCGGCTGCCTGCTGCCTTCTCCAGCAGGTCACCGATGCGACCGGCCTGGCGAGGCGGGACGTGGACGACGTCGGAGAGGCGGCCGTCGAACAGGAAGCTGAGCTCCCGCCATTCGCTGCCGGTGAGGGTGTGGGCGAGGTGCTGGCCCAGGTTGGCGATGGTGAGCGCGGAGCGTGTGCTGCCGACTCCGTGGCTGATGCTGTATCCCAAGGATCTCTCCTTACTGGTTGTGGGTGGCGGCGTGTCGTGCGGCGTTGTCGAGGGCGAGGAGGACGGGTGCGGGGCTGGACTGCTGCGCGTTCCAGGACGGGATGGTCTCCGCGGTCGGGAAGTCGCGCTGGATCGCGGCGAGGAGAGCGATGCAGGCGTCGTCGGCGAGGTCACGCCGACCGCGGGCTTCGAGACGGATGGCGCGGATCGGGCAGACGGCGCCCGACTCGTCGTGGAGAGCGGTGCGGCACCAGCCGGCGGTCTCGAGACGGATGCGGGCCCGGTGCAGGAGGTCGGCGATGGGGCTGCTGTACGGGCTGGGCGCGGCTGGCTGCGGGCTGTCGGCGGGGACACGGATGACGTCGGCCAGGTCGAACGGCGCGGTGTCGGTGCGGGCGTCGACGGCGAGAGCGGCGAGCGCGAGCCGGTCGTCGAAGGAGAGCGGCCGGGGCGGACTTGCCGCGGGCGCGTGCGCGGTGGCGGTCTTCATCGCTGCGCCTTGCCGTCGCCTCGGCACTCGCGGCAGGGCACGGCGCGTTGGACGCCGCCAAAGGCGGTGTAGAGGACGCCGTTACCGACGCAGCACCAGCACAGGCCGCGGGCGGTGGCCTCGGCGGGGCCAAGGTTGCTGTTCTGGGCTTCCCACTGCTGGTCGGTCATGCGGGATGTCATGATGGTGATCTCCTGCTCGCTGTCGGTGGGTGGGAGGTGCGGGGCGCCCCTGGTCGCTTCCAGGCAGTCGAGGGGCGCCCCGGCGGAACTACTCGCGGTTGTCCGGGGTCTCGGTGACGGTCAGGTCCGGCACGTACTTGCGGATGCGGCCGATGCGCTCCCTGGCGAAATCCGGCGCGTTGGTGCTGAACTCGTCGAGGAACTCGCCGTTGGGGCCCTCAACGCGGTAGCGGATCATGTTCAAACCCATGTGCTTTCCTCTCAATTGGTCGGGTGGGTGCCTGCCTCAGCGGCCCCAGCGCCGCTTCTTCGGGTCGGAGCTGTCGCGGACGCGCTTCTCCAGGCCGCGGATCTCGGCCTCGTCGAGGTGGCCGACGTAGCCGGCGGGGAGCGGGCCGGCGACCTGCGGGGCCGGGTCTGCGATGTTGCGCACGCCGGCCGGGGGCTGCTCGTAGACGGTGCCCTCCTGGGCGAGGAGACCGGCGGCGGAGAGGTGGCCGGTCATCCAGTGGCCGGTGATCGGGGACCGCCAGTCGAAGGTGTGGGCGCTGTACAGGTACGGGTCCTCGTAGGGGGCGACGTTGCGGGCGATCTTGCGGAGGGTGTAGACGGTCTTGCCGCTGCTGAGCCAGTTGTTGAGGTCGCGAGCGCCCTTCTTGGTGGGCTCCCAGGTCTTGGCCATGAGGTAGTCTCCTTGTCGTGTTTGTGGTGGCTTGGTCTGTCTGATCTGTGGTGCGCAGCGCCAGAAGGTGCAGGTCACGGCCATGGGGCTCGACGCTCAGTCGATGCTCGGAGCGGATGCCGATCAGATGCTGATCGGCACAGCGGAGCGACGTGACCTGGGGTTTTCTGGCGGTAGCAGAGGCGAGCAGCGATGAATCAGGGGTACATACGGCGCATAATGGTCACAGAAGGTGGCGGAGTCGATCACGCTTGAAGCCGCGCGGGTTCTTCTCGTCACCGATCGGGCCGAGCGTGATCGGCGATCCGGCGCCCGCCGTCTTCATGAGGGCCTTGAACTCGTCGACGCCCATCTCGCCGTAGGTCTCCGGGGTGAACTCGCGGAGCGCGGCGAGCAGCGGCTCGGTCTTCATCCGGTCGACGCCGGCCTTCTCCATCACGGTCACCGCGTCCTCGACTGCGGCCCGCTCCGGGCCGTCCGTCAGCTCTCGGCCCGCGGCCGGCTGCGCGTCGCACAGTCGGAGCAGCTGCTCCCAGGTGAGGAGCCTGACCGGGGCGGGCTTCTTGATGTCGCCTTCCTTGTCGTACTCGGGTTCGCAGTACTCGGGCAGGTCCACGCCGCTCATGGCGTCGAGGCTGTCCTGGTCGGGGTCGAGCAGCCCGGCCTCCAGCCGCTCCTGCGCAACCTTCCGCAGAATGTCGGGCTGCGTCTCGTGGATGGCGTACTCGATCGGCTCGTCGGCTTTGCCGGGCACGCCCTGGATGAAGATGTGACCGGCGTCCTTGGGGTCGGTCTGGGTGGCCGGGGACAGCTTGTGCGGCAGGTAGCCCTCGCGGACGGAGCCGTCACCGAACACGGACCGGGCGTCTTCGACCTTGCAGGGGCCGACGGCTTTGAGGGCGACCATCTGGGCGATGTTCGCCCCGAGGTAGGCGGCCTGGCCTCCCTGTGAGGCGGCCAGGACCGTGATCAGTTCCTTGCGGCCGACGAGGAGCAGGTCGTTGTAGAGGCGCTTGGCGAGTGTGCTGGCCTTGGGTAGCTCGTCGAAGAAGATCGTGACGGCGGGGTGTTCGGGGGTGGGCCGCCACTTCTTCCCCATGCCGAGCTTGGCTCGCAGCCGCGCCCGCCCCTTGGCCATGACCAGGAAGAACAGGAGGACGGCTTCGATCTGCTCGTTGGACCGGGCGGTGATCCGGACGGCGTCGCCGAGGTCTTCGAGTCCGTCGCCGAACGGGTCGAGGTCGATGGTGATGTTGTCGCGGCAGGCGGTGACGCCCTCGGCGAGGGCCTGGAGGATGCCCGTCTTGCCGCCGCCGGACGCGGCGACGATGAGGCCCATGACGCCAGCCAGGGACAGTTCGAGCGGGTCGCCGCCGACGGACGTTCCGACACGGAAGGCGTCGGTGATCGACAGGGACTTGGGGGCGCGGTACGGGAGGCCGGGGGCGGTGGCGAACGGGTCGCCGTCGACGAGGCGGAGCACGGCGCAGGCACGGCGTGCCTTGAGCGGCTGGGGTCGGACGCCGTTGGTGGGCAGGTCGAAGCGGGTTTCGAGACCACCGGCCTTGTCGATGATCGCTTCGGGTGTGCCTTCGGAGACGCGGACGGTGCACTGCCAGCCCCACGGCTGCCGCGCCATGTCGGACACTTCGATGATGGGCAGGTTCTCGGCGCGGGCGGCGAGGAGGACGCACATGGCGGCCTGCTCGGGGGTCTCGGCGCGGGCGAGCGGGAACGGCTCGGCGCCTTCGGGCAGCTGGTCGACGGTGACGGCCCCGCTGGCGGTGGTCTCGGCGGCGGGCAGTCCGGGGATGGGCTGGCCCGCGTCTGCGGGGGTGCGGTCGGTGCCGTGGTAGGCGCCGTACCCGTATGCGGCTACGGCGGCGAGCAGGTCGATCCACAGGCTGCCGGTGACGACACCGAAGGCGCCGCCGACGCCCGCGGCCGAGGTCCAGCCGGCGGTCTTCGCGCTGTGGATGAGCCGGTGCCGCCGATACTCGAGCCGGTAGTGGTCGCGGATGTCTTTGAACTTGGCTTCCTGCATGGGGTCGCCGGCGGCGTCGCGGATGGCGGCGTCGGCGGAGGCGATCAGCTGCGGGTAGTGGTCGCGGTGCTTGTCGAGCCAGCGGCGGCCGAGCTTGCGGTAGCCGCGCATGGTGTGGGGCAGGCGGGCGCTGTTGGCGGCGCGGGCGGTGCGCTCGGCGAGGGTGCGGGCGGACTCGATCCAGGCGGGCCGGCCGGTGTCGGGACGGTGCACGATGACGGCGTCCTCGACCGGCGGCTGAGGCGGGTTCTTGACGAGGGCGAGCGGCGGGCGCTCCTCGCTCAGCGGAGTAGCCATGACGGAGGTCAGTCCTTCTTCTCGGTGGCCTGCTTGGCGGCGTTCAGGCGGCGCTTCGTCTCGCCGTGAAGGCGGCGCGCGACGGGGTGGAAGCGAGGCGTGTCGCCGGGCTTCCGGACCGGCGGAGTGGGCTTGTACGAGGACCGCCGCGTGGGGGTCTTAACTTGGATCGCACGCTGCGCGTTCGTGGTCTTGCTGAGGGTGCTGACGGGGGCGCCGGTTCGGGCCGATTCGACGCGTGCGGCGGCCACGTTGCGGGCCCGGATCGTCTCCGCGGACTCGCCCGGTTCGGCGCCCTCGATGTCGAGGTGCGCACGCCGCCACACGGTCTCAGTCACGGTCGTCTCACCGAGTGCGGCAGCGAGCCGGCAAGCGTGCTCCCACACCTTCGGGAACTCTTCGGCGCGCGCCGCAGCAAGCTGTTCCGCAGCCTCAGCCGCGGCCTTGTCTGCGGCCTCCTTCTCAGCCTGCTTCCGGACCTCCTCGGCAGCCCGCCGACTCTCCTCCGCCTTGGCCACCTTCGCCTGTGCCCACCGCTGCCGCCACGATGGCTTGTCGTCGCGCTTGCGGATCCGGCCGTGCTCGTGGAGATCCCACATGCCGGGGCCGGCAATCGAGGCGAGCGCGGTACCGAACGCGGTCGCCGGGTCGTACTCGGCGAGGCCGTGAACGATGTTGATCGTGGCAGCGGTCAGCGCGCCGAGCCAGGCGACGAGCCGGTAGTGCCAGTGGGGGCGTCCAGCAGTGACCGCGGCGGCGGCACCGACCAGAGCGACCAGCGCGATCAGCTCGATGAACACGGGGGCGACGACCAGGTACTTGGCGTTCTCGTCGTAGAAGGCGTTCATCTGGACGGGGAGGGCGACCGCAGCGCACAGGGCGTAGAAGCCCTGCGCGACGCGGCGCCACCGCTTGCTGGACTTCTCGACGGCTTCCGCCTTCGCAGCCTCAGACTGCTGCTGCTCCTCGGCCTGGCGGCGGGCGGCCTCTCGGGCGCGTTCTGTCTCCTCGCGCTTGCGCTCTGCTTCGGCGATCTTGGCGAGCTGCTCGGCCTCCTCACGCTTGAAGCGGAGCGCGGCCCGCTCGTTGGCGAGGGCCTGCTTCTCGTTCTCCAGCCGCAACTGCTCGGCTTCGGCAGCGGCGCGAATCTTCTCTGCCTCCGCTTTGCCCTCGGCTTCGGCGCGCAGGGCGTCGGCTTCGGCGGCGGCGCGGGTCCGGATCGCCTCCGCCTCGGCCAGGGCGACCGGGTCGAACCGGGGCTCGGGGGCCAGCGGCACGCCGTTGACCTTCTCGACGGATGTGGCGGTCACGGGTGATCAGTCCCTTCTCAGGCGGTGGGGGTGTAGGTGTCGCGGGCCTGGGTCTTGGTGTCGGCGGTGTGGCGGATGCGCTGTTCGTCGATGAGCCCGTCGAGGAGGAGCGCGGCGATGACGAGGGCGGCGATCGTCAGGCGGATGGTGGGGGGTGCGTGGAGGCCGAACAGCCACGCCAGACCCATGACGATGAGGGCGACGCGGGCACGGGTCAGGCCGATCAAGAAGCCGATACTCACGGCAGTTCTCCGGGGTTGTCGGTGGGGGTGGGCTGCGCCGGTTCTCCTTGGCACCCGGGCGGGCCGGGTGCCGCGGACAGCCGGTCAGTCCTCGTACAGCACGCGGGCGCGGCGCCACACGGGCTGCTCGCGCAACTTGCGGTCCAGCTCGGCGTTGATCGCCTCGGCCTGCGGCGTCTCGTCGCCGTGCCTGCCGTCCGGGTCGGGGCGGGCGGCCATCAACCGCTTGATCTCGGCACGGTCCTTCTTCCAGCCCATAACGGGCTCCTCTCGGGTGGGGTGGCGGAACGCTGAGCGGTTCCCCTCACCGCCCGGCACGGGTCCGGGCGGATCGGGCAGCCGGTCAGTCGACGTTGATGAATCGGAACGCGGCGAGAGCGTGGGCCTGCGGGTCACCGGTCGCGTTCACGAGCCGGTCGGCCTCGTCGATGTCGCCGCGGTTCACGGCCTCGCCGGCACGGCGGGCGATGTCCATGTCGATGGTCGACTCGGCTGAGTGAGAAGGCTTGCGGTTGAACAGACCCATGACGGGCTCCTCTCGGGTGGTCGTGCCGGGCGTGGCGGGGGTGGACCACGCCCGGCGGATCACGGGGGTCAGGTGGTGGTCTCGGCGATGTACTGGATGCGGGCCTCGGGAATGGCGACCGTGAGGCCGCCGCTGAAGGACAGCTCCACCCAGTTACCGACCTCCTTGTAGGACTGGAGGACGGCCTGGGTGTGGCCGAGGGCCTTGAAGGCGTAGGTGGTGTCGCCTTCGGTGTGGGTGTCGGTGTCGGTGACGATCTGGAAGCGGGCCACAGTGGGCTCCTCCTCGTAGTGGGGGCGAGTCGGGCGGTTCAGGCGGCGGCCGGGTAGTCGAGGTGGAGTTCGGTGCAGGCGGTGACCCAGTCGCGGTGGATGGGGCAGGTGGTGCGCTCGGCGAGCGGCACCGCGTAGGCGGTCTCCCGGTGCAGAGCCCGGTCCAGGGCGTCACCGAACAGGTCGGCGATCGTCGTCGTGGAACGGACACGCTGGCCCAGCTCGGTGCGGGCGAGATCGGCGCTGGAGATGAACGGAGACATGGCGGGATAGCCCTTTCGGGTCGGTGGGGTGGTGGAGGTGGTGTGGAAGGTGGGGTGCCGCGGGTGGCGGACGGGGGCGGTCAACGCCACCCTCGGCAGTCTCGGGGGTTAGCGGGTGGGGTGCTCGCTGCGCTTGTTGACCTCGCGGAGGCGGCGCATCATCCGCTCGTAGTCGTCCTGGCTCACGCGTCCTCCACCGGCAGGTAGGCGCCGTTGTCGCGGTGCGCGTAAGCGGCGAGACCGCCGGGGGTGTACGGCTGGCGGACGATCGCCATCACGTCGTCCGGCCACCAGCCGAGGAACACCTCCTCAACATCGGCGACGAGCTGCTCGTCCGGGGCGCTCACGACGCCTCCCGCACGAGACGCAGGCGCCGGCCGGCGGCGACGGGCACGAACCGGTGTCCGAGCCGGGTGCGGGTGACGGGGTCGATCGCCACCAGCTCCAGGTACGGCGACTCGCCATCCCAGCCGGGCCACCCGGCCAGAACCTCGTCGGCCTTCGCCTGCAGCGGCTCCAGCCGCTCCCGCTCGCCGGTCACGACTCGCCCTCCGGGACGACGATGAACCGGTCGTTCGCCAGGTCCATACGGACGGTCGCAGGGGTGCCGGACGCGGTCAGCTCCGCGGCCTTCTCCTCCGCCGACCACGACCCGCGCGGGCCGCCAGCCGGGAAATCAGCCAGGATCACGCGGGCGCTCACGCCGCGACCCCGAACGGCTCGGTCCAGCCGATGGCGGCGATCTGCTGGCGGTACATGGCCAGCTCGTCCAGCGTGTCCAGGAGCCGGTCGAACTCGCCGGCCGCCATCCAGTCGGTGGACGCGGCGAGACCCAGGTAGGTGCGGGTCGCAGCGGCCTGCCGGTCCAGCAGGTCCGCCGCCTCCCAGCGGGCCAGAGTGGCCTCGGCGCGGGCCAGAGCCGCGACCGCAGCCGGCGGAAGCGGGGCGGTGTCGCCCTCACGGTCGGCGCGCTCCAGCGCACCGATAAGATCGGTGATAGCCACAGGGTCTCCTTCGCAGAACCTGGTGGTTAGGCCCTGGCCAGGGAGTGGAGTCCCTGAGCTGGGGCCGTTTTCATTTGTGGGCGCAGTCGGTGGAGCGACCGCTGAGGCTTCAGGCGGTGGAGCGCCGTTCGCTTCAACACCATCCTGAACTCGACCTGAGTGCTTGTCAACACTCTATTGAGAACTGGCGTGTTGCCACCTACGCTGAGGCCATGACAGATGCGTTCAAGGAGTCCCTGGAGGCGAAGGTTGCCGAAGTCGCAGCCATAAATGACCTGCTCACACAGGGCCGCGCTGTGCTTGAAGCGCGCCAAAGACTGGCGGAGTGCGATCAAGCCCTGTACGCGATCGAGCAGGCCGCCATCCAAGGACTGCGCCCAGGACGCACGTGGGCGGAAGTCGGCGAGCTGTTCGGACGCAGCCACGCTTGGGCGGAAGCCATCGCCAAGGGACGTAGCGCTAAGCGCAAGAAGACGGGGCATGTCGCCGAGTCAACGCCCGCATCGCGCGCGGTAGAAGGACGGCAGGACGACACCACGACGCCATAGCAAGCCCACCCCGACACGGCGGCGACATCAACCCGCCGTCAGCCCGCCAGACCCGAGCGCGACCAGCACGGGAGCCCCATTGTGGAGATCGTAGAGACCTGGACCGGCCGCGCCGCCTGCTTACTGCAGCAGGCCATGCGACTGACGAACGAGGCGTTCGCGGAACACCTCGGCGTCAGCGAGCGGACGGTCAGCCGGTGGCACAGCGCTCCCGGCATGGTGCACCGAACCGAGGTGCAGCAGATCCTCGACACGGCATACGAACAGGCGGGTGAGACGGTGCAGCGACGCTTCGCGCTCCTGCTACGCCCGCCCGCACCACGCGTGGAAGCCCAGGCCCTGCGGGTGGCGATAGCGGTCGTGCTGCGCGGGACCGACGTGCTGCTGGTGTGCCGGCGCGGCGACGGGGAGCTGCGCTGGCAGTTCCCCGCCGGCATGGTCAAGCCCGGCGCCGACCCGTCGACCGTCGCGGTGCAGGAGACGCACGGCGAGACCGGGGTGCACTGCACGGTGCGCGAGCAGCTGGGCGAGCGCGTCCACCCCGTGACGGGCGTGGTCGCCTCCTACTACCTGGCCGATCACCTGGCCGGGGAGGCGACGAACCGTGATCCGCTCGAGAACGTCGACGTCACCTGGGTTCCGCGCACTGCCCTGACCCGGTTCATCCCCGCCGATCAGATTTTCCCGCCGATTTTGTCCGCTTTGGAGGCGACTGTATGACGACCGAGACGACCACCGAGAAGCCCGGCATCTCCGCCGCCATCATCGTGTCCGAGGGCAAGGTGCTCATGGTGCGGCGCCGCGTTTCGGAGGGCGAGCTGATGTGGCAGTTCCCGGCCGGGCAGATCGAGCCTGGGGAGGCCGCGGAGGATGCGGCGGTGCGGGAGACGGTGGAGGAGACCGGCCTGGTCGTCACCGCAACGAAGCTGCTCGGCGAGCGGGTGCACCCGAAGACCGGCCGGCTGATGTCGTACACGGCGTGCGAGCCACTGCAGGGTGAAGCCCACGTCGCGGACGAGGACGAGCTGGACGCGGTCGCCTGGGTCGCCCACTCGGAGATCAAGGAGTACGTGCCCTACGGTCTGTACGAGCCGGTGCAGGAGTACCTCGACGACGTGCTGCCGCATTGAAGGCAGCGTTTTCACGCCATCCTGAATGCGTCTGTATTTCCGATTAAGCAACCACACCATGAGAGATTGCGCAACGCCACACGAGGTCAGAGCGACGCTACCCACCTGCACGGTTCCCTATGTCCGAAACACTCACCCCCTGCAGGGGGCGATTGCGGGCTTCCGGAACCGGCCGCAGATCTTGTGTCTCATTGGCGTCACTCAGCTAAGTTCCATGGAAGCGAACGGCCGGGCGGTTCGCACCCGCCCGGCCGTTTGACCAGCGAGTTCGCACCTCGCCGATCTATGAACCCAACCCGGTGTTGATTGGAGTCCCATGAAGGGTAGCGCCACGACCGCGTTAACGCCTGCCCCTTTGTCGACAGATCGCCTATTGGACGCACCGCTCGAGGCCCTGCTCGCCGAGTTCGAGGTGACGGTGTCCGTCTTGGAGGCGGACGCCGGCTTCACCGGCGGCGCCTACGTCCGCTCCGATGGCTCGCTGCTGTTCGTGCGGCCCGCGGGCCGACCGGATGTGGAGTGGGAGCTGACGGCGCGGGCGATGCTGGGTGCCGCGCTGCGGGTGCCGCTACCGCCGCTGCCGGAGCCGTACCGGCTGACGGAGCTGTAGCCCCACACTCAGGAACTATGCATCCCCAGCATTGACACGGCAATGCGGGGGGTGCATAGTTGTGGGTGTCGGGCCACACCGCCAGGGGGACTGAGATGGACGCCGCAACCGCAGCCGCGAAGTGCAAGGTCACCACCGAGACCATCCGCACCTGGTGCCGCCAGGGCGTCATCGCCGCGACCAAGCAGGCTGGTCGGTGGATCATCGACCCCAAGAGCCTTCGCACCCACCGTCGGCGCCTCACCGCTCTCCGCCAGGCCCGCCGTGCTCGCGCCGCCGCCGCCATCCAGGCACACATCACCAGCCAGCTCGTCCTGCCCCCGCTCACCGGCAGCGACAAGCAGATCGCCTGGGCCGCCGACA
The DNA here is from genome assembly GCF_040611575.1 of Streptomyces sp. NPDC006610. NCBI lineage: Bacteria > Bacillati > Actinomycetota > Actinomycetes > Kitasatosporales > Streptomycetaceae > Streptomyces > Streptomyces sp. NPDC006610. The sequence goes on from NZ_JBEXOP010000055.1 coordinate 25,801, forward strand.
TCCGCGCCCGCCACCTGGTGGCAGCGCTCAACCTCGTCACCCACGACGCAGAGAGCGGCCAGCCCGCCAGCCGCGCCACCTACCGACTCGCCACCCCCACCATGTTCGGCCACGACCCCCTCAACGCCGCCGGCGTCATCGGCGCCGACGCCTACACCGAGCACGTAGACGAGGCCGCCTACCTGACCGCCCTCCACACGGTTCTGGCCGCCCGCACCGACGCCCGCTACTGGATCAACAACCGCTGAGGAGACCCGCCGTGCCCAGTACCACCCCCGGCCCCATCACCGAGGACGACGCCTTCCGCATTGAGGACCGCGCACCCATCGGCACGCGGTACGCCTCCGACGAGGACGGCCCCGTCACCCTCGTCGCCTACGAAGTCGACCCCCATTCCCGCACCGCCCGCCCCCTCTTCATCGCCGACGAAGACCTCGCCAAGAAGCCGTCGACGCATTGGTGGGACCGTGCAGCCGTCGGGTCCATCCCGCTCTACGACATCTCCGACGTCGTCGACAGCAGCGACCCGGTACTGCGCCCTACCGACGCCGACCCGGAGCAGGCCGCGCTCGCCCGTGCCGCCCTCGCTCACCGCACCGAGCCGACCTTCCCCGAAGTCAGCGTCTTCTCCCGCGTCCGGCTCTACGACGACCTCAACACCGACGAGGAGGTCAGGGCTTTCGTCGCCTACGCGAAGGCAGAGCTGAAGCTGCGTGAGGCGCAGGACGCGCTTGCCCGCGCCTCACGGGAGCGGTCCGAGAAGATCGCGTTGGTTGCCGACCTCAAGGGATCGCAGCAGCGCGCAGCAAGGACGCTGGGGCTCAACCAGTCGACCGTGAGCCGTGCCCTTCGGGAGCGCCCAGCGCGCCCTTGAGTGGAACCCCGACGCGAACGTCGCCAGGGTGAACGACAAGCCCGTCGCTGCAAGTGGCCGCCGGATCACCCAACGGGTGCTGCTGGGCTGCGTGTTGCGCTGGTCTCGTGACCCCGACCACAACTCCCCCGAGCCGCTTGCCGTACTTGCTGGTACGGCCCGAGGCTGCTGCGTCAGCCCGGTTTGAACCCCTGGGGGCCATTGATGATCGTCTGTCCGTCGTCGAAGTGCGGTTCGCCGAATGTTGCGGATCTTCCGCACTACTGGGCGAGTCTCCCGTCGGAGTCGCCGTTGAAGGCGCGGTATGCGCCGCCGGAGGCCGTGCAGGCTTCGTACTGGGGTGCGCTGGCCGCGGTCGTCGTCGGGGTACTGGTGGCCGTCGGAGGCGGGGTGCTGATCGGCCTGCTGATTGCGGCCGGCGGTCTGCTGTGGGGCCTCGTCGTCTACAAGGTGGTCGAGGCGTCGCTCGCGGAGAAGGCGGCCTGGGAGTCGTCCCGGGTGTGCCTCGCCTGCACGGGCCGGTTCTGACACACGGAACGCCCCCGCGGCCGGCCAGCTGCGGGGGCGTTGCGCTATCCGAGGTAGTTGATCTGCAGGACGGTGACTGTCTTCAGCGTTTCCCCGACCAGCAGGACTGCGAGGGCCTGGTCGGTGACGATCATCCGGACGATTCCGTCGTCTTCGCCGTAGGGCTGGCTGGCGGCGATTGGGTCGTGGCAGGCCTCGGCTAACGCGAGGGTGAGGGATTCGCTGGCTGCGGCTGGCATCGCTTCGTGCACGGCTTCGGCAGCGGGGTCGTACTTGAGGCGATACATACCTCTCCTCGTCATCCAAACGGTCACGGCACCGGCGGTAGCCGGGAGAGGTCGGCCGTGTCGTTAGAGTAGCAGCGCGGCAACCGTGTGTGTCCGCTGTTCGGGTCAGGCGGCGCCGCGGGTGCGGATGCGGTCGGCATCAGCCTGAACGCGCTCTGTGGCGTCGTTCCAGTCGGCGGTGGGGTCGTCTCCGCGGGCGTGAGCGGCGGCGATCTCGCGGCCCCGTTCGACCGCAGTCTGCGTGTCCTTGGCGATGCGTTCCCAGCGGGCGAAGACCTGCAGCAGTTGGTGGGCCGGCGCGCGGTTGATCTCGCCGAGGAAGCGCTGGGCGAGTGCGGGGTTGCCGAGGGCGTCACGGATCCGTTCGATGGTCCATGGCTGATCGCTCATCCCGGCCTCCCAAGCTTTAGCCCGCTTAAGTTCAGGCTAGCGTTTATTCGAGACCTCAATCCACGAATCGCTGTCCGCGAGCCTCGCCCGGGAGTTTCGGGCGAGGGCTTCGCGTCAGAGGGTCCGCGTCGAGTCGTACCGCTCGGAGCTCACGTCGCCTGGTGTTGGCTGGTGTCGAGTGCTTCCTCGATGAGGGCGGTGTCGATGGAGACGATGTGTTCGTCGGCGAGCCGGCGGACGCGTTCGACGGTGGCGCGGGCTTGGTCGCGTTCGCGGCCTGCTTCGTTCATGAGCTGGATGGCGCGGACGGCGGTCCAGGTGGCGGTGTCGGTGCCGGTGGGGATCGGGCCGAGGATTTCGGTGAGGACGGCTCGGGCGACGGCGCGACGCGCGGACAGGGGCAGCCGCTCCCCCGCGGCGCGGAGTGCGGGTTGGACGGCGTTGAAGGCGCGCGCTTCGAGCTGGGTCCAGGCGGCGGGGGTGCTGGCGGGGTCGGTCGCTTGGGTCGCTGCCTGGTCGGCGGCGAGCTGCCGCCCGCAGCGCGCCCCCTTCAGCCACTCCCGCACGTCCGCCGTGGTGATCGGGCGCTGTTCCCGCTCGGCAATCGTGCAGCACTCGGCGACGAACGCGAGGGCGTCCTCGGCGCGGTAGAGCTGGAGGCCGAGGTCGTCGGCGAGGGCGCGGGTCTCTTCGGCAGTCAGTTCGGTGGTGTCGTCGGTCATGCGGCTCTCCGGGTGGGTTCGTTGAGGTCGAGTTCGTCGAAGCGGATGATGTGGCGGTGGAGGGCGATGACGGCGGCGTGGGTGCGGGAACGGGCGCCGAGCCGAACGCACGCTTCCTTCATCCGCAGGTGGACGGCTCGCTCGGTGGTGCCGAGTCGGGTGGCTATCTGCCGGCTGGTGTAGCAGGCCGCTGCCAAGCGGAGCGCGGCGAGTTGTCCGGGGCTGAGTTGCTGGCCTTCGACGCCGGGGTTCCTCACGACGTCCTCCTCTGTCGGCTGGGTGCCTGGAGTCGGCCTTCGCGGAGGGCTTTCTGCCGTAGGGCTTCTTCGATGACGCGGGCGGGGATCATGCCGGGGAAGCAGTCACGGAGGAGTTCTTCGGCGCGGGCGCTGATGTATTTGCGGCTGGTCGACGGCCTCCGCGGGATGCTCGCGCCGGGATTGGCGGCCGTCACGATGCGGCCCTGGGCTGGCCGCACGAGCCCTCGTGCTCGGCAAGCGTGTGGTGCGGAGTGCTGGAGGGCTGGCGGTCGCCGCAGCGTCCGCACTCCCACAGGGGGATTCCATTGACGTAGATCGAGCGGTAGCGGGCGCGGCGTCGGGGGCGGCTGCGGTCGGTCACGGTTCTGGCCTCTCGGGATGGGCCGCCGCCCCGGCACGGGGCGGCGGCGGATGGGTCAGGTATGGGAGCCCTGGTCGGCGGGGGTGTGGCCGCCGGGGCAGTGCTCGCAGTCCCCGGCGGGAGCGGGTTCGGGGTCGTCCCAGACGATGACGGTGTGCCCGCCGTGTCCGTGGACGGTTTCGGCGTCGGCCATGCCGTTGTCCCAGAACACGATGCTCGGGCGGTCGCCGCGCCAGCGGACGGAGGCGGTGCCGTCGGGCCACAAGACGCCGTCGGCGACGCGGCCCGTACCGGACGCGCCAGTGACATCGTGGTGGCGCTGGAGATGGAAGCGGCGGGGCATGGTCATGCCTGGGCCCCCATGCTTCCGGTGCACTTGCGGTGGGCGATGTAGCGGCTGTAGGGCTCCTCGCACTTGAAGCATCCGGGGCCTTCGAGGGTGAGGAGGTTCTCGTGGTCGAGGAGTTCGGGCCCGGGGTTCTCGCCGCGGTTGAGGCGGCGGATCATGTCGTCGCTCACTCGGTGCATCGCGAGGGTGGTCCAGAGGTGTTCGCCGGGCCCGGGGTCGGTGAGCTGGGCGCCGATCTTTGTCTGCGGAACGGGGACTTGCGTCACGGTGTCGTCCTTCCGGTTCAGGGTCGGGTGATGTGGAGGCGGCGCCGTCCGCCGCCGGGCTGCTGGTCGGCCACGACGTGGTAGCCGGCGGCCTGCAGTTCAAGCCGGTACCGCTCGAGGCCGGCGGCTTCGCCGGGCCCGTCGTGGAACACGTTGACCTGGCGGCGGCCCGCCTGGGCGGTGCGCCAGCCAGGCAGCCAGCCCTCGTCGGTCCACTCGGACGGCGGGTACGGTTCGAGGACGGCGTCGATGTCGACGGCGCGGATGATGCGGGCCATCAGGCGGTCCACCTCCGGACCGGGATCCCGGCCTTCTCCGCGAGCGCGGCGGTGTGGGAGGCGCCGCGGGAGCCGTTGTGAATGAATGCGAGGCAGACATCCGCTCCGAGCGCAACCATGCGGGCATTGCGGAGAAAACCCGCCCGCCTGCCGTACACCTGCCAGTTCGCGGGATACGCCTCGACCTTCAAGGGCAGGCCGCGTGTGGCTGCCGAGTGGGCCCAGTCAGCAGCTTGACGGTCAGCACCGCGCGGACATGCGCCATGTACCAGAACCATCAGCCGTTCGGCATTGACCGCGTCACAGAAGGCGGCGTCAAGAGCCATGTCGACGAGGTCAGGCTGAGCCCAGTCGCGGCTTCCGGTGACGAGTACCCGGTACTGCTCGGCCATCAGGCGGCGTCCTGCTCAGGCGTGCGCGGCCGGCCAGCGATCGTGGCGAGTTTGGTGTCGAGGTGTTCGGCGGGGTCGCGGACGATGCTGGCGAGGGCGACCGCGGCGGTGACGATGACGTCGCAGAGTTCGTCGGCGACGTCGTGGCGGCTGTGGGTGACGCCTTTGCGCGGGTTCTGGCCGACGGCGCCGATCCACGCCTGGGCGACCTCGCCGGCTTCTTCGGTGAGCTTGAGGATGCGCAGGCCGATCTCGGTGTCGCTGCGGCCGTTCTCGCTGTCGAGCCAGGCGACGAGGCCTCGGATCGTGGCCCACTGCTCAGTGCTGATCATCGGTTGGGTTCCTTTCGGGATGGCCCCGGAGGCTCTGTGCGCCTCCGTGAGGGCCTGGGGCTGGGTTTGGTGGGCGTGGAGTCGTCGGGGTGCGTGTGGGGCGCTGTGGCGGGCGTACAGCGCCCCACACGCGGGTCACGCGGACGGGCGGGCGGTCACGACTGCGGGCTGTCCTGTCGCGTGGTGGCGCAGTACGGGCAGAGATTGCGTCCGTCGCGCTTGTGAGTCCAGCCGTCCCGCTTCGCCTCACGTCGCCCTTCCCCGACGGTGCGGGCGGACGGCACGGTGCTGTTGTCGAGCGGCTGGTGGCAGCCGTCGCAGAAGACGAAGGCGCGGACGAAGGCGGTCACGACTCGGCCCCGTCCTGCCGCGCACCGGCGGCGGGTTCGGCAGGCAGCGACGGCGGTTCCGGCGCGTGGCCGCGAGGCCCGTCGGCGTGGACCCACTCGCCGCTGGTCCAGTGGATGCCGGTCCAGCAGTGACGGCAGGCACGGGCCGTGTATCCGCCAGGCGGCTGCGCCTCGGCGGCGGAGCAGTCGTCGTCGCACAGTTCGTGGTCGCCCTCGGTGTGGGCGTCCTCGCGCTCGTGGCGGGTGCAGGGTTCGCCCGTGCCGTCAGCGTCGCACTCGGGGACGCTGCACGGCGTCCGCTGCGTCTCGGCGGCCGGTGTCTCGTCGGCCAGGCGGCGCAGCTCGGCGGCAGCGTCCTTCTGCCCCAACGCGTAGGGCGAGTTGCGGGTCTCATTCGGCCACTCGGCGAAGAACCGCTCCATCCCGGCGTCCAGCTGGTCGGCGGCCCAGCGAAGGACGGCGGCCTGGTCGGTGGGCGCGGGCAGCACGGCCAACACCGCGTCGGCAGGCAGGACGTGCACCGTTCGGCCGGTCTCCGAGAAGCGCCGCCCAGGGGCAACGCGCCGGCCGAGCAGACGCCAGACTTCGCCTGGGCGCTGCGAGTCGTCCCATCGGTGCTCGTACCTGCCCGGGGTCTGAAACTTCGTCTCGCCGTCCAAGGCGTGGCGCTGAGCGTCCTCCAGCGTGGCGGTCACGGCGACGGGGAACTCGCCGAGCATCACGACGAAGATGGGCTGGGCGGCCCGGTCGGCGGCGGGCACCTGCACGGCAGGCGGGGTGCACTCGCCCCTCGTCGGGTCGATCAGGTCCGCGGCGGAAAGCCGGTGCTTCCCGGCGTCCGTGTCGACGCCCCACACGGCGGCGTCCCGGCGCTGCACAGCGGCCAACTCCTGCGCATGCAGGGCCAGCGCGCCGTCAATGACGTCCTCGGGCAGCCCGTGCCGCCACAGCAGCGCACGGGCGGTCTCGAAGGTGGTCTGGTCGGTCATGGTCGTCTCCAGGAGTGGGGCCGGCCGCGCGAGACGGCCGGCCGGGGCGGGTGGTCAGGCGTTGGGCGTGATCTCCGCGTAGTTGGGGTCGATGTCGCAGCCGCGCCAGTCGAGGCCAAGGCTGGTGGCGGCGGTGCGGGAATTCCCGGACCCGGCAAACGGGTCGAGGATGATCTCGCCGGGGCGGGCGATCCGCTGCAGGAAGTGCGTGTACACCTCGACCGGCTTCTCGTAGGGGTGCCGCTTCTTGCTCGGATAGCTGGCCTGCACGACGTTTGGGATCGCGGCCCGGTCGATGGCGTCAGGCGTGCCTCGGGATGCGATCAGGATGGGGTCCCATGCGGAGCGCAGGAGGCCGCCAGTGCCAGGGCTGGTGCGGGTCCATGCGATGCAGGTGGAGGCGCGCAGGCCGACGGTGGTGGCCATGTAGCCGAGGTCGGGCATGCGCCGCCAGTCCGCGAAAATCGCAACGATGCCGCCGGGGCGCAGCGTGCGCGCGGAAAGCCTGAGCCAGGTGTTGAGCATGCGGAACGGGGTGAACACGCTGCCGGCGGCTCCGTCCTCACGGCCACGGACTGGTGTGCCGACCGCATACGGCGGATCGAAGATCACGGCGGTGACGGTGCCCGGCTCGATTTCGGCAAGCCATTCCTCCGCGTAGCGGTGCTCGATCAGGGAGCCGGTGCCCTGAGGGCGCGCGACGGCCTCGATGGGGCCGAACAGGTCCTCGGCGTACAGGTCAGTCACGGTGTTCCTTCCGGGTGTGGGTACGGTGGGGGCCAGGCCCGGGCTGCTATCACCAGCCCGGGCCGTCTGCGGTCACGGGGCGGTGCTGCGGCGCGGTGGTCTTCGGCAGCGGCCGGGCGGGGTCGCGGTTCTCGCAGTGGGACCACGGCACGATGTCGACGTGCTCGGCGGAGCAGGCCGGGCAGGCGGTACCGGCCGGGGCAGACAGGCACAGGACGCCGTCGTCGTAGGGCTGGTGGCCCAGCGTCATCCACACGTCCCAGGCGTCGGTGCCGCGCTCGGGGATGGGCTTGTGCGGGCAGTGCTCGGTCTCGGCGTCCCAGTAGAACTGCGCGGGCTCGTGGTCGAGGTCGGTCACTTGGCTTCTCCTTCGGTTCGGTGTGGGGTTACCGGCTGGCGGGTGCGAGCCGGGTCGTTCGGGGCGTTTCGACACCAACCGGTCCCCCAGGTCGCGGGGGTGTCGGCGGGTGGCGGGTAGGGTTCGGGGCAGACCCGGACGCGGTTCGAGCGCGTCCGGGTCGCGGCGTTCACGCGGGCAGGTAGTGGATGCGGACGGCCATGTCGTCGCCCTCGGCGGCGTCCATGCGGACGGTCCACAAGGACTCGGAGTCCTCGGGCTCCCACTCGAAGACCGCCCACAGCGGCTCGAGGGCCGCGAAGTCGAGGTAGTCCAGGTCGAGCCCGGTCTCCCTGGCGTAGGCGATAGCGGCGGCACGCGCCTTGACCGGGTCGTCGATGACGATGACGAGTTCTTCGCCGTCCTCGCCGATCGGAGCGAGGAGTACGCCGGCCTTCTCGTAGAGGCCGTTCTTGTCGTCCGCGGCGGGCAGGAACCGGCCCATGGGCAGCTCGGGCACCGGGACGATTTCGTCGAGGTAGCGCAGCCCGTCGTAGCCGACGGGGACGAGGAGCGGTGAGCGGGTGCCGTCGAGCCGGACTCGGGCCAGGAGGCCGCCATTGAGGCCGGGCTCGGTGCCGGTGATGATGCCGGCCGTCCAGAGGGTGGCCGTGTCATCGATCAGGCTGCGGTGGTAGGCGTACTCGACGCGACGGCCAGCGACGGCCAGGTTCTCGAGGGTTGCGGTCATTGCGGGTTCCTTTCGGGTCTGGCCTCGGTCAGAGCGACCAGAGGCTGGGTTGCATGGGGTGGAGGTCGAGGGCGGTCTGGTCGGGGTGGATGTCGGGTGGGCCGTCGGCGGCGCGGATCGCGGCCGGGCGGCGGGCGGTAGCGCCGAGGCGGCGGGCGCAGACGGGGCCCAGGCCCGTGGGTGACGGGCGAACCAGACGCCGGCCACACGCCGCACAACGGGCCATCACGCGGCGGCCAGGGCCGGTCGGGCGCCTGCTGGCTGAGCGCCCAGGGCGGCTTCGGCGAGTGCGGCGGCGAGTTGGGGCGGGCAGGCGTTGCCCAATTCGCGCGAGATGTCGCCGCCGGACCACGGCCAGTCAGTGGGAAAGCCCTGCAGCTGGCCGGCTTCGGAGGGGCTGAGCCGCGGGAGGTCGCGGCCGTCGGGATCGACTAGGCGCAGCCGGGAGATTTTCCCGGTCACGGTGAACGCCGGCTCTCCGCTCGACCTGCGTCCGCGGTTCTTCAGGTCGCCGCCGGTGCCGTAGTTGGAGATCACGGTGAACGGGCCGCGGTCGGGCAGGGTTTCCCCCATCGACTTCCACGGGGCCAGGCGGCTGTCTCCCGCGCTTTGGGCGACTCCCCGGCGGTACGGACGCCGTGACGCTTCCGGGAGCGCCACAGGGCCGTTCAGGCGCGCCACGAGCACCGCCCGGCGCCGGGTCTGCGGCACCCCGAACTGCTCCGTCCGCAGCACACCGGTCGCCACCGAGTAGCCCTCGGCGCGCAGGACTTCGGCGTAGGCGTCCCACACCTGCCGCGCCTGCTGCACCTGCTCGAGAACGATCGCCTCATACGGGCGGCCCGCATCCGCGGCCTCGAGCGCCCACCGCAAGGGCTCGAGGACCAGGCCGGTGCGCTCGTCGCCGAGGACGGCCGGGTCGACGGTCTCGCGGGCCCCCATGCGCTTCACGGCGTCCAAGACGTCCGCAAGGGCCGCACGCCCCGCACCGGCACCGGCGACCGTCCACGTCTGGCACGGCGGCCCACCGGCGAGCACGGTGGCGTCGGAGAAGTCGGCGGGCCCGTACCGGCGGACATCACCGTGCACGGTTGCAAGACCGGCCGCGACACGGGTGGCGACGGCGTTGGCATCCCACTCGACGCCGACCGACGGAACACCGGCGAGCGCGGCACCGTGATCCATACCGCCGGGGCCGGCGAACAGGTCCACGATCATGCGGCGGCCCTCCGGTGTTCGGCGGGCAGGTCGGCGTCGCAGTAGAAGCCGATCTTCAGGTGCATGCCGTGGTCTTCGACGACCTTCCACACGGCGGTGTCGGCGCACGGGAGGCGGCCGTCCTGCTCGCGGTGGAAGTTGGTGGTGCAGTCCGCCAGGTCGGTGTAGTCGGGCAGCACCCAGCCGGTGGGCCGGTGGAAGACGCGGACGGTGGGCTTGCGACGGCTCATGCGGCGTTTCCTTCCTGCGGCCGGTGCACGGCGGGGCTGTTGGGGTTGCCGCCGCATCGGGTGCAGGTGCACCGGTCGGCCGGCGGGGTCGGGCCGGTCGCGGCGGTACCGAGCGGCCAACCGCCAACGTGCGTGATCCGGTAGCCCGGGTCCGGGACCACGGCCAGGGCCGGCTTGGGCTTGGTGGGCGTGGGCGCGGCGGCAACGAGGGAGAGCAGGAAATCCTTGAGGTCGCCCTGCTCACGCATGACCGCGATGTCTTCGATCTCGGGCTTCATCAGACAACCGCCATATCGACGAAAGATGCGTAGTGGAGTTGGGCGGCGACGGTCACGGTCCCGGTCTGGCCGCCGCGGTGCTTGTCGACGATGAGGTCGGCTTCGCCGGCTCGAGGGCTCTCGCGCTCGTAGGCGTCGTCGCGGTGCAGGAGGATGACGATGTCGGCGTCCTGCTCGATGGATCCGGACTCGCGCAGGTCGGACTTGGTGGGTCGCTTGTCCTGGCGCTGTTCGGGGCCGCGGTTGAGCTGCGCCAGGATGATCACGGTGATGCCGAATTCGCGGGCGAGGAGTTTGATCCCGCGGGACAGCTTGGACACCTCGTTCTGCCGGTTCTCGGCCTTGGGCGCGGTCATCAACTGCAGGTAGTCGATGATCACGAGGCGGAGGCCGTCGGCGCGGACGTGGTGGCGGACCTTGGCGCGCAGGCCGGGCAGGGTGAGGCTGGAGACGTCGTCGATGTACAGCGGGGCGGCGGCGATCCGCTGTCCGGCCTCCGCCGCTCGGGCGACACCGGCGTTGTCGACGATGCCCTGCTTGAGGTGGTGGAGGGCGACGCGGGCTTCGGCGCACAGCAGCCCGTTGGCGATCTCCTCTTCGCTCATCTCGAGCGTGTGGAAGAGCGTGGGGAGGCCGTTCTTGACGGCGGCGGCCCGCGCGAAGCCGGACGCGATCGTCGACTTGCCCATGGCCGGCCGGGCACCGATGACGACCATCTGGCCGGGCGCCCAGCCGCCGCAGAGGAGTGCGTCAAGGTCCATGAACCCGGTGGGGATGCGGTCTTCCTTCGTCGGCGGGGTGATGCACCGCTCAAGCGCGCCGCCGATCAGCTCGCGGACGTGCTTGGCTTGCCGGTTGGTGTCGGGTTTCGCGACTCCGTCGAGAGCTTCCTGGAGGGCGGCGACGTCGGTGTCCGGGTCGAAGGCGGCGCTGTTGCCGCGGCCGGTGGCGTCGTGTCCGAGGGCGACGATGCGGGCAGCGATGGCCTTCTTCGCGACGCGTTCGGCGTGCCAGGCTGCGGCGCTGGGCTGCGACCACCGGTACAGCTCGGCGAGCTCCACTTCGGTGAGTGGCCGGACGGGCATGTGGCCGTCGGCGTGCCAGGCCTCGAGTTGGCGGGCTACGGGCAGCCAGCGGATCTCGCCGTGCTTGAAGCGGGTGCGGAGTTCTTCGACGGCGAACCACACCCACCGGTACTGCTCGGTGGTGATGTCGGCGGGGTCGAAGCCTTCGGCGGCGAGTTCGTCGACGATCTCGGGGCGTTCCATGGCGGACGCGGCGATGACGCGTTCGGCTTCGACGTCACGCGGCATGCGCGGGCCGAAGTCGTCGGCGGGCTCGGCCGTGTCCAGCCACGGATCGATCTCGGTGGTCACTGAGTCTCCAGCGGAAGTTCGGCCTGCTGGCCGGTGCGGGCGCCCTTGATGGCGGCGCAGCGGCGGCAGGGCTCGTCGAAGTGGATGGGTCCGGAGCCCATGGCCCACGCCTTCTGCGCCTTGACGTGGTCGGCGAGGGTTCCGTGGGCGGCCATGTCGTCAATGGCCTCGTCGGTCAGCAGCGGCTCGTCGAGAGGGACGTGGCAGCCGCAGGGGCAGCCAGCCTCTCCTCCGATTCCGAGGGCCGCGGTGTGCGCCCAGCAGGCATGGTGCTTGTGCTGGCGGCAGGCCGGGCAGATCGTCGTCTTCTCACCGAACGGCACGACGACCTTCCCGGGGCGGAGCTCAGACTCCTGCGCGCGATAGCCGCGGCTGCGGCCCGCTCCCCGGGTCACGCGGCTTCACCCCGGCGGCGGTCCGGGCCTTTGAAGACGACGCGCTGGCACATCTCGATCAGCCGGCTGGTGACCCTGTCGCCGAGCCGTGCGCTGATCTCCTTGGGCACGAGGTTGGAGGTGATCAGGGTGGGCAGCTGGTTCTCATACCGCCAGTTGATGAGCCGGAAGTTGACCTCCTCCGTGAACTCGGTGGGCTTGCGTTCGGCGCCGAGGTCGTCGAGGAGGAGGATGGACGCGTTGCGGTAGCGGCGGAACTCGGCTTCGGAGTCGATGCCGTGCCGCGGTCGAAGCGCGGCGTACATGTCGGCGGCCGTGGTGACGACCCACGTGGCTGCGACGCCGGTGATGGCGAGCTCCCGAATCGCCCCATAGGCCTGATGGGTCTTCCCGGTACCGGTGGGGCCGAGCAACAGCAGCGAGCGGCCGTGAGTGACGGTGGCCGTGGGTGCCCCGCGGCCGGCCTGGTCGTCGCGGGCCTGGGCGACGAGCTCGGCCAGCCACGACAGAACCTCGGGGCTGTCGGTGACCGCGTCCCGGTAGTGGAACGGGATGATCTCTGCGGCCTTGGTGATCGAGTGGCGGGCGATGTTGGCCGGGCTGTGCGGGTCGAGGTCGTTGCTGTTCAGCCAGTCGAGGCTTATGTCGCGGGCGGCGAGGAGCTCCTCGAGGTGGAAGCGCTTCGGGTTGATGGGCGGGATCCACTGCATGGTCAGTTCCATCCCTGGTCGTAGTCGGAGTCGTTCTGGGGATTGCGGTGAGGGCGGGAGTCGCCTACGGCGCGGAGATGCCGGCCGGGCTGGGGGTCGGGCTCGTCGTCGTAGCAGCCCTTGTTGAGCCAGGTGGCCGGGTATTTCGTGTACTGCGCGTCCTTGCCGGCCCGCTCTTGGGCATAGGCCTTGGCGGCGGTGACGATGTGCTGGGGGTCGGCGCCGCGTTCGATGGCGGCGATCCAAGCCTTCTTGGCCTCTTCCTTGGCTTTCCGC
>NZ_JBEXOP010000056.1:0-8974 GCF_040611575.1 Streptomyces sp. NPDC006610
GACTCGGTCAACGGCAAGAAGAACGAGGGCACGGCGAAGGAGACGGTCCAGGTCGTCGACGTCGCCCAGCTCCTCCTCGACTCCGTCAAAACCCCCGCCCCCGGCGGCCCTGACAGCCCCGGCGGTGCCGCGAAGAGTCCCGAACGCGCCGGAGCCGAACCCCGCACCTGACCCCCGCATACCCGCCCGTCCGCGTGCCGGGCCCCCGGCATACCGGGGCCCGGCACGCCGGGGGCAGGCAGGGAGGGGGCCGTCCGCCGTCAGGACGGCCCCCTCCCGCCTTCGTGCCGGCCCTGCCGGGCCCCGGCACGAGCAGGCCGGCAGCCCGTGGACCGGGCGGGCAAAAGGCCGCCGGGGGCAGAACCGGGCCGGCGCGCCCCCGGCCGCCGCAGCGGCGGCCGGAACCGCCCGCACGCGCCCTCCACGCCCCCTGTCCCGGGTCCGGCCGGCGGCCGCCGGAGGCGTCGCACGCCGGGGCGCCGTGACCTCTGGGGGCAACGGCCCCCACGGCCGGCCGAGCCCGGGCGGGGAACCCCGCCCGGGCTCGGTGATCAACCGGTCCGCCGCGCTGCGCGGGAGCAGGGCAGCGCCCCATGGCGTGGTGGCGTGGTGGCGTGGTGGATGCCGGTCACGCCGAGAGCCCCCCGGACACCGTGGCCCCGGTCCCCGAGGCCGGACCTCGTGATCCTGACGCTGTCGCCCACGCAGCCGGCACCCGCCTCGCCCCTCGGTGCGCCAGGACCCGTTCAGGCTGCGGGCCGCGACCACCGGGGCACCGGACGGGCCGGCGGGGCGGCCGGGCGGACGGCACCGCCCCCGCCGCCGGGCCGCGGCAGGCCGCCGGGCCGCGGTGCGCCGCCGGCCCTTCGGGGACAACACGGCCAGGACAGCGGGGGTGTCCTGGCCGCCCGGCCGCGCACCTGCCCCGGTCGGGGGCCGGACGGACGGAGCCGGAGCCGGCCGTCCGTCCGGGACCGCCGGACACCGCCCCCCGGCACGCCGCTGCCGCCGCCCTGCCCGGCCGGCACGCCGCTGCCGCCGCCCTGCCCCTGCCCGGCCGGCGCCCGCTGCCGGCCGGCTCGTGCCTGCCGAGGCCGGCCACGCCGGAACCGTCTGCGGCCGGCCTCGGCCGGCGGGTGCGCGCCGTCCTGCCCGTGCCGGGTGACCGTCAGGGCGGTTTGCGCAGCGGCGCCCGCCGGCCGCCGGCAGCGGCCCGGCAGCCGGCGGGGCCGTGCGGCGGCCGGGGGCCCGTGCGGCGCCGTACATCCCCTGTTCCCCTGCCCGTGCCCCGGGCGGGGGATGGTTGTGGGCCTGCGGGGCCTGTGATATCCCTGACCGAAACCCTAAAACAATACGGGATGTGCGGTTTGATTCGTCCGGCTCCGGTCCGGGCGTGAGACGGGGGAGACGTGAACATCGAGGTGTTGGGCACCTTGGACGTCCGCGTGAACGGTGTCTCGGTGACGCCGACCGCGCCGAAACCGCGGCAGGTGCTGGCCCTGCTCGCCTTCCATGCCGGGCAGGTCGTCTCCGTGGCCTGCCTGACCGAGGAACTGTGGGGGGCCGCGCCGCCGCGCAGCGCCCGCACGACCCTGCAGACCTATGTGCTGCAGCTGCGGGAGCTGATCGCCGCCGCGCTGCCGGGACCGTCCGGCGACGGCCCGCGCCGCACGGCCAAGGAGGTCCTGGTCACCGTGCCGGGCGGGTATCTCCTCGACGCCGGTGACGGCGTCAGCGACGCCCGCGAGTTCGAGCGGCTCACCGCGCTGGGCTACCGGTCGATGGACGCGGGCGACTTCCGGGGCGCGGCGCGGCAGCTGCGGCAGGCCCTGGACCTGTGGTCCGGGCCCGCCTTCGCCGGCGTGCAGGCCGGCGAGCAGCTGCAGGCCCAGGCCCGGCGCCTGGAGGAGACCCGGCTGTGCGCGCTGGACCGGCGCATCGAGGCCGACCTGCGCCTGGGCCGCCACCGCGACCTGATCGCCGAACTCACCGTCCTGGTCAGCCGCTACCCCACCCACGAGACCCTGCGCGGCCAGTACATGCTCGCCCTGCACCGCTCCGGGCGCCGCAGCGAGGCCCTGGAGACCTACCAGCGGCTGCGGGCCACCCTGGTGCGCGAACTGGGCCTGGAACCCTCCGCCGACCTGCGCCGCATCCAGCGCCTGATCCTCACCGCCGGCCCCGGCGCCCCCGGCGAGTCCGTGCCCGGCCGCAGCACCGGCGACGGCCGCGAACGCCTCGTCCCCACCACCTGACCCCCCCCACACACCCCCGCCCCCGGGCCACGCCCCGCCCCCGGCCGCGCACCGCCCCCGGGCCACGCCCCGCCCCCGGCCGCGCCCCGCCCCCGGGCCACGCCCCGCCCCCGGCCGCGCCCCGCCCCCGGCCCGCAGCCGCCCCCCGGCCGCGCACTCGCTACCGGGCCGCGCACCCGTCGCCGGGCCGCGCCCCGCCCCCCGGCCCGCACCCGCTGCCGGGCCGCGTACCCGCCGCCGGGCCACGCCCCGCCCCCCCGGCCCGCACCCGCTGCCGGGCCGCGCCCCGCCCCCCGGCCCGCAGCCGCCGCCGGGCCGCGCCCCGGCTGTCGGCTGCCGTCTTCCCCGGGGGGCACCCCGGTGCGCGGCCGCCGGGACGCGTGTGCGAGTGTCTTCCCGCCCCGCCCCGCCCCGCCCCGCCCCGCCCCGCCCCGCCCCGCCCCGCCCCGCTCCGCCCTGTCCTTGCCGGGTCCGGTCCGGCCCCGCCGGGCCCGCCCGGTGCCGCCCGTCCGGCCCGGTGCCGGTGTGGCGGCGGTCGGGGCCGGAATGTGAACACAGGGATTTTCTGAATGACCGGCGTGTTCCTTTCGGCTGGTTTATTAATACTTCCGTGTTTCTCGGAACGCGCCGTGCGGGGCCGGTTCTTCGAGGATTGCTCAAATGCCGCTGAAGGAACCGTTGCCTCCGCCGTGGATACCGCTAGCGTGCAAGTTCGCCGAAGACTTTCCGCCACTGGGAGTGTCCGACGACGAACGGAGGAACCATGGAGATTCAGGTTTTGGGTCCGCTGTGTGCCGCCGTGAACGGGGACTCGATCGTCCCGACCGCCGGGAAGCCCAGACAGGTTCTGGCCCTGCTCGCGCTGTATCCCAGCCGCGTCGTGCCGGTGTCGACGCTGATGGAGGAGATCTGGGGGACGAAACTCCCGCAGAGCGCGATGACCACCCTGCAGACCTACATCATGCAGTTGCGCCGCTGTCTGGGCACCGCGATGGGGCCCGGCGCGCCCGGCGCGGCCAAGAACGTCCTGGCCACCCGGCACGGCGGCTACCTGCTGCAGATACCCCCGGAGTCGGTGGACGTGCACGCCTACGAACGCCTGGCCGCCGAGGGGCAGGCCGCCTTCGAGGACGGCCACGACGAACGGGCCGCCCGCTGCTTCCGCCAGGCGCTCGCCCTGTGGCAGGGCCCCGCCCTGGTGGACGTACGGCTCGGGCAGGTCCTGCAGATCGAGGTCACCCGGCTGGAGGAGTCCCGCCTGGTGACCGTGGAACGCCGGATCGACGCCGACCTGCGGCTGGGCCGGCACACCGAGCTGATCGCCGAACTGACCGACCTGACCGCCCGCCACCCCCAGCACGAGGGCCTGCACGCGCAGGCGATGCTGGCCCTGTACCGCTCGGGCCGGCAGGCCTCCGCCCTGGACGTCTACCGCAAGCTGCGCGAGGGACTGATCGAGGAACTGGGCGTGGAGCCCTCCCCGCCGCTGCAGCGCCTGCACCAGGCCATGCTCGCGGTCGACCCGGAACTCGACGTGGTCGCCGGCCCCCGCCGAGGCTCCACTTTCGACCGCTACGCCGCCTGATGAGGCACGCCTCCAGCTGGGTTCGAGGCGCGCCGGGCATCCTCGAACCCCTCGCAGCCGCAGCCACCACCCTGGGGAGGATGCCGTGCCGGACCGACCGCCCGTGTCTCTGCACTGTTTCGCGCACAGTGCCCGGGCCGCGGGCCTCTTCGACGGCTGGAGAGCCGGGCTCGGCCCGGGCGTGCGGCCCGTCGCCGCCCCCGTGCCCGCACCCGGCGCGCTCAGCCGCGACACGCTCCTGGCCCGCGCGATGGAGCCGTTCACCGTCCCCGGCCCGGGCCCCTACGTCCTGTACGGGCACGGCCTGGGCGCCCTGATCGCCTACACCGTCGTTCGCGCCCTGCACGAGGCCGGCCTGCCCGGCCCCGCGCTCCTGGCCGTCGGCGCCTGCCCGCCGCCCACCGACCCCGCCCGCCTGCCCCGCGCCGGACAGCCGCCCCGGCCGCACGACGACCGCCCCGCCGTTCCGCCCGGCAGCGACGAAGGAGTGCTGCTGCGGGCCGCCCTGCCCGTGCTGCGCGCCGAGCACGAACTGGCCCGCGCCCTGCACGAGGCCGCCCGCCGCCCCGCACGCGCCCCACTGCCCGCCACCCCGCTGCTCCTGATCGCCCCCCGCGCCGCGGACACCGACGGCTGGCGGCGGTGGACCACCGGGCCCGTGCACACCCGTACCCTGCCCGCCGACGAGTTCGTCCGACGCGGCGCAGCCGCCCTGCCCCGGCTGCTGGGCCGCGCCTGCCGCGTCGCCGGCCGCCTGGACCCGCAGCCGGCACCCGTCGGCTGAAGGGAACAGCCCCACCCCGGCCCCACCCCGGCCCCGGTTCCGCCCCTGCCCCTGCCCCGAGAGCCTGCCACCAGGGGGTCTGCCCCCAACCCGGGGGCCCGGCCCGCCGGCCGGCCCGGGGCACGGCACCGGCACCAGGACCGGACCCGGAACCGGAAAGGAACCGGAACGGAACCGGAACCCCGGCCCGGAGCCCGCGGCCCGGTACCGGAGGCCGCGCGGCCGGCCGCCGGCCGCGCCTACGGCCCCGGACCGCGGGCTCCCGGGTTCCGGTCCGCAGCCGTCCGTCTGTGCGTCACCCGGTTCCGTGGCCGCCCGGTCCCGGGGCCGCCGGTACCGGCCCGTGCCGGTATCCCGGCTCCCGGGGTCCGGATCCCCGGGGCCGCACCGGTGCGGGCCGCCCCGGCCCGGACCTGCCGGTACCCGGCCGCCGGGGCCCGGCCCCTTTTTCCGTATCCGCCGTCCGCAGCGCCCTGCGCGGTCCGGGCGGCGCACCGTGACCGAGAACGAGGTGTTCAGATGTCTGGTGAGCGTGTGGGCAGGACGAGGCACCGCATCCAGGTGGCCGCGCCCGCCGGCGTGGTCTACGCGGTCCTCGCCGATGCTGCGGCCCTGCCGCTCTACTTCGCCCCGAGCATCCATGTGGAGCGCCTGGACTTCGACGGCGAGCGCGAGCACCTGCTGGTGTGGTCCCTGCTGGAGGGCCGGCTGATGTCGTGCAGCTCCTGGCGGCGCCTGGACCCCGTCGAGCGGCGCATCGAGTTCCGCCAGGAACTTCCCTCCGCCCCCCTCGACGCGGTCAGCGGCGTCATCGCCGTGCGCGGCCAGGGCCCCGCCCGCACCGAACTCGACCTCGCCTTCGGCTACAGCGTCCCCCGCCTGCGGGCCCCCGCCGCCCCGCCCCGCCTGTGCGCCGACCTGGAGGGCCCCGTCCATCTGGAGGGCCTGAAGAACTTCGCCGAGCGGTGGACCCGCCTGGACGACCTGGTCCTGTCCTTCGAGGACTCGCTGCGCATCCACGGCCCCGCCGAGCCCGTCTACGGCTTCCTCCACCGGGCCGGCTCCTGGCCCCACCTGGTGCCCCACGTCACCCGCGTCGCCCTGACTGAGGACACCCCCGGAGTGCAGCGCATGACCATGCAGACGCTGACCGAGGACGGCGCGCACACCACCGAGTCGGTGCGGATCTGCTTCCCCCACGCCGGCCGCATCGTCTACAAGCAGACCTCCCCGGGCCGGCTGGTGGCCGCCCACACCGGCGAGTGGTCGCTGGACCCCGACGAGAGGGGGGTGACCGTCACCGCCCGCCACCGGGTCCTGCTGCGCGAGGAGGCCGTCACCGACGTCCTGGGCGAGGGCGCCCGCCTCGCCCACGCCCGCCGCCACGTCCGCGCCGCGCTGCGCCGGCACTGCCGCGCCGTGCTGGAGCGGGCCGCCCGCCACGCCGCCAACCCCGTCCCCGCCCCCTGAAACACCCCCTCACACCCCTGCCCCCGCCCCTGGCGCCGCGCGGTCCGCGTCCCCGTCGCGCGCGCCCCTGCCCGCACGCTCCGAATTTCCCGGAAAATCCGGGCCGGACCCCCGCGGAATTCTGCGCCCCGGCCCGTGACACGAGTCAGTGATAAAGCGTGCGTCTTTCCGGACGGGACGGGTCGGAAAAGATTCTGTGAAGGAAATCGGTGCCCGGTCCGGAAAGGCCCGGACCGGGGCCGGGAAAAGGAAGGGGCGGGCTGCCCGGGCGGGTGCGTCTCGCGCTCCGCTCGGGCACCGCTGCATAGCCGCTCGGGAAAACGGACTTCGGGCGATTGCTGCCGTTAGCGTGCTGTTCCCGGCGTTGCGGACGCGGGCGGGCCCCCGGAAGGGCGGGGGACGTTGCCGTTCACCATCACCAGGAGGCTGTCATGGGGCACAGACGCCGGGGCCCGGGCGGTCCGGCCCCGCTGTGCGTGGTCGTCGACCCCGGGCCCCCGCCGCACGCGGCCCCGTGGGACCTGGAGCTGCGCGGTCCGCTGGACGCCGCCGCGCTGGAGCGTCTGCTGGGCGAGCTGACCGCCCACCTGGCGGACCGGCCCGCCTGGCGGCACCGGCTGCTGCGGCACGGACCCGACCACCACACGCTGCGGTTCTCGGCGCCCTCCGGAGCCGCGGCCGGCCTCGTCGCGGGAGCCCTGGCCGACCGGCTCACCCAGCCGCCGCCCGCCCGCCCGCAGGCCCCCGCCCCCGCGCCCCCCGCGCAGGCCCGGAGCACCGGCCCCGCCGCCGACGCCGCGGACGCCGTGTCCGCCGTGTCCGCCGGACACGCCGCCGCCGGGGACGCCGCCGGGGATGCTGCGGAAGCCGGGGAAGCCGGGGAAGCCGGGGAAGCCGGGGAAGCCGGGGAAGCCGGGGGTGCCGGGGGTGCCGGGGGTGCCGGGGGTGCCGTGCGGCTGTTCCCGGCGACGCCGCAGCAGGCCGTCCTGTGTGCGGGCGGCGACACGGGGCCGGGCAGCGGGCGGCATGTCGAGCAGCTGATGTGGGTCTGGCACGGTCCGCTGGACGCGGGGCGGTTCGCCGCCGCCTGGCAGTCGGTCTTCGACCGCGAGACGGTGCTGCGCACCGCGTTCGCCCCGGGGGGCCGGCCGCTGCTCGCGGTGCACGAGCGGGTCGTGCCCGACATCGCCCGGCCGGCCCCCGGCGGCTGGCGGGCCTTCCTGGAGCAGGACCGGTTGCGCGGCTTCGACCTGTCCCGCCCCGGACCGCTGCGCCTGACCCTGCTCGCCTCCCGCCGGTCCGCCGCCGCGGGGCGAAGGATCGTGGTCACCTACCACCGGGCGCTGCTGGACGCCTGGAGCGTGCGGCTGCTGCTGCGCGCGTTCTACCGCGCCTACCTCGCCGGCGGCGTCCTGCCCGGCGGTGAGCGCCGGCCCGACCTGCGCGACTACGCGGCCTGGGTGGCCGCCCAGGACACCGGCCCGGCGCGGGAGTTCTTCACCCGCCACCTGTCGTCGGCGCGGCCGCAGAGACGCGCGGCGCCACCCGCCGTCCCCGCCGTCCCGGCTGTCCCCGCCGTCCCGGCGGGTCCGGTCGTCCCGGCGGGTCCGGCGGGTCCGGCCGTTCCGGCGGCCCCGGCGGGTCCGGCCGTTCCGGCGGGTCCGGCCGCGGCGGGTACGGGGAGGGCCCGCCGCCGGCTGGATCCGGCGGGCGTCGCCCGGCTCGCGCGGTGGGCGGGCGGTCTCGGGGCGGCCGAGAGCAGTGTGCTGCAGGCGGTGTGGGCGATGCTGCTCCACCGCGGCCGCGGCGGCGCCGGGGCGGCGCCGGTCGCCTTCGAGGTGGCCGTCCCCGGCCGCGGGATCCCGCTGGAGGGCGCCGCCCGGACCCCGGGCCCGCTGCGCAACCCCCTGCCGGTGTCGGTCGTGGTCGACCCGGCGGCGCCGGTGGCGGGGCTGGTGCGCGACCTGCGCGACGGGGCGCTGGACGCGGCCGCCTACGAGTGGGTGCCCGCGGACTGGATCCGCGCCTGGAGCGGCGGCGGGCGGCCGGACAGCGTCGTGGTCTTCGAGGACCCGCCGCATCCGGCCGACGGGCTGCGCGGCGAACTGGCCGCGCACGGCCTGGACGCGCGGTTCCCCGCCCTCTGGCCGGCGCGCACCGGGCATCCCCTGGCGCTGCTGGCCCAGCACGACCGGGCGGGCGGCCTGGTCCTGACCGCCGTCCACGACCGGGTCCCGGCCGGCGGGGAGACGGCCGCCCGGCTGCTCGCGCACACCGTGCTGCTGCTGCGCGCACTGCCGCGGGAGGAGGGCTCCGTCACCGTCGCCCGGGCCCTGGACCTGCTGCCCCCCGGCCCCCCGACGCCCCCGCCCTCGTGCCTGCCGTGCCCCGCGCCCGGCGGCACGGGGGACGGGGACGGCGCGGGGGCCGGGGAGGGGGTGCTGGTCAGGGTGCGGGCGGCGCGCCGGGAAGGTGCGGGCACGATCTGTCTGGTCCCTCCGCCGGGCGCGTCCGCATCCTGCTACGGCCTGCTGGCGGCCCTGTATGCGGGCCCCGAGGAACTCCTCGTCCTCACCCCCGGAACCAGGGGCGGTGCGGCTCGGGGCGCCGTGGCGCGGCTGGGGGAGGGGCGCAAGGTGCTGCTGGCGGGGTTCTCCGGGGCCGGCGCGGCGGCCTGCGACCTGGCCCGGCGTATCGCGGCGGGCGGGGGACGGCCGCCGCGGGTGGTGCTGGCGGGGTCGCAGGCCGGGGAGCGGGAGCGGGCCCGCAGCCTGGCCGCCGCCCTGCAGGCCGCCGCCCCGCCCGCCTGAACCGGCCCGGCCCCGCTAGACGCCCCGGGCCCGGCAGCTCCGGCCCCGCAGGCCGCGGTCCGGCAGGCTC
>NZ_JBEXOP010000056.1:9072-37954 GCF_040611575.1 Streptomyces sp. NPDC006610
ACCGGGTCCGTAGATCTCGGTCCGGCAGGCCGCGGTCCGGCAGGCTCCGGGTCCGTAGATCTCGGTCCGGCAGGCCGCGGTCCGGCAGGCTCCGGGTCCGTAGATCTCGGTCCGGCAGGCCGCGGTCCGGCAGGCTCCGGGCCCGCAGACCTCGGTCCGGCAGACCTCGGCCCTGCAGGCCACGGCTTCGCGGGCTCCGGGCCCGCAGGCCCTTGTCCTGCGGACTCCGCCCCCTCCGCGAGCCCCGGCCCGTCAGGCGCGCCGGAAGGCATCTGAGGGGTCAGGGGCGTCGAGGCCATCGGCCGCGCCGCGCCGCACCCGTGGCCCGTGGCCCCGTGCGGGAAAAGGGACCGCGGGCGGGGCGGAGGGGCGAGGGCCCGTCCGGGCTGGGGCTGGGGTGGTCCTCTATGCCGGTCCCATCACGGTTCGAGTGGTTTTCTTCCGCGGGTCTGCAGGGTGGGTGTGTGGCACGGGTCACTTCTGGCCCGGCCGGGCAGGAGGATGGCATGTACGGCACCGAGGAAGAGGACGGCCGGGGATCGGGGGAGGTGCGGGAGGCTGCGGGGCGCTTCCTGCGGGGGGTTCCGCCGCTCATGCTGGCCGGGGTCGACGAGGACGACACCTGGGAACCGCATCTGGTGCGGGGCATCGACTGACGTCCCCCGGGGCCCCGCCCCGCTCTCTGGTTCCCGGTCCTGCTGTTTCCCGTTCCCTGGTTCCCGCCCCTCGTTCCCGTTTCCGGGTCCGGGGGGCGGGGGGGGGGTCACCATTCGATGAGGGCGAATCCGGCGGCCATGCCGCCGCCGAAGCCGGCGGCCAGGACGAGGTCGCCGGGGCGCAGGGCGCCGGTGCGGGCGGCGGAGTCCAGGGTGATGGGGACGGAGGCGGCTCCGGTGTTGGCGTAGTGGGTCAGGGTCCAGTGCATGGTGGCGTGGGGCAGGGCCAGGTCGGCGAAGACGGTGTCGAGCAGGACGCCGTTGGCCTGGTGGGGGACGAAGTGGCGGATGTCGTCGGGGACGACGCCGGCTTCGTGGAGGAACTGTTTGGCCAGGCGCGGCAGGTTCTCCTCGACGAAGCGGCGCACGCCGCGACCGTTCATCGCGAAGTACTGCAGTCCGGCGTCGAGGCCGGCCGCGTCCAGGGGGCGGCGGCTGCCGCCGGCGGGGACCTCGATGAGGTGGGAGAGGTCGCCGAAGGAGTGCAGGGCGACGTGGCGGATGCGCGGGCCCGTGTCGGCGGGGCCCAGGACCAGGGCGCCGGCGCCGTCGCCGAAGAGGACGACGGTGCGGCGGTCGGCGGGGTTGAGGATGCGTGAGTAGAGGTCCGCGCCGATGACCAGGGCGTGGCCGCCGGTGCGGTGCAGGACGTCCTCGGCCGCGGACAGGGCGAAGACGGTGCCGGAGCAGACGGCGTTGATGTCGAAGGCGGCGGCTCCGGTGGCGCCGATGAGGTGCTGGACGTAGGCGGCGGTGGGGGGCTGGGGGCGGTCGGGGGTGGAGGTGGCGACCACGATGACGGACAGCTGGTCGGCGGTGACGCCGGCCGAGTCGAGCGCGGCGCGGGCCGCGGCGGCGGCCAGGTCGGAGGTGGCCTGGTCCTCGGCGGCCCAGCGGCGTTCGCGGATCGCGGTCTTGAGGGTGATCCAGGCGTCGTCGACTCCGGCTGCCGCACCCGCCTCGTCGTTGGAGACGACCCGGTCCGGCACGTAGGCGCCGGTGCCGAGGATCCTGACGTCGCTCATGCGGTGGCCCTCCCTGTGGGCTGTGTGTGGTGTGGGGAATCGCTGTGCGTCCGGGGGCCGGCCGTGCGCGCGGCCCCGCCCCGCCCTCCCCGGCCCTGCGGGGTCTCTCCCTTTTGCCCGGCCCCCGCCCCCGCCCCCGCCCCCGACCTCGGCCCCCGGCTCCCGGCCTGCCGGGCCCGGCAGGCCGGGAGCCGGTCTGCGGCCGAGCACCGGGCCGTCGAGCCCTCGAGCCCTTGAGCCCTTGAGCCCTTGAGCCCTCGAGCCCTTGAGCCCTTGAGCCCTTGAGCCCGCTCCCCTGCGTCCGCGCCGCGGGACTGCGGGCGGGGCGGCGGGGCGGGGGTGGGGGGCCGGGAATGGGCGGTGCCGGGTGTGCCACGGTGTGCCGGGTGTGGCGGGGCGGTGCCTGTGCCGGTCCCGCCGGGCGGGACGACGGCGGGACGTCGGCGGGACGGTGGCGGGACGGCGGGCGGCCGGAAAGAAGGGGGTGAGAGGGGCGGAGGGGAGAGGTGAAAAGAGGGGGTGAGGGGGCTGGGGTGGGGGAGGGGCGGGGGTCAGCGGGTTTCGTACAGGCGCTTGTGGCCGCTGAGTCCGGCCAGGCGGAAGGGGCCGGTGGTCTGGGCGGGGGTGGGGTGGTCGCCGCCGTCGGCGGGGAAGGACCGTTCGTGCAGGGCGCGGTAGCCGGCGTAGTCGACGTCCTTGCGGCGGGCGATGGCCTCGCGGTGGGCGTCGGTGCGCAGGTGTTCGCGGTAGCCGTCGGCGACGGTGCCGGCGAAGAACTCCGCGACGCTGCCGGAGCCGTAGCTGAGGAAGCCCACCGGCCGGCCGGTCAGGTCGCCGGCCTGGTCGAGCAGGGCGGCCAGGCCCAGGTAGACGGAGGCGGTGTAGCTGTTGCCGATGACGTTGTTGTAGGCGGTGGTCAGCCCGACGGCGGCCTCGACGGCGTCCTTGTCGGTCTCCTGCCCGCAGTAGTTGAGCAGGTGGCGGTGGGCCTTGTAGGCCATCTTGGTGAAGGGCTGGTGGTAGCAGAAGGCGGCGAAGTCCTGCAGCGGGCGGCCGCCCTGTTCGCCGTAGTCCTTCCAGGCGCCTTCCAGGGCCTGCAGGTAGGCGGTGATGGACTCCTGCCCGTCGACGAGGGCGGCCTCGCGGTAGTTGGGCCGCCAGAAGTCCATGACGTCGGCGGTGAACACGCCCGAGGGCTCCTCGATGCGCACCAGGGCGGGATCGGCGCCGACCAGCATGGCGACCGCGGCGGCGCCCTGGGTGGCCTCGCCGGGGCTGTCCAGTTCGTACTTGGACACGTCGCTGGCGATGACGAGGACCTGCTGGGAGGGGTCGCGGCGGACCAGGCCGATGGCGAACTGCAGGGCGGCGGTGGCGCCGTAGCAGGCCTGCTTGAGCTCCACCACGCGGCAGGCCGAGGACAGCCCGAGCAGGGAGTGCACGTAGATCCCGGCCGCCTTGGCCTGGTCGATGGAGGACTCGGTGGCGAAGACGACCGTGCGGATGCGGTCCGTGCCGTGCCTGGCGACGACCGGGGCGGCCGCGGCGGCGGCCATGGTGACGATGTCCTCGTCGGCGGCGGGCACGCTCATCGACCGCTGGCCGATGCCCACGTGGTACTTGCCGATCTCGGTGCCGTTGTACGCGGCGAGTGCCTCGTGCGTCAGGGCGAACTCGGTCGTCGCCAGGGACAGGTCGTGGATTCCGATGGCCGGATCGTTGGGCATGGTCGTCAGACACCAACCTTCGCTGTCGTGTGGTCGCGTTCCAACTTCACGTGCGCGCGCATCAGTTCGCCGGGGTTGGTCTGCGCCGCCAGCAGGGACAGCTCGCCGCACAGCACGGTCGCGGCGGCGATGACGGCCAGGCGGCGCGCGTTGTGGCCGGGTTCGGCCTCGGCCCGGCAGCCGAGGCGGGCCAGGTTCGTCTCCACGAAGCCCAGTCCCTTGCCGTTGCCCACCGTGCCCACGATCAGGTTGGGCAGGGTGCAGGAGAAGTACAGGTCGCCGTCGCGGTCCTCGGCCATGGTCACGCCCTGGGAGCCCTCGACGATGTTGGCGGCGTCCTGACCGGTGGCCAGGTAGAAGCCCAGGAGCATGTTGGCGAAGTGGGCGTTGGCCGAGCGGATCCCGCCGGCCAGCAGGGTGCCCAGGAGGTTCTTGCGCAGGTTCAGCTCGGCGATCTTCGCGGCGGTGGTGTGCAGGACGCCGGTGACCACCTCGCGCGGCACGAGCAGCTCGGTGACGACGTTCTTGCCGCGGCCGAGGATCCCGTTGATCGCGGTGGCCTTCTTGTCGGTGCAGTAGTTGCCGGAGATGGAGCCGTAGGAGATGCCGGGCACGGTGCGCAGCAGGTGCCCCAGCAGCGCGTCCGAGGCGAGGGTGGCCATGTTGTGGCCGGAGGCGTCGCCGGTGGAGAACTCGAACCGCACGAACAGCAGGTTGGCGGTGATCTCGTGGCGGATGCCGATCAGGCGGGCGAAGCGGCTGCAGCCGCGCACCACTTCCTGCAGTTCCTCCGTGCGGGCGTGGATGGCCTGCGCGGCCAGGTGGGCGGTGTGGGCGTCGGCCGCCTCCACCAGCACCGAGCGGGTCATCCGCTCGTCGACCAGGGTGGCCACGATGCCCTTCTCGGCGAGCATGGACACCTTCGCCCCGCGGCCCACCGACGGCCACAGCGGCGACTCGTAGGTGGCCAGCGGCACCTGCGTCTCGGTGACGGCGACGTTGCCGGAAATACGAAGGGGCCCCACCCACCTCATCGGGACCCCGGCCACCGCGTGCGTGTCGGTCATCGTGTGCTTCCCGTCGTCTCGGCGGCACCCGCGCCCGTTTCGGCGCCGGCCCCCGCGGTCGTGGCCGTGTGCGCGGCCGGGTTCATGGTCGTGCCGGCCGCGCCCGCGGCGGCGGCGGTGGTGGTGGTGCGGCGGGCCAGGCGGGCGGTGTCGATGCCGCGGTCGGCGCAAAAGGCGCGCAGCGAGCCCTCGATGAGCACGTCGCAGCCGGTCAGCGCGGCCGGTGTCGGCGCGCCGAGCATCGTCTGCAGCGCGGCCAGCTGGTCCAGCCATGTCTTCAGCTGCCCGACCAGCGCCTCGACGCCGCCGTCCAGCAGGGTCCGCAGGAACCCGCCGGAGGCGCCGACGGCCGAGGCGCCCAGCGCCAGCGCGCGGGCCACGTCCAGCGGGTGGCGCACCCCGCCGGAGGCCAGGACGGGAAGTCCCGCGTCCTGGGCGTCCAGGAGGCAGGCGGCGGTGGACTGGCCCCAGTCGTGCAGGTAGGCGTAGTCGCCCAGGGCGCGCCGGCCGTTCTCGATGCGGGCGAAGTCCGTGCCGCCCCGCCCGCCCAGGTCCGCCGCCGCCACGCCCAGCTCGCCCAGCAGCAGCACGCTCTGCCGGCTCAGCCCGTTGCCGACCTCCTTGACGATCACGGGCACGTCCACCGCGGCCGCGATCTTCTCGATCTGTCCCGGCCACGACCCGAAGGAGCGGTCCCCCTCGGGCATCACCGTCTCCTGCACGGTGTTGAGGTGGATCTGCAGCGCGTCGGCCTGCAGCAGGTCGACGGCGCGGCGGGCGTTGTCCACGGACGCGGTGGCGTTGATGTTCGCCATCACGAACCCGCCGGGGTTGTGGGTGCGCAGCACGCTGAACGTCTCCGCGCAGGAGGGGTCCTTGAAGTAGGCGCTCATCGAGCCCGACGCGATCGGCACGCCGGTCTCGCGGGCGGCGGTGGCCAGGTCCCGGTTGATCAGGCCCGTGTTGACGCTGCCCCCGGTCATCGCGTTGATGTAGAGCGGCGCCGTCCAGGACACCCCGGCGAACCCGGTGGCCAGGGACACCTGCGGCCGGTCGATGCCGGCCAGGGCGTGGTGGACGAACGACACCTCGTCGAACTGGTTGTGTCCGCTGTGCCCGCGCTGCTGTTCCACGGCGAGCCGGACATGGTCGTCCTTGCGTTGAGCGATCATTTCTCGATCCCTTCCAGGGCGGGACCCACCGGCAGGGGCAGCACCCCGGCCGTCTCCCACCGTTGCCTGAGCTCTGAGATGTCCCGCGCGGCG
The DNA here is from genome assembly GCF_040611575.1 of Streptomyces sp. NPDC006610. Classification (NCBI taxonomy): domain Bacteria; kingdom Bacillati; phylum Actinomycetota; class Actinomycetes; order Kitasatosporales; family Streptomycetaceae; genus Streptomyces; species Streptomyces sp. NPDC006610. The sequence continues at coordinate 14,873 of NZ_JBEXOP010000056.1, forward strand.
GCCGCCTCCATGAGGGCGATGCCGCAGTCGCCGCCCCCGGCGCCCGAGGGCTTGCCCGCCCCGCCGAAGGCCTCGGCGGCGTCGCACAGCGCCGTCAGCGCGGGCGTGAAGATCCCCAGACCCACCTCGCCGTCCAGGCGGGCCAACTCCCGCCGGGCCAGCCGGATCTGCGTCAGCAGCCCCGCCGCGTCGCCCTCCTCGAGCGCCGTGGCCGCCGCCTGCACCAGCGCACCGCTGGCCTCGGTGAACCGGCGGTGCGCGGGCGTGCCCCGCCAGGGCCGGCGGTGCAGATCGGCGACCAGGGCCGCGGTGGAGGCGGGCCGGCCGGTCCAGCCCACCTGCAGCGACAGCCCCGCCGGCGCGGGCAGCGGCCGTACCAGCAGATGCGGCCACGGCTCGCGCAGCGCCGCCTGCACCCCCCGGCGCCGGGCCAGGTCCGCCACGAACGCCCGGTCCGGCGACCGGTACAGGATCCAGCCGCCCCACGTACTGGCGGCCAGATCACCGCCCGAGCCCTTCGCGTCCAGGCCCGCACCGGCGATCATCGCCAGCCGGAACCGCTCCTCGGCCGTGGTCTGCAGCCCGCAGAACGCGGCCACCGCCGCCACCGTCGCCACCGTCACCGCGCCGCTGGAGCCCAGCCCGAACTTGCGGCCGTCCTCGTGCAGCCGGCTGGTGACCGACACCTCCAGCGCCGGCGCCGCCCCGCCCCGCTCGGCCAGCAGGGCGCACACCACCTCGACGGCCGCCACCACATGGGACAGCCCCGCGCCCGCCGCCGCGTCGGCGCCGCACACCGCCAGCCGGCCGTCCCGCCGGCGCCAGCCCACCGGGGCCGGCAGCAGATCGGAACGCACCACCACCGCGCCCGGACCGCAGCGCCGCGTCCAGTGCGCGCCGGGCGCGGCGACGCTCACGGTCACCTGCCGGTCCACCGCCACCAGCACGGCCGCACCGCCCGGCTCCACCACCGCGTACTCGCCGGCCACGAACAGCTTGCCCGGCGCCCGGCGCACCACCGTGCGCTCAGACACCACCGCCCGCCACCCCCAGCCCACCCGACCCGGCCGGCACGCCCGCCCGGCCGGAGCCGTCAGCCCCGCCGGAGCCGTGGACCCCGCCGCCGGACGCGCCGGTTCCGCCCCTCTCACCGGTCTCACCGGTCTCACCGGTCTCACCGGTCTCGTCGAGGAGGCGGGCGGCCGGCCCCGGGCCCGCCACCAGCACCGAACCCGCCGGCAGCACCGCGCGCACCGCGCCGGCCACCCGCTCGGCGTCCGCCCGCCGGCACAGCACCTTCACGTTCGGGCCGGCGTCCATCGTCGCGTACGCCGCCACGCCCTCCCGCCGCAGCTGCACCACCCGGTCCAGCACCGTCACCGACGCCGGTGACAGATACCGCACCGCCGGACGCGCCGCCAGCATCGTGGCGTGCATGCCCAGCGCGTTGCGCTCGGCGACCTCGCCCACCGCCTCCAGATCACCGCGCAGCAGCGCCGACCGCATCACCGTCAGATCGTCCGCGCTGGAAGCCGCCCACGGCCCGTACAGCGGCGAGGTCGCCACGGTGCGCCGCATCGCCTCCCGGCTGGAGACGGCCTTGGGACCGGCGTCCACCACCGCCACGACCAGCGCCGGATCCAGGTCCCCGGTCGGCACCGGCTCCGCGTACGAGCCCAGGTCCGCCTCCGCGTCCGTGCCGGCGCCGGGGCCCGCGTGCCAGACGGCGAAGCCGCCGAACACCGACCGCGACGCCGACCCCGACCCGCGCCGCGCCAGCCGGGACAGCCCCCGCGCGTCCAGCTCCAGCCCGTAGGCCGCCGCCGCGGCCAGCGCCAGCGCCGCGAACCCGCTGGCCGAGGACGCCAGCCCGGCCCCCGTGGGAACGGTGTTGCGGGTGTGGACCACCGCCCGCTCACTGCGCCCGGCCCGCTCGCGCACCAGGTCCAGGAACGCGGCGATCCGCCGCTGCGCCTCCCCCTCGGCCGGCGTCCCGTTGAACACGGTCACGTCCTGCCGTGCCCCGGGCTCCAGCCGCACCCGGGTGGTGGTGGGAAAGACGTCCAGCGTCATCGACAGGCTGTCGGTGACGGGCAGCATCAGCTTCTCGTCCCGCTTGCCCCAGTACTTGATCAGAGCGATGTTCGGGTGCGCGACGGCGACGGCACTGCCCGCCGGCCCCCGCCCCGCCCCCGCACGGCCCTGCGGCACGCCCCGGTCCTGCGGCACCTCACGGTCCTGCGGCGCCTCACGGGCGGCCTGCATGTCACGGCGCATCATTGTCGAGCCCTTTCAGCGGTACGACCCACGTCTGCTCGGCGCCGGCCTCGTGCAGCCGGCGTGTGACCTGTCGGGCCTGCTCCGGCCGGGTCAGCGCGATGACGCAGCCCCCCAGCCCGCCCCCGGTGATCTTCGCCCCCAGGGCGCCCGCCCCCAGCGCGGCCGCGACCAGCGCCTCGATCCGCCCGGTGCTCAAGTCCCCGTCCCGCAGCAGACCGTGATACTCCGTCAGCTGCACTCCCAGGTCCTCCGCACGGCCCTCGGCCAGCGCGCTGCGCGCCGCCTCCGTCAGCTGCGAGGCCCGCGCCACGAACTCCTCCCGCGCGCCCGCACGGGCGGCGAACCGCCCGCGCAGCCGCTCCACCGCCTCCTTCGTGCTGCCCGCCGTGCCGCTGTCGGCGACCAGGAACAGCACGTCCGCGCAGCCGACCCGCAGCTCCTCGCACCGGCCCGCCCGGAACAGCAGCGGACCCCGCGCGCCCACGGCCCGCGCGTCCACCCCGCTGGCCCGCCCGTGCGCCATGTTCTCCGCCGTCTGCACCAGCTCGAACACCGCGTCCTCGCCCAGCTCGCGGCCGAACAGGTCCGCCAGCGCCAGCACGATCGCCCGCGAGGTGGCCGCACTGGACCCCAGCCCCCGCCCCGGCGGCACCGCACCGTCCAGGATCACGTCCAGATGCGGCCCGCCGGCCACGCCCGTGCGCGCCCTGAACTCCGCCACCAGCCGGCGCAGACCGTCCGAGGCCTGCGTCACCATCGCCGTCGACGGCGAACCGGTCATCGTGTACGACAGGCCGTCCTGGCCGTCGCCCGGGCCCGCGGAGAAACCGGCGCTCGCCGTGACCGTCAGCTGCGGAACCGGCAGGGCCAGCGCAGCGGCGCCGTAGACGACCGCATGCTCCCCCAGCAGGATGGCCTTGGCGTGGGCGCGTCCGATGCCGACGGAACGGGCGGGACGGCTCTGCGGCACCCCCTCCACCGAGGTCGGTAAAGTCAACGCACTCAGCTCCCTATGTCTTGTCTGCACGCGGGCATGATCATGAAAGAGCGCATCATCCGGAGTCGGGACGAGGAACGAAGCAGCGCGCCGGAACACCGCCGCCGTGCCCGCACGGGCACACCGGCCCGTCACGGGCAGGACCACTGGAGGGAAAGGCGGCCGCCGCACGCACACACGGGGCGCACGGCCGGCCTGACGAGGGAGAAAGCCGGCGCCGCCCCCGCACGGAACCGGGCCCGTGACACGCGAAGCGGCGACTGCGGCACGCACACCACTGCCGCACAGCAACTTTTGGGCAGGGTAGACGTGGGTAGATAGTGACACGCGGTCCCCGCCCACGCCAACCGCCCCTGAAAGTGACCTGCGTCACTCGGGGAGGGGAGGGTGCGGGGAGGGTGCACGCCGTGCACGCCGCAGCCCGGACCGGCGCAACACCCGTGCGCGAAGGGGGAGTTGACGCCGTCCCGCCGTGCCGCGCCTGCCGCCCGCGGCGGAACGGGACGCCGGGCGGACACCCGGCACCGGAGAGGAAGCGGGCGGCGGAACCGCCCCGGATCCGATACGCCGTCAGCAACTGATGCAGCGTCAGGCGACGGGGGGGCGGGCGGCAGCCCGCGCAGCGGCGGACGCCGGACGGAGGGGACGCCGGACGGAGGGACGCCGGACGGCGGGCGGCGGGGCGGCGGGCAGGGCGGGAACTTCGGGCGGACGCCGTCTCTCCCGGGCCGCCGGGACGCCCCCCTTTCGCGGCACGGGCGCCAACACCGGCTGCCGCGGCGGGAATCGGGAGGCGCCTCGGCGCCGGGGGCGTCCCCTGCGGCCTCCGCCCCCCGGGGGAGAAGGCTCAGTCGCGGGGCGGGACGGCCGCCCGTGCGCGGGTGCGCCCGCAGACGGCGGTGCTCACCGCCCGACGCCCTCCACCGCGGCGCGGACCTCCCTCACCGTTCGCCACGGGGGGGGGGAGTCGCCCGTACCGCCGCCCGCGAGAGGCCCGGGGAAAAACGGGGGAGGGCAGGACCGCAGACGCCGGGGCCGCGCCCCGGGCACGCCCGGGGGTGCCGTACCCGGGACGGCCGTCGGCCCGCGCGCCCCGGGCGTGCGTTGCGCGCGGAATGCTGCCCGCCCCGCATGCGCGGCATGCGGGGCGGGGTGGGGCGGGGGAGTGTTCAGGGCCGGCGCCGGCGGGCTATCTCCGTGAGTTCCTCGATGTCGAACTCCGAGCGGCAGTGCGGCGCGCCGTAGCGGGTGATCTTGCCGCGGCTGACCCACTTGCGGATCGTCGCCTCGGACACCCCCACCGCCAGGGCCGCGACCTTGGTGGGGACGAGCCGGTGACTGGGCGGCTTCCTCATGCGCTGACGCTCCTTCGCTGCCGTTCCATGAGCTCCCTCAGGCCGAGCCACTCGCGGATCTCCCAGGTGTGCCCGGCGGAACAGCGGATGCTGCTGATGCCGGCGCCCTGGCCGCGCGGGGAGACGCTGATGGTTCCCGTGCACTGGTCCACGACGCACTTGCGGATCAGGGTGTGCAGGTCGCTGGGGTCGGGATCGATGGTCTGGCGCAGTTCGGCGACCAGGCCCTCGATCTCCTCCGCGAAGTCCACCGCGGGGGGCTGCGTGACCAGCCAGTCCAGGTGCAGCGTCAGGAACCGCGCCAGATGGGGCACCGCGCGCGGCGGTGCGGTGGTGCGGAGCTTGTCCACGACCATCCCCGACCACGACTCCAGGAGGGCGAGGATGCTGTGGCGGGCGTCGAGCACCGAGATGTTCAGGTGGTCGCGCCTGCGGCTGCCCGACACCTTGGTCGGGTTGGTCTGCCGGGACGTCGGCGACGCCTGGTGCAGGCACTCCTGGTGCAGGCCGGGCAGTGCGCGCAGACTGCGTTCCACCCGCCTGATGCAGGCAGTGCACAGAACGGACCCGGCGGCGGCGCGGCTTTCGTGGGTATGGCTTCTCGGGCATGGGTGAAACGTCATCGAAGCTCCTTCATGAGGCAGCTCGCCCCCGTAAGCGCGGTGCGTCGCAGGGGTCTCCCGTGCCGGTCGGGCAGGTGACGTCCGTGTGCTCCAGTCCGTGGCCGACCAGGCGGGTGGGGAGAACGGCCGTGCGAGTCCCGGCGAGCGGTTCAATTACACCGACCGCGCACTCGAATCCCGATACAGCCTCGTTCCAGGCCCCCGGCCCGCGCCTCCCCGCCCCGCTCAGCCCGCACCCCCCGGCCCCGCTCAGCCCCGGCACAGCCCGCGCGCCCGTCCCGGCCCGGCCCCGCTCAGCCCGCACGCCCCGCAGCCCGCACGCCCCGCGGCCCGCGCGCCCGCCGGGCACGTCCCCTCCGACGCCTGCCCTCGCCGGCCGCCCTCCTTGAGCCCTCTTCCACCTGGAAGCGAGCCCCCGTTGAGCGCCTGCCCCGACCGTTGCCCCGGGAAGGAGACACTGTGGACGGTACGCACGGAGGCGAACGCTCAGAAGGCGTCCCCCTCACCGCGCAGCCGCCGGCGACGGCAGCCCGGCTGCCCCGGCACGACCCGCTGCCCCCCGCCGGCCCCAGGGCCCGTGACGGCGCCCGGCCGGCCCGCAGGCCCGCGACGCACCTACAGGTGTGCCTCGTCGGCGCCGGCCCCCGCGGCCTGTCCGTACTGGAACGGCTCTGTGCGCAGGAACGGAAGTCCCCCTGCTGGGACGCCGTCACCGTGCACGTCGTCGACCCCGACCCGCCGGGCGCGGGACGGGTGTGGCGCCCCGACCAGTCCCGGCACCTGCTGATGAACACCGTCGCCTCCCAGGTGACGGTCTACACCGACGCCAGCGTCTGCATCGACGGACCGCTGGAGGAGGGCCCCAGCCTGTACGAGTGGGCCAGGGCCGTGCGGGTGGGCAGCCTGGAGGCCGGCCCGCACGCCCGCGAGGAGATCCTCGCCCAGGCCGGCGCGCTGGGCCCCGACTCCTACCCCACCCGCGCCCTGTACGGCTGCTATCTGACGTGGGCGTTCGAGCGGATCGTGCGCAACGCCGCCGCGCACGTACGCGTCCGCGTGCACCGGTCGCGGGCCGTCGCCCTGGACGAGACGCCCGCCGCCGGACCCGGCCGCGGGGCGCAGACCGTCCGCCTGGAGGACGGCACGCTCCTCGCCGGCCTGTCCGCCGTCGTACTGGCCCAGGGCCACGTCCCCCTCGCCCCCGCCCCGGCCGAACGCGAACTGGCCGCCTTCGCGGACCGGCACGGCCTGCACTACCAGCCGCCCGCCAACCCCGCCGACGTGGACCTCTCGCCCGTCCGGCCCGGGCAGAGCGTGCTGCTGCGCGGCCTGGGCCTGAACTTCTTCGACTACATGGCGCTGTTCACCCACGGCCGCGGCGGCGTCTTCACCCGCGACGGGGACGGCCGCCTGCGCTACCTGCCCTCCGGCCGCGAACCGCGCCTGTACGCCGGCTCCCGCCGGGGCGTGCCCTACCAGGCGCGCGGCGAGAACGAGAAGGGCGCCCACGGCCGCCACCGCCCGCGCCTGCTGACGACCGACCACGTCGCCCTGCTGCGCGCCCGCGCCCGCAGGGGCACGGCCATCGACTTCGGCGCCGACCTGTGGCCGCTGATCGCCAAGGAAGTGACCGCGGTCTACTACGCGGCCCTGCTCGCCCAGCGCGGCGAAGGCGCCGCCACACGCGAGAAGTTCACCAAGCGCTACCTGCGCGCCCGGCCCGGCCCGGCCGAGGACCGGCTGCTGGGCGAGGTGGGCATCGGGGCCGCCGACCGCTGGGACTGGCGGCGCGTCTCCCGCCCCTGGGGCAGCCGCACCTTCGAGGACCTGGCCGACTTCCGCCGGTGGCTGCGCGCCCACCTCGACGACGACGTGCGCCTGGCCCGCCAGGGCAACGTCAGCGGACCGGTCAAGGCCGCCCTGGACGTCCTGCGCGACCTGCGCAACGAGATCCGCCTCGCCGTCGACCACTCCGGCCTGACCGCCGCCTCCCACCGCCGCGACCTGGACCGCTGGTACACCCCCCTCAACGCCTACCTGTCCATCGGCCCGCCCGCCTCGCGCATCGAGGAGATGGCCGCCCTCATCGACGCCGGCGTCCTGGACGTCACCGGTCCCGGACTGCGCGTCGGCGCCGACGCCGACGGCCCGCACGGCCCCTGCTTCACCGCCTCCTCCCGGGAGGTCCCCGGCGTGTGCATCCGGGCCACCGCCCTCATCGAGGCCCGCCTGCCCGAGACCGACCTGCGGCGCACCGCCGACCCGCTGATGAACCACCTGCTCAGCACCGGCCAGTGCCGCCCCCACACCGTCCCCGGCACCGGACCCGGCCACGACGCGGACTACGAGACCGGCGGCCTGTCCGTCACCGAGCGCCCCTACCGCCTCGTCGACGCCCACGGCAGGGCGCACCCGCGCCGCTTCGCCTACGGCGTCCCAACCGAGTCCGTCCACTGGGTCACCGCCGCCGGCATCCGACCCGGCGTCGGCTCGGTCACCCTGGAGGACTCCGACGCCATCGCCGCGGCCGTCCTCGCCCTGCCCCAGGCACCCGCCGCCCCGGACGGGGAGCCCGCCCCGTGACCACCCCGCACCGGCCCCCCGGCGCCCCGCCCCGCGGGGCGCCGACCCCCGGCCCCTCCGCCGCCCCGGCCCCGGCGCCGGCCTCCGAAGCGCCGTCCGCCCAGGACCCGGCCCCCGAAGCGCCGTCCGCCGGGGCGCTGGCCCCCGGGGCGCTGCCTTCCGGGACTTCGGCCTCCGGGGCCCCGGCTCCCGGAGCCTCGCGGCCGAGGCCTTCTGCCCCCGGGGCCGCACCGCCCGGGACTCCGGCCACCGGGGCCGCACCACCCGGGACTCCGGCCACCGGGGCCGCACCGCCCGGGACTTCGGCCTCCGGGGCCGCACCACCCGGGACCCCACCGGCCACCGCAGCGCCGTCTCCCACGACTTCCGTGTCCGGGATCCCGGCTTACGGGGCCTCGCGGCCGGGGCCTTCTGCCCCCGGGGCCGCACCGCCCGGGACTCCGGCCACCGGGGCCGCACCACCCGGGACCCCACCGGCCACCGCAGCGCCGTCTCCCACGACTTCCGCGTCCGGGATCCCGGCTCCCGGGGCCTCACCGACCGGGACTTCCGCCTCCGGGACCCCGGCCCCCGAGGCGCTCCCCGCCGAAGCCCCGCCCCCCGCAGGCCCGGCCACAACCCCGGCCCCGGCCCCGGCCGCATCTCCGCCCCCTCCCGCCGCCCCCTCAACCCCCGCCCCCCTGCCGCCCCACCTCGACGCCGGCCTGCTCTCCCCGGTCCGTGCGGGCACCCCCGTCGAGGCGGCCGTCGGGGACCGGGCCTGGCTGCAGGCGATGCTGGACGCCGAGGCGGCCCTGGCCCGCGCCCAGGCCCGCTGCGGCACCGTCCCCGAACAGGCCGCGGCGGCCATCACCGAGGCGGCCCGCGCCGACCTGTACGACGTCCGCGAACTCGCCCTGGCCGCACGGGAGACCGCCAACCCGGTCGTGGGCCTGGTCCGGGCGCTGACCGCGCAGGTGGCCCGCGACTGCCCGCAGGCCGCCGAGTACGTGCACCGCGGCTCCACCAGCCAGGACGTCCTGGACACCGGCGCCATGCTGGTCGCCGACCGCGCCCTGCGCCTGATCACCGCCGACCTGCACGCCGCCGCGGACGCCCTGGCCGCCCTGGCCGCGGCCCACCGCGACACCGTCATGGCCGGCCGCACCCTCGCCCTGCACGCCGTGCCCACCACCTTCGGCCTCAAGGCCGCCGGATGGCGCCATCTGGTCCTGGAGGCGGCCGAACGCCTGGAGCGCCTGACGCACGGCGCACTGCCGGTCTCCCTCGGCGGCGCCGCCGGCACCCTGGCCGGCTACCTGCACTACGCCCCCCGCGGCACCCACCCCGCCGCCCTCGTCGACGACCTCGCCGCCGCCTTCGCCGCCGAGACCGGCCTTGCCGTGCCCGCCCTGCCCTGGCACGCCCTGCGCACCCCCGTCGCCGACCTGGCCGCCGCCCTCGCCCACACCGCCGGCGCCCTCGGCAAGATCGCCGCCGACGTGCTGGTCCTGGCCCGCACCGAGATCGGCGAGGTGAGCGAACCCCACCCCGCCGGACGCGGCGCCTCCTCGGCGATGCCGCACAAACAGAACCCGGTCCTGGCCACCCTCGTCCGCTCCGCCGCCCTCCAGGTACCCGCCCAGGCCGCCGTGCTGACGCAGTGCCTGGCCACCGAAGACGAACGCTCCGCCGGCGTCTGGCACGCCGAATGGCAGCCGCTGCGCGAATGCCTGCGCCTGACCGGCGGCGCCGCGCACACCGCCGCCGAACTCGCCCGCGGCCTGACCGTCCACCCCCGCCGCATGCGCGCCAACCTCGACGCCACCGGCGGCCGGCTGCTCTCCGAGCAGCTCACCGCCCACCTCGCCCCCCGCCTGGGCCGGGCCGCCGCCCGCGACCTGCTCACCGACGCCTCCCGCCGCGCCGCCGCCACCGGCCGCCCCCTCGCCGACGTCCTGACCGACGACCCCCGCCTCGCCGGCGTCCTCGACCGTGCCGGGGCGGCCGCCCTGCTCGACCCGGCCGCCTCCACCGGCGCCGCCGGCCCCCTGGTCGACCGTGCGCTCGCCCCGCAGCGGCCCCGGCCCGTCCCGGGCGGGGGACAGGCGCCGTGACCCCCGGCCGCTCGAGTTCCCCTCGCAACCGCCTCAACGACCGCTCAAGACCCCGCCCCCCGGCGGCCGGAACCTGTTGCACCCCCGCCCGCGCACCGCATGATGAAACCACAACCCACCCGGGGGGCAGGCGAGTTGAGGCTGGACAGCACAGTGGACGCACACGACGGGCACGGCCACGCCGTGGTCGTCGGCTCCGGCATCGCCGGGCTCACCGCGGCGCGGGCCCTGGCCAACTTCATGGACAAGGTCACCGTCGTCGAACGCGACTGGGTGCCCCGCGGCGCCGTCGTCCGCCGCCGCGGCATACCCCAGGCCCGCCACACCCACATCCTGACCGCCGCCGCCGAACAGGGCCTCGAACAGCTCTTCCCCGGCATCGGCCGCGACCTGACCGACGCCGGAGCCGTCCGCGTCCGCCCCGCCGACATGCTCGTGCTGGGCCCCGCCGGCTGGCTGCCCCGCACCACCGCGGGCCCCGCCGTGCTCAGCGCCGGCCGCGACCTGATCGACTCCGCCGTCCGCGACCGGCTGCGCGCCGACCCGCGCGTCGACTTCCTGCACAGCCACGAAGCCGTCGCCCTCCAGGGCGGCCGCGACGACACCGTCACCGGCGTGTGGGTCCGCCGCCGCGACCGCAACGCCCCCGGCGGATGGGGCCCGCGACGGCTGATATCCGCCGAATTCGTCGTCGACGCCACCGGCAGCGCCTCCCGCGCCCCGCAGTGGCTCGCCGACCTCGGCTACGACCGCCCCCGCGAGACCACCGTCCGCGCCCCCGGCGGCGCCTACGCCACCGCCGTCTTCGCACCCCCCATCGGCCATGTCGCCGACTTCACCAGCCTGTTAATCACCGCCTCGCCCGACCACCCGGGCCGGGGCGTCCTGCACCCCGTCGAGGGCGGCCGCTGGTCGGTGACCGTGAGCACCGGTGACGGCCCGCCGCCCACCGACCACGCCGCATTCCTGCACGCGGCCGGCGCCCTGCGCCACCCCCTGCTGCACGACCTGCTCGCCCACGCCACCCCCCTCGGCCCCGTCCGCACCGGCCGCCACACCCCGAGCCGCCGGCGCCACTACGAGAAACTGCGCCGCTGGCCCGACCAGTTCCTCGTCGTCGGCGACGCCTGCCTCAGCCTGGACAGCGCCCACGGCCAGGGCATGACCACCGCCATCGACTGCGCCCTCGTCCTGGACCAGCTCCTCGCCGTCCACGGCACCGCCGTCGGCCTGTCCTACCGCCTGCGCCGCGCCCTGGCCCACCGCCTGGCCCCCGCCTGGCGGGCCGCCGCCCGCACCGCACCCGCCCCGGGCCCGCGCGAGCGCGCCGCCCGCCGCTGGGCCGCCCGCCTGGACACCGCCGCCACCCGCGACCCGCACACCGCCGCCCTCCTGCTCACCCGGCTGCACACCCCCGACCGGGCCCCCGCCGCGCTGCACCCGCGCACCCTGCTGGCCGGCCTGCGCCCCGGCCCGCGCACGGCCGGCGCCCAACCGCCCAGCACCACCCACGGCCCCGGCGCCCGCCGCAGGCCCGCCCCCGCACCGGGCGGCGCCCGGCCCGCCGCCGGCGTCTCCACCGGCTCCGCCCGCTTCGGCCCCGCCACCGGCTCCTCGGCCGGCTGGCCCGCCGCCGCCCCGGCCGGCGACCGCCCCCGCCCCCGCCCCTGACCCCCACCCGACCCCGACCGGCCCCGGAGAGCCCACCCGGTCGCTCACCGCACCGGCCGCGGTCCTACCCTTCACTCATGACCAGAATGGATCAACTGGCCGCCCCCGAAGCGGACTTGATCACCACACGCGCGCCCCGCCCGGGCAACACGGCTGGAAAACCAGCCCCCTTACACGCGAGGGAGGCCGAAATGCAACCCCGGAACTCGCAACTCACTCGAGAACGGCTACAGTTGCGGCAGGGCTCCGGCTCAAGGACGGTTGTCCCAGTGCATTCCGCATCGATAGCGTTCCAGCTGCTCCAGGGCACGGGCCCGCTTGCGCCGCGGCAGGCCGCCCCCACCGCCGACCGGCGTCCGGCCGGCCCGGGTGTGCCTGACACGGCCGAGCGGCGAGGGGAGAGCGCGCGGGTATGAGCACGACCGAAACGGCGCCGCAGGGCACACGCACCGACGTGCCCAAGGGTGAGCGCATCGCCGACTGGGCGGACGGGCGGCTCGGCCTGTACCACTTCCGGTTCCTGGTCCGCAAGGTGTTCCCCGAGCACTGGTCCTTCATGTTCGGCGAGATAGCGCTCTACAGCTTCGTGATGCTGCTGCTCACCGGCACCTGGCTGACCTTCTTCTTCGACCCCAGCATGGCCGAGACCGTCTACCACGGTTCCTACGAGCCGCTGCAGGGCGTGCGGATGTCCCAGGCCTACGCCTCGACCGTGGACATCAGCTTCGAGATCCGCGGCGGCCTGTTCATCCGCCAGCTGCACCACTGGTCCGCCCTGATCATGATCGGCGCGCTGTGCCTGCACACCATGCGCCACTTCTTCACCGGCTCGTTCCGCAAGCCGCGCGAGGCGAACTGGCTGATCGGCTTCACCATGCTGATCCTGGTCACCCTCGAGGGCTTCCTGGGGTACTCGCTCCCCGACGACCTGCTCTCCGGCACCGGCCTGCGCATCGCCTCCGGCATCACCCTGGCCATCCCGCTGGTGGGCACCTACGCCCACATGCTGATGTTCGGCGGCGAGTTCCCCAGCCACGAGGTCATCCCCCGGATCTACAGCCTGCACATCCTGCTGATCCCGGCGCTGGTGTTCATCCTGCTCTCCGTCCACCTGATCCTGGTCTTCTACCACAAGCACACCCAGTTCCGGGGCGCCGCGCGCACCGAGAACAACGTCATCGGCCAGCCCCTGCACCCGCACTACACGGCCAAGGCCGGCGGCTTCTTCTTCCTGGTCACCGGCACCCTCGCGCTGATGGCGGGCATCGCCCAGATCAACCCGGTGTGGACCTACGGCCCCTACCGCGCCGACCAGATCTCCCAGGGCTCCCAGCCCGACTGGTACATGGGCTTCCTCGAAGGCGCCCTGCGCGCCTTCCCCGCCTGGGAGTTCGTCATGTGGGGCGGCTACACCGTCAACATGGGCGTGATCATCCCGGCGGTCATCCTGCCCACCGTGATGATCGTGGTCCTGGCCGGCTGGCCGTTCCTGGAGGCCTGGGTCACCGGCGACCGCCGCGAGCACCACCTGCTGGACCGCCCGCGCGACCACCCCACGCGCACCGCGTTCGGCTCCGCGTTCATCGCCCTGTACATGGTGCTGTTCTTCGGCGGCGCCAACGACGTCCTGGCCGAACGCTTCGACCTGTCGCTGAACTCCATCACCTGGGCCGTGCGCATCGGCGTGTTCGTCGTCCCGGTGGCGACCTACGTCATCGCCAAGCGGATCGCGCTGGGCCTGCAGCGCCGCGACCGCGACAAGCTCCTGCACGGCCGCGAGACCGGCCGCATCAAGCGGCTCCCGCACGGCGAGTTCGTCGAGGTCCACGAACGCCTCGAGCGCGGGCAGGAGTACGCGCTGCTGTCCAAGGAGGACTACAAGCCGCTGCCGGCGCCCGCCACGGCGGACGGCGACGGCGTGCCCAACCCCAAGGCCCGCAAGGAGATCCTGCGCTACCGGCTCAGCCGCTGGCTGTACGGCGAGCAGATCGCCAAGCCCACCGTGCAGGAGATGCGCCAGGCACTGGAGCACTTCCAGCACTCCGCGAACGGCCACGGTTCCCCCAACGGCCACCCCGGGACAGGCGCCAAGAGCCTGGCCGGAGCCGAACGGGCGGACCGGGAAGGCCACTGACCCGGCGCCGCACGGCACCGCGGAACCGGCTCCTGAGCCGCATACGGCGGCGGCGCGGGCGACCACCGACAGGTTGGTCGCCCGCGCCGCCGCCGTTTCGCATGCGCCGCACGGCGGTCCACGGGCACCAGGAGCAGACCCGATGCCCCGCCCCCGGCCCGCTCCCGGCGCCGAGTCCCTCACCCGCCCCCCGGCGGCCCGGCCCGGCAGCGGCGCGCCCGCCGCGCCGCCGCCGGCCGCCCAGCCGGACCGCACCGCCCGCGCCGTGGTGACGGCCGCCGCCCGGAACCGCCGGCCCGTCCTGGCGGCCCGCGCCCCGGCCGGCGCCGTCCTCGTCCCCGCGCCGCCCCGGCCGGCGCCCGCGGCGAGCAGGCCGCCCGCGTCGTTGCGGAACCCGCCCCGGTCCTGCCGCCGGCGCCCGACACCGCGCCCTGACCGGCCGGTTCACCCCGCCCGGCCCGCCGCCCCGCACCCGCACCCGCCCCCACGGCGACGTGATCCACGTCACTTCTGGCGGCCCTTGGCGCACAGAAGCCAGCCGTGTCACTATTTCAGCACGCCTCCCCTGCCCAAAACGTGACGCGCAGCAGTGGACCGAGGGCCGCACCGCCGGCCCGGCAGGCGGCAGACCAGCCCCGGGGACGCCCCCGCAGCCGCACACGGCTCCGGCGGACCCGCGCCACCGGGCGACGCACACCCCCCTCTCTCCCCCCGGGCCCGCGGCCGCCCGCGCCGCCCGCCCCGCCTTTCTCCCCTCCCGGCCGGGCGCGCCCCGCACCCCCGCGCCCGTACCGTGCCGCGCCCCGAGCACCCCGGCCGCCCGGCACGGCCGGACCGCGCCCCGGGCTGCCCGCCCCGGCCGGTCCCGCGCGCCCGCACCCCGCCCTCACCGCACCCCGGCCCGCCCTCCTCGGCGCGCACCACAGAGGCGTCGGGTGCGCGAAAGGCCCTTCACGTACCGACGGCAGACCCTAGAGAAAGCAGAGCCCCGATATGCCTAGGCTATGCAAGCCCGCCGTGAATGCGCCGGAATACGTCATCACGATGGAAGAGACTCTTCAATTCGCCGAACGGGTCCACGGCGGAAAGCCGCAGCTCCCGTTGGCGCTCCGGCTGATCCGGAACACGGGGGTGCAGAAGCGGCATATCGTCCAGCCCATCGAGCAGACGCTGCGCCACCCGGGATTCACCGAACGCAACCGCATCTACGAGCTGGAGTCGAAGAAGCGGGTCCCCGCGGTCGTCGAACAGGCCCTGCTCAACGCCGAGGTGACGGCCCGTGACATCGACGCGATCATCTACGTGTCGTGCACCGGGTTCATGATGCCGTCGCTGACGGCCTGGCTCATCAACAAGCTCGGCTTCCGCTCCGAGACCCGCCAGATCCCCATCGCGCAGCTGGGCTGCGCCGCCGGCGGCGCGGCCGTCAACCGCGCCCACGACTTCTGCACCGCCCACCCGGGCAGCAACGTGCTGATCGTCTCGTGCGAACTGTGCTCGCTGTGCTACCAGCCCGACGCCGACGACGTCGGCTCGCTGCTGTCGGACGGCCTGTTCGGCGACGCGGTCGCCGCCGCCGTGGTCCGCGGCAACGGCGGCGTCGGCATCCAGCTGGAACGCAACGCCTCCTACCTCATCCCCAACACCGAGGACTGGATCTCCTACGACGTGCGCGACACCGGCTTCCACTTCCAGCTGGACCGCCGCGTGCCGGGCACGATGGAGCCGCTCGCGCCGGTGCTGCGGGAGTTCGCCAAGGACCACAGCTGGGACGCCGGCCGGCTCGACTTCTACATCGTCCACGCCGGCGGGCCGCGCATCCTCGACGACCTCGCCAAGTTCCTCGAGGTCGACCGGCAGGTCTTCCGCCACAGCTGGGCCACGCTGACCGAGTACGGCAACATCGCCAGCGCCGTCGTCCTGGACGCCGCCCGCCGCCTGTTCGAGGAGGACGCCCTCCAGCCCGACGCCACCGGCCTGATCGCCGGCTTCGGACCCGGCATCACCGCCGAGATGGCGCTGGGCCGCTGGGCCGTGGACACCCCCGCCTCGCTGGGCAACGCCGCATGAGCGGGCTGATCCTGCCGCCCGGCGGCGGCCGCAGGCTCGTCACCAAGGCCCAGGAGGTGACCTTCAAGGCCACCCACGCCGACGGCTCCTCGGTGTCCGTCTTCGAAGTGGTCGTCCCGCCCGGCTTCGACGTCGGCGCGCACGTCCACAACGACTCCCAGGAGTTCTTCTACGTCCTGGAGGGCGAACTGCAGCTGCTGGCCTTCGAACCCGAGCAGCGCACCGGGCAGAACTGGCACGAGTGGCGCTCCAGCGAGGGGCAGCGGGCGGTCACCGCCACCGAGGGCGCCTCCATGTTCGTGCCCACCGGCACCCCGCACGCCTTCCGCAACGCCTCCGACGCGCCCGCCCGCATGCTCTTCACCTGCTTCCCCTCGCCCTACCACGAGCACTACTTCGAGGAGATCGCCGACATCTGGGCGGCGGGCACCACGGTGGACCCCAGCGCGGTGGAGGACATGCGCCGGCGCTACGACGTCCACCAGCTCACCCCCCTGCGGTACGAGCCGCCCACCCACGTCCCTTCCCAGCAGGCACCCGAGCGCGGAGCGTGAGGCGATGAGCAGCAACGACACCATTCCCCTGGTCCACGCGAGCCTGGGGGAGGAGGAACTGGCCCAGGTGGCCGAGGTGTTCGCCTCCGGCTGGCCGGCCGGCCAGGGCCCGCGGGGCAAGGCGCTGGAGGCCCAGCTCAAGGCCCGCTACGGCGCCGGCGACGCCGTCGCCGTCAGCAACTGCGGCGCCGCCCTGCACCTGGCGATGCTCGCGCTGGGCGTCAAGCCCGGCGACGAGGTCATCGTCGCCGACTACACCTTCCCCGCCCCCGCCCACGCCGTGGCCTACGTCGGCGCCCGCCCCGTCTTCGCCGACGTGCGCCGCGACACCGGCACCGTCGACCCGCAGTCCGTCGCCGACCTCGTCGGCCCCCGCACCGTCGGCATGATCGCCGTCGACACCGTCGGCATGCCCGCCGACTACACGGAACTGCAGGACATCGCCGACCGGCACGGCCTGTTCGTCGTCGAGGACGCCGCCTGCGCGGTCGGCGCGACCTACCAGGGCCGCGAGGCCGGCGCCCTGGCCGAGGTGGCCTGCCTGTCCTTCCACGGCCGCAAGGGCGCCACCAGCGGCGAGGGCGGCGCCCTGATCGCCGCCGACGCGAACATCGGCAAGGACGCCCGCCTGCGCTCCTCCTTCGGCATCGGCAGCATCTTCGACCAGGCGCAGGTCGTCGGCCTGCCCATACCGCAGTTCACCGAGATCGGCTACAACTTCAAGCTCTCCGACATCGCCGCGGCCATCCTCCAGGTCCAGATCGGCCGCATCGGCGAACTCCTCAAGCGGCGCAGCGCGGTCGCCGCCCAGTACGCCGAACTCCTCGCCGGCGAGGAACTGCTCACCGTGCCCACGGTCCCCGAGGACCGCACCCACGCCTGGCAGTCCTACATGGTCACCCTGGACGAGAGCGTGGACCGGGCGGCTGTTGCCACCGACCTGCGCGCCCAGGGCATCGGCTGCGGCCACGGCACCTGGGCCACCCACGTCCAGCCCGTCTTCGCCGGCGGGCAGACCTGCCCCGTCTCCGCCGACCTCTTCCGCCGCAACCTCGCCATCCCCATGCACGCCGAACTGACCGAGGACCAGGTCGAACGCGTCGCCGCCGCCCTGCGCACCGCGCTGCGCGCCCACGCCGGCCCCCGCCGCGCCGCCTGACACCACCGCCGGCCCCCGGCGGCCGGTTCGAGCCGTTCTCCACGCCCCGCCCCTACGCTCACCACTCCCCGCACCCCACCCGCCCCTGTGCGCCGCCCGCGCCCGCCGCGGCCGGCCCCGGGCGCGGGCGGGGCGGGGCGGCCACGGACCCGCACAGTGCGCCGTAGACCACGCAGCGTGCCCCGAAGGAGACAGTCGCCATGAAAGGCTCCACAGCCTACAAATCGATCCAGAAGCGCGGTCTGCACATCGGCCTCCTGCCGGAGATGGCCGCCGCCGTGAACGGGTCGACGCCGATCGTCCTGGACCACGACCTGGACGCCCTGCCCCAGGCGGGCCGCCGCCTGACCGTCGCCCAGTACGCCGCCCACGTCGACGACCTCGCAGCCCGGCTGTGGGCGGCCGGCGTGCGCCCCGACGAGCACGTCGTGCTCCACAAGACCCACAACGCCGACATCTGGATGCTGGCGTCCGCCGCCTCCCGCATCGGCGCGGTCGTGGTCATGCTCTCGCCCGCCCTGGACGCGGCGACCGTCGGCGCCCTGCTCAAGCGGGTCGAGCGGCCCAGCCTCCTGACCGACGTGCGCAAACTCGACGCGCTGGCCGAACTGCCGCTGGCCGACCTCACCCAGCGGGTCATCGCGGTCGGCGGCGAACGCCCCGGCGCGATCGCCCTGGACGCCCTGGCCGGCTCCCCCCGGGTGCGGCCCGTGGTCCGCCCCATCGACGAGGCCGCCGTCATCACCCACACCTCCGGCACCACCGGCATCCCCAAACTCGTCGTGCACACCCCCCGCACCCAGGGCCTGCGCCTGATCCCCCAGTGGCGGCTGCTGGCGCTGATGCGCAAGAAGGAGACCGTCGCCATCCACATACCGTTCGTGCACTCACGGATGGTCGCGGCGATGTCCCTGGCCCTGATCAAGGAATTCCCCGTCCTGCTGCTGCGCGAGTCCGACCCCGGCGAGATCGCCGAGCAGTTCATCGCCCACCGGCCCGTCCTCGTCGAGGCCCTGCCCAACTCCCTGATGGACTGGGAGGAACTGGCCGAGGACCCCCGCATGCCCTTCGGATCGGTGAAGGTCTTCTCCAGCACCTTCGACGCCATCCACCCGCGCACCATGAGCCGGCTGCTCAAGGCCTCCCACCGGCGCGGCGCGTTCTTCTTCCAGATCTACGGGCAGAGCGAGGTCGGCCCCGCCGTCGGCCGCGCCTACTTCCGCCACTCCGCCCACAAGGCCAACGGCCGCTGCGTGGGCTGGGCCATGCCCGCCGGCGCCGCCCGCATCCGCGTCGTCAGCCGCAACGGCCGCCCCCCGTCCGAGCACAACCCCGGCTTCATCGAGGTCGCCTGGGACGGCCTGGCCAAGACCTACTACGCCGAACAGGAGCGCTACGACACCAACCGCAACGGCGAATGGTGGCGCACCGGCGACGTCGGCTACCGCACCCGCTGGGGCTGCCTGCACATGCTCGACCGCGAGATCGACATGATCTCCGGCGTGCGCAGCTCCCTGGAGGTCGAGGACGTCGTCCTGGGCAAACTCGACGAACTGAGCGAACTCGTCGTCGTCGAGGGCCCCGACTCCCGGCCCGTCCCGGTCATCTGCACCCACGACGACAAGCCCCTGGACATCGACCGCTGGCGCTGGGCCGTCGCCGACTTCCCCCAGCTGGCCGACCCCCTGCAGATCCCCCAGGCCGAACTGCCGCGCACCGCCACCCTCAAGGTCCAGCGGGTCGAACTGTCCCACCGGATCAAGGAACTCAGCCGGCACCGCACCTGACCGCCCCGCGCCCGGCGCGGGCCGACACCAGCACACCGCACCCGCACCCGGGCGCACGGCCCCGGGGCGCGCGCCGCATCCTGCCGGCCGCGCCCCGGGGCCGCCGCACGCGCTCCCACGCCCCGCCCCGAGGAGATCGCAGTGACGACCGAAGTGACCCCCTGGCCCGCCACCGGCCAGGAGCCGGCCGCCTCCGCGCGCCGCATCACCGATGACCTGCTCCAGCGGGTGGAGCACAAACTGCGCTCGTTCCTGGCCGGCGAACGCGCCCACTACGCCGGCGTCGACGCCCGCGCCGCCGCCGCCGTCGACACCCTGACCGACGTGGTCGTCTCCGGCGGCAAACGCCTGCGGCCCGCCTTCTGCATCGCCGGCTACCTCGCCGCCGGCGGCGACCCCGACGACCCCGGCATCGTCGCCGCCGCCGCCGGCCTGGAGATGCTCCACGTCTCCGCCCTCATCCACGACGACATCCTCGACAACTCCGCCCAGCGCCGCGGCAAGCCCACCGTGCACACCGCCTACTCCCAGCTGCACACCAGCAGCGGCTGGCGCGGCGAGGCACGCCGCTTCGGCGAAGGCCTCGCCATCCTCATCGGCGACCTCGCCCTGGTCTACTCCGACGAACTCGTCGCCCAGGCACCGCCCGGCGTCCGCCCCGAATGGCACCGGCTGCGCTCCGAAGTGCACATCGGCCAGTGCCTCGACGTCGCCGCCGCCGCCGAGTTCAGCGTCGACCCCGCCCTCTCCCGCCTGATCGCCCTGATCAAATCCGGCCGCTACACCATCCACCGGCCGCTGGTCATGGGCGCCGGCGGCGCCGGACGCGCCGACCTGGCCCCCGCCTTCACCGAGTACGGCGAAGCGGTGGGGGAGGCCTTCCAGCTCCGCGACGACCTCCTCGACGCCTTCGGCGACTCCGCCCAGACCGGCAAGCCCACCGGCCTGGACTTCAGCCAGCACAAGATGACCCTGCTGCTGGGCTGGGCCATGCAGCGCGACGAGAACATCCACACCCTGGTCACCGAACCCGGCCACACCCCCCAGGAGGTCCACCGCCGCCTGACCGACACCGGCGTGCCGGGGGACGTCGAACGCCACATCGCCGCCCTCGTCGAAAAAGGCCAGGCCGCCATCGCCGCCGCCCCGCTGGACCCCGTGTGGCGCAGCGAACTGGCCGACATGGCCCACCGCGCCGCCTACCGCGACAACTGACCCGGCCCGCACCGGCTGCTCGCGGGCTCCACACCGGTTCACCATCGCGACCAGGAGCCCCCATGGACCACCTCGTGCAGCCTGCCGTCACCACGATCCGCGAACGCTTCTGGGAACCCCTGACCCTCGACGACCTCGCCCAGAGCGCGATGGTCAGCAAATACCACTTCCTGCGCGTCTTCAGCCGGGTCACCGGCGTCACCCCGGGACGCTTCCTGAGCGCCGTACGCCTCCAGGAGGCCAAACGGCTGCTGCTGAGCACCACCCTCACCGTCGCCGACATCTCCGCCCGCGTCGGCTACAGCAGCAGCGGCAGCTTCACCCGCCGCTTCACCGAATCGGTCGGCCTGTCACCCACCCAGTACCGCAGGCTCTCCCTCACCGCCCGCACCCCCCAGCCCGCCCCGCCCCGCCCCGCACCGGCCACCCGCCCCACCGCCGCCGTCACCGGCATCCTGCGCACCACCGGCGCCCACGTCCCCGCCGTCTACGTCGGAGCCTTCGACGGCGCCATCCTCCAGGGCGTCCCCGCCTGCTGGAGCAGCACCCGCGCACCGGGCCGCTTCACCCTGGACCACGTCCCCACCGGCACCTGGCACATCCACGCCGTCGCCCCCCACGGCCCGGACCGCACCCTGCTGACGGCCACCGCCGGCCCGGTCCGCGTGGACAGCAGCGGAGGGCCGCCGCTGGACATCACCCTGTCCCCGATGGACTGGACCCGCCCGCCGATCCTGTCGGCCCTCTCCGGCATCGACCCGCAGCAGCAGGCAGCCTGACACCCCGCCACCCCCCGGCCCCCCTTCTTCTTCCGGCGTCCGCCCTCCCGCCGCGCAGGCCCCACCCCGACACCACGCGAGCCGCCCCGCACCGCCCGCGGGCCCGGCACGCCACCTCGGACACGCCGGGCCCGCCCGTCCGCGCCGCCCCACCACCGCGACGCAAGGACCCGGCCTACGGAGACAGAACGCATGGACACCCACCAGACCACCTCCCTCCTCCTCGGCCTCGCCGTCATCGTGCTCCTGGCCCGCCTGCTCGGCGCCCTGGCCCGACGGCTCGGCCAGCCCGCCGTCGTCGGCGAAGTCCTCGCCGGCATCGCCCTGGGCCCCACCCTCTGGAACGGCGCGGCCTCCGACGCCCTCTTCCCCACCGACATCCGGCCCCTGCTCGGCGCCCTGGCAGCGGTCGGCGTCGCGGTCTTCATGTTCCTCGTCGGCCTGGAGATCGACGCCGCCCTCCTGCGCGGCAACGGAAGCCTCGCCACCACCGTCTCGCTCAGCTCCATCGCCGTGCCCTTCGGCCTGGGCATGCTCCTGGCACTCCACCTGGCCGACGACTACGGCACCGGCGACAGGACCGCGTTCATGCTGTTCATGGGCATCAGCATGGCCATCACCGCCTTCCCCGTCCTGGCCCGCATCCTCACCGACCGGCACATGACCCACACCCCCCTCGGCGCCATGGCCGTGGCCTGCGCCGCCATCGGCGACGTCCTGGCCTGGGTCCTGCTCGCCGCCGTCGTCGCCGTCAGCGGCCCGGCCGGCGCCGAACAGTGGCGCATGCTGCTCGCCGCCCCCTACCTGCTGGCCATGCTCTTCGCCGTACGGCCCCTGCTGCACCGCTACGCCGCCCGCCGGCCCGACCTCACACTCACCCCCACCGTCTTCGCCTGCGTCCTGGCCGGACTGCTGCTGTCCGCCGCCGCCACCGAATGGGTCGGCCTGCACTACATCTTCGGCGCGTTCCTCTTCGGCGCGATCCTGCCGCGCACCGGCACCGAACGGCTGCGCACCCAGGTCCACGACCGCCTCGGCCAGATGACCGGCGCCCTGCTCCTGCCGGTGTTCTTCCTCGTCTCCGGCCTCCAGGTGGACCTGTCCGGCCTGGACACCGGCAGCCTGGGCGCCCTCGCGCTGATCCTGCTGGTGGCCGTCGGCGGCAAGTTCGCCGGCGCCTTCACCGCCGCCCGCCTGAACCGGATGCCCGCACGGCAGTCCGCCGCCCTGGCCACCCTCATGAACACCCGCGGCCTGACCGAACTCATCGTCCTGAACGTCGGCCTGCAACTGGGCTTCCTCGGCCAGGACCTCTACTCCCTCATGGTCGTCATGGCCGTGGTCACCACCGCGATGACGGGCCCGCTGCTGAACTGGATCCTCGGCCGCCCCGGGAACAGCGACCCGGGCGTGCCCGAACGCACCACCGGAGCCGTCGGCACCCCCGCCTGACACACCGCCAATCCTCCCCGGGAGCCCACCCATGCCGCACCCGTCGCCCGCCGCCGGCGAACCCGCCACCCGCCCGGCCCCGCCGCCCCCGGACGGCCGGGAGGTCCGCCGTCTCGACCGGGTGGTCATCAGGTTTGCGGGGGACTCGGGTGACGGGATGCAGTTGACGGGTGACCGTTTCACGTCCCAGACGGCGTCGTTCGGTAATGATCTGTCGACGCTGCCGAATTTCCCGGCGGAGATCCGGGCTCCTGCGGGGACTTTGCCGGGGGTGTCGTCGTTCCAGCTGCATTTCGCCGATCATGACATCCTGACGCCGGGGGATGC
>NZ_JBEXOP010000057.1:0-33365 GCF_040611575.1 Streptomyces sp. NPDC006610
GCTGCGACCTGTCTCCATGGGTGCTACCTCTCCCAGTGGACGCGGCTTCCCATGGACAGCGGCCCGTCTTAATGAGTGGCGGCCGGCCCGGCGGCGCTCTCCCGGAGCATGTCCTCGCGCTCGACGATCTTCACCCGGTCGCGGCCCTGCGGCTCGCCCAGCGCCTTCTCCGCGGCGTCCAGCCTGTACCAGCCCTCCCAGGTGGTGAAGCGGATCTCGCGCTCGGCGAGGAACGCGTCCACGGCCTGCGGCTCGGGCGCGGACGGCGTGTGCAGCCGGCCGTTCGCGAAGTCGTCCAGCAGGTTGGACACCGTCTCGTTGGCGTCGCCCTTGGTGTGACCGATCAGACCCACCGGGCCGCGCCGGATCCAGCCGGTGACGTACGTCGACTGCAGATGCGCGCCGCTCTCCTCGATGACCCGGCCGCCCTCGTCCGGGACGGTGCCCGAGTCGAGGTCCCACGGGAGCTTGGGCAGCTTGTCGGAGAGGTAGCCCACCGCACGGTAGACGGCGGTGACGTCCCAGTCGGTGAACTTGCCGGTGCCCTTGACGTTGCCGGTGCCGTCCAGTTCGGTGCGCTCGGTGCGCAGGCCCACGACCCTGCCGTCCTCGCCGAGGATCTCGGTGGGCGATTCGAAGAAGTGCAGGAAGAGCTTGTGCGGCCGGTCGCCGACGTCGCGGATCGCCCAGTTCTCCAGCGTCTTGGCGACCATGTCGGCCTGCTTGTTGCCGCGCCGGGTCTCGATCGAGCCCTCGTCGTAGTCGATGTCCTCGGGGTCGACGATGACCTCGATGTTGGGGGAGTGGTCCAGCTCGCGCAGTTCCATCGGGCTGAACTTCGCCTGCGCCGGGCCGCGCCGGCCGAAGACGTGCACCTCGAGCGCCTTGTTGGCCTTCAGGCCCTCGTAGACGTTCGGCGGGATCTCCGTCGGCAGCAGTTCGTCGGCGGTCTTGGCGAGGATGCGGGCGACGTCCAGGGCGACGTTGCCGACGCCGAGGACGGCGACCTTCTCGGCCTCCAGCGGCCAGGTGCGCGGCACGTCCGGGTGGCCGTCGTACCAGGAGACGAAGTCGGCGGCACCGTAGGAGCCGTCGAGGTCGATCCCGGGGATGGGCAGGGCCCGGTCGGCCATCGCGCCGGTGGAGAAGATCACGGCGTCGTAGAACGAGCGCAGGTCGTCCAGGCTGATGTCGGAGGGATAGTCCACGTTGCCGAACAGCCGGATCTGCGGCTTGTCCAGCACCTGGTGGAGGGCCGTGATGATGCCCTTGATCCGGGGATGGTCGGGGGCGACGCCGTAGCGGATCAGTCCGAACGGCGCGGGCATCCGCTCGAAGAGGTCGATGGACACGCCGGGCTCGGCGGCCACGTCGGACTTGAGCAGTGCGTCGGCGGCGTAGATCCCGGCAGGACCGGCGCCGACGATTGCTACCCGCAGGGGGCGGGGCATGATCGGGTTCCCTTCGAGTGGTGACGAAACGACTCGACGGGAAGCCTAAGCTAAGGCAAGCCTTACCTGGTACCGGGGTCCGGTCTATGGGCCCATAAGGCGATCTTATGCCAAGCATAAGGCGCACCTGGGTGGAGGCGGAGGGCCCCTGGGCGGCCCGGCCGCCGCCGCAGCCGGTCCCGACCGCGCTGCCGGACCCCCGGCCCGCCCGGATCAGCTCCCCGCGCCCGCCTCGCGCCGGCAGTACAGGTACAGATGGGGCTCGGGAACCGCCTCCGGATGCGCCGGCGTGAACACCGTGCTCTGCCGCCGCAGCACGGTCAGTCCCGCGTCGGTCGCGAGCGCGGTGAACTCCTCGGCGCCGAAGCTGGTCACCCGCACCGGCCGGCCCATGAAGACGGCGTCCACGCCCTCGACGTCGAGGGGCACGGTGGCCAGGATCACGTACCCCCCGGGCCGGAGCGCCGCCGTCAGCCGCCGCACCAGGGCGGACTGCTCCGCGCGGGTCATCTGGAGCAGCGAGAAGTACACGCAGACCGCGTCGAAGAACCCCGTCACGAGCGGCAGTTCCCGGATGTCGGCGCAGCGGAACGTCGCGTCCGGCACCCGCTGCACGGCCAGATCGACCATCACGGGGGAGAAGTCGACGCCCAGCACCTCGTGGCCGGCCGCGGCCAGCGTGTCGGCGGTGGGCCGGCCGGTGCCGCTGCCCACGTCCAGCACCCTGCTCCCGGGCGCCAGCCGCTCCAGCAGCCACTCCAGCGACTCCCGGTGCGCCTCGGACCCCGCGAACGCCTCCTCGTACCGCGCCCCGATCGCGTCGAACACCTCGGCGCCGCGCGCTCGGTGATCCCCCTCGGTCACATGGATTCCCTTCGCCAGGTGTGCCGGTGCCCGGCATCGTCGCATCCGGAACCCGGGGTGACAACGGGACCCGGCGGGCGGCGTCTAGGGTTCTCACCGTGCCCACCCTGCTGATCGTCCATCACACGCCGTCGCCCAACTGCCAGGCGCTGTTCGAGGCGGTGGTCGACGGCGCGACGGACCCCGACATCGAGAACGTCCGGGTCGTGCGGCGCGCTGCGCTGTCCGCCACGGCGTCCGACGTGCTCGCCGCCGACGGCTATCTGCTCGGCACCCCGGCGAACCTCGGCTACATGTCGGGCGCGCTCAAGCACTTCTTCGACCAGGTGTACTACCCCTGCCTGGACGAGACGCGAGGCCGGCCCTTCGGCTACTACGTCCACGGCGGCAACGACGTCACCGGCGCCGTCCGCGGCATCGAGACGATCACCACCGGTCTCGGCTGGCGGCGCGCGGCCGGCGCGGTCACCGTCACCGGCGAGCCCGGCAGGGCCGACACCGAGGCCTGCCGGGAACTCGGCGCGACGGTGGCCGCCGGGCTCATGGAGCCGTAGCGCTCGTGTCGCGGCGCGTGCCAGCGGAGACGGCGGTCCGGCCGCGCCGCGTACCGGAAGAAGCCGCGGTGTGGCCGAAACCACGTCCCGGATGAGGTTTGGGCCATGTCCTCGCGGTCGGGTCGCGGGCTACCGTTTCCGTCCAGCCCCCCGACCCGCAGGCGCACCGGACGGCCCTCGACGTGCTCGCAGACCTCTCCCCGCTGATAGCGGCCACCACACAGTGGCTGACGTGCGCCTACCCGGCGTCCGGGGGAGCGATGGCCGCCGCCCTGTGCGAGGCGCAGGCACGGCAGGCCGTGACGGTCGCGGCGCGGCTGCGCTACCCGACGCCCATGGACGCCGCGCTGGTCGTCATGGCGGGTCCGGGCGGCTCGGCCCGCCTGGACTGGGTGACCGGCGCGGATACGACCGACGCGGCGGACCCCGACGGGCATGCCTGGCGCACCTGGGTGGACGAGGTCGTGGCGAGCTGGGCGGCCGGGCTGCTCACCGACCCGCAGCTGGCCCGTCTCGCGGTGGCCGCGCTCGCCGAGGACGGCCGGCCGGGCGGCGCGCCCGCCGAGTTCCGGCGGCTGCTCGACCCCGACGAGCGTGACCGGCGGGCCGCGGCCCTGCTGCGCCACCCCGACCTCGTGCTCCCCGTGGCCGAACTGCACCAGGACGGTCTCCTGGACCGCCTGAGCTCCGGGAACCAGCTCGTCGCCTGACGGCCGCACCCGCCCGCGAGGCCGGACGGACCACGGGCCGCGGCCCCCGGCCCGGGCGGATCACCGCCCGCGCGCCCGGACGGATCACGGTCCGTCCGCCGGGGCGGCCCGCGTGCCCGGACGGGGCACGGTCCGCGCCGCCCCGGCCGACCGCGGTCACTGCTCCTTGCCGCGCCCCGTCATCATGTCCCGCAGCCGGTCCACGAGCCCGGCGCCCGGCGCCATCAGCTTGTTCATCGGCGGCTTGTCCGGGGCCGACGGATGTGGCCGGGTCGGCGCCGTCTTCTTCGCCTGGCGCACCTTGTCGCCGAGCTGGTCGAGCGCCTCGGGCGGACAGGCGGCGGCCAGCCTGGGGAAGAGGTTCGCCTCCTCGTCGGCCACATGCATACGGATCTCGCTCATCAGCATGCCGACGAGCCGGTCGAACTCCGGGTCGTCCGCCTCACAGCCCTCCAGATCCTTCATGATCTGCTCGGCGTTGGCGTGATCCTCCAGCTCCTTGTCGGCGATGGAGTCGCCGTCCGGGACGTGCTCGCGCACGGCCGGGTAGAGATACGCCTCCTCCGCCACCGAGTGCCGCACCAGCTCCATCGTGACCTGATCGGCGTGCAGCTTGCGCTTCTTGTCACCGGGCGGCAGCGCCTCGATCTTGCCGAACAGCTCCTCCACCTCGCGGTGATCGGTCATCAGTTCGTCGATGACGTTTCCACCATGTCCCATGTGTTCCTCGCTTCCGGATGAGCCGGCGGTTCCCTGCGGTCCCGCCTCCGCCTACGGGTGCCCTGCGCGCGCCGCACCGACACGGCCGGTGACATGCCGCCACTCGTACGGCGGCGGGGCCGCGGCCCACCGGCCGCGGCCCCGCCCTCGCCGCTCGTGTCAGACCGCGCCGCGCCAGGCGCCGGTCTCCGAGCCACGCTTCTCGATGAACTCCTTGAAGCGCTTGAGGTCACCGCTGACCTGCCGCTTCACCACACCGAGCTTGTCGCCGACGGTCTCCGTCATGCCGTCGGGATCGAACTCCATCTGGAGCATCACCTTGGTCGTGCCGTCGTCGATCCGGTGGAACGTCACCACGCCCGCCTGCTCGGCCTCCCCGCCGACGGTCGTCCAGGCGACCCGCTCGTCCGGGATCTGCTCGGTGATACGGGCGTCGAACTCCCGCTGGACGCCGCCCACCTTCGTCACCCAGTGGGTCAGCGTGTCCGTGCGCTGCTCGATCCGCTCGACCCCGCCCATGAACTCGGGGAACGACTCGAACTGGGTCCACTGGTTGTAGGCCGTGTGCACCGGGACGTCGACCTTGATGGATTCCTCGACCTTCGACATCGCTTCTCCTTCGCTCTTCGGCTTCCGGACGCTTTCCGGGTACCTGTTCACAGGCGAAGCACTCCTGCCGAATGCGGATCGCCCGACACCGAACGTCGGATCGCCCGGCGCGGGGCGTCGGAGCACCGCGCGCGGGCGCCGTCAGACGCCGCCGTCGCGTTCGATCCGGCGCCGGTCCTGCTCGTCCCACTTGGCGGTGTCGCGCGGCTCGGTGTACGGCTCGGCCTCCGGCGGATGCCCGCCCGCGATGGCCCGCTGGCGCGCCGTCTCGGCGTCGAACTCCAGCCCCAGCAGGATCGCCAGATTGCTGATCCACAGCCAGATCAGGAAGACGATGACGCCCGCCATGGTGCCGTACGTCTTGTTGTACGAGGCGAAGTTGGCGACGTAGAAGGCGAAGCCGGCCGAGGCGACCAGCCAGATCACCAGGGCGAGGAAGCTGCCCGGGGTGATCCACCGCCAGCCGCGCACCTTGGCGTTGGGGCTCGCCCAGTACAGCAGCGCGATCATCAGGGTGACCAGGACGACCAGCACCGGCCACTTCGCGATCGACCACACGGTGAGCGCGGTGTCGCCGACGCCGAGGATCTCCCCGGCCTCCTTCGCCAGCCCGCCGGTGAAGACCACGATGAGCGCGCTGATCACGGCCATGACCATCAGCACGACGGTCACACCGAGCCGCACCGGGAGGATCTTCCACGCCGGTCGCCCCTCGGGCATGTCGTAGACCGCGTTCGAGGCGCGCATGAACGCGGCGACGAAGCCGGAGGCGGACCACACGGCCAGCACCAGACCGACGACGGCCATGATCGAGCCGATGCCGGAGTTGTTCTGGAGCTGTTCCACGGCCCGGGTGATGATGTCGCGCGCCGGGCCGGGGGCGAGTTTCTCGACGTTCTCCAGCACCCGGTCCGTGGTGGACTTGCCGGCCAGGCCCAGCAGGGACACCAGCACCAGCAGCGCCGGGAACAGCGCCAGCACCCCGTAGTACGTCAGCGCCGCGGCGCGGTCGGTCAGCTCGTCGTCCTTGAACTCGCGCACACTGCCCTTGAGCACCGCGAGCCAGGAACGCTTCGACAGGTGGGCCGGAGTGTCGGGCGCCGCCCGCTCCACCTCGGGCCCCGGACCGGCCTCCTCGGGCGAGGGGTTCGGGTCGACGCGGTGTTCCTTGTGCCCAGGAAGATGCAGCTTTGCCATGGGGGCCGAGTAACCGCTCGGCCGCGCTTCAAGCAGCGGTGCCGTGGCTCCGGTCCGAACCACGACACCCCGACGAGGCCGGGTCCAACGGCGCCGGCGTCGTCTGCTCCCCAGGTACCCAGCGGGTGGCCGGTCCACCGGCCCCGTCCCCGGATGCCGACTCCCCGGTGGCCGACGCCCTCAGCCCTTGCGGCCGTCGGCCTCGAGGCGGATCGTGCGGGCGACCTCGCGGAGCTTGACGTTGTGCGTCTGGGAGATGCGGCGCAGCACGTCGAAGGCCTCGTCCTCGCTGAGCCGGTGGCGTTCGCGCAGGATGCCCATCGCCTCGCCGATCGCGTGCCGGCTGTCCAGGGCCTGCTCCAGCTGGTCCACCGTGCGGGCGGCGGCCAGCGCGACGGCGGCGTGCGAGGCGAGGACCAGGCCGGCGGTCTCGCTCTGAGCCGTGAACGCGCCGGGGCGGCGGGAGTAGACGTTGAGGGCGCCGTAGTCCTCGTCGCGGGTGTAGAGCAGGAAGCCCATCATGCTGCCCACGCCCAGGTCACGGGCGGCGGGCGCGTACCGGGGCCAGTCCGGCTGGGGCCGGGTCAGGTCGGCGATGCGGAACATCCGCTCGCCGTCGGTGCGCCGGGCCGCGTCGAAGCAGGGGCCCTCGCACAGCTCGCCCTGCAGCCGGTCGGAGTCCTCGACCATCTCGCCGTACGCCGAGAGAGTGACCACCTCGCCCTTGCGCAGCGCCAGGACGCCGGCGGCGTCGCAGCCCTCCAGCAGTCCCACGGCCTGCACGCTGATCGCGTCGAGCGTCTCCTGCGTGGAGTCCTTCGCCAGCAGATCCCGGGCGAAGGCGGCCATCCGTTCGGCGAACTCGCGCCAGTCCATCCCTGTCCACCACCCGCCCGTCGGTGTGCCGGCCCGGCCGACGGACCGGCCGACCGTGACCGCAGCCTACCTCCCGGACCCCGCACCGTCCGGCGCCATGAATTCGGCGACCGGGTCCGCGGGCGGTGTCAGCGCCGGGCGGCGTGCCCGGGGGCCTGGCGCGGGACCGTGCGCTCGCCGTGGCGGGCGGGGCGGGCGGCCCAGTCCAGGCGCAGGATGGCCAGGTCGTCCGTGTGGCGCTCGGCGTTGAGGCCGCGGGCCCGGCCGATCACCGCGTCGAGGTGCTTGCCCGGGTCGGACTCCCGGGTCTCCTCCAGGATGCGCAGCAGCCCGTCGACTCCGAGCCGCTCCTCGCCGCCGTCCCGGTAGCCCTCGATCAGGCCGTCGGTGTACGCGATCAGCGTGCCGGTGGGCGGGAGCTGCAGGGTCACGGACGGCCACTGGCCGAGGCCCGGCACGATGCCGAGGGCGACACCGTGCGGCGCCTCCAGGACACGGGCGCCGTCGGGGCCGACGAGCAGCGGTTCGTGGTGGCCGACCAGGTGCAGCCGCACCGTCGCGGCGTGCGGGTCGAGGGTGATGAGCGTGCAGGTGGTGAACAGGTCGCTGCCGGTGCGTTCGGCGGTGTGGATCTGCTCCAGCAGGCGCAGCAGCTCCTGGTCGCGGTGGCCGCCGAGGGTGAGGGAGCGCCACGCGATGCGCAGACAGACCCCGAGCGCGGCGGCGTCGGGGCCGTGCCCGCTGACGTCGCCGATGATCGCGTGGACCTGTCCGTCGTCGGTCTGCACGACGTCGAGGAAGTCACCGCCGAGCAGGGCCTGCTCCCGGCCGGGCAGATAGCGGCTGGTGGCGCTGACGACGGGGGAGGAGAGGATCGGCGTCGGCAGCAGTCCGCGCTCCAGCCGGGCGTTCTCCTGGGCGCGCAGCCGGCCCACCTGGAGGGCCGCGTTGGCACGCTCGGCCTGCTTGCGCTGGACGGCGTAGCGCACGGCCCGCTGCAGCAGGTCGGGCTCGACCTTGCCCTTGACGAGATAGTCCTGGGCGCCGGCGGCCAGCGCCTCGACGCCGGCGTGCGGCTCGGCGAGGCCGGTCAGGACGATGACCGCGGCGTGCGTGTCGGTGTGCTGGATCGCCTCGACGGTGCCGAGCCCGGACGCGTCCGGCAGATGCAGGTCGAGCAGCACGCAGTCGAAGTGGCGCACCGCCAGCTCGGCGCGCGCCGCGGCGAGCGTTCTGCACCGCACGAGCGCGTACCGGAGGTCGGTGTCGGACAGCAGCTCCTCCACCAGCAGCGCGTCGCCGTCGTCGTCCTCGACTAGTGCGATGCGCAGGGGTGGCGTCTGTCCCACGGATGCCTGTGTCACGGGTGTGCCTCTCGCGCGCCGTCCGCCGCCGGATGCTCGGCGGAGTGCTCAACGGGAAGGGTGAACACGACGCGGGTGCCGGTCGTGTGACCAGGGTCGATCCGGATGTTCCCGCCGTGGAACTCCACGACCTTCTTGCACATGGCCAGCCCGATTCCGGTGCCCGGGTAGGCGTCCCTGGTGTGCAGCCGCTGGAAGATGACGAACACCTTCTCCTGGAACTCCGGATCGATGCCTATGCCGTTGTCGGCGACGGCGAACTCCCAGAAGTCGTCCGCGCGCTCGACGGTGATCCGGATCTCCGGCGGCACGTCGGGGCGGCGGAACTTGATCGAGTTGGAGAGCAGGTTCTGCCAGAGCATGCCGAGCTGGGTGGCGTCGCCGACGACGGTGGGCAGCGGGTCGTGGGCGATCCGGGCGCCGCTCTCCTCGACGGCCACGCTGAGGGTGTCCAGGGTGCGGTCGACGATCTGGGCGAGGTCGACCAGCGCGTGGTCGTTGTGCACGCGGCCCACCCGGGAGAAGGCGAGCAGGTCGTTGATGAGGACCTGCATGCGGTTGGCGCCGTCCACGGCGAAGTCGATGTACTGGTCGGCCCGCTCGTCCAGCTGCCCGCCGTAGCGGCGCTGCAGCAGCTGGGTGAAGCTCGACACCTTGCGCAGGGGCTCCTGGAGGTCGTGCGAGGCGACGTAGGCGAACTGCTCCAGCTCGGTGTTGGAGCGCTTGAGGTCGGTCGCCTGCTCGTCCAGCAGCCGCCGGGAGCGCTCGCTGAACTCCAGCTCCGCCAGCAGCCGGCGGCGCATCGACTCCACGTCGGCGCCCAGCTGACGCAGGTCGGCCGGGCCGGTCACGGTGATCGGCCGGTCGAAGCGGCCGCTGCCGACCTCCCGCGCCCCGTGCGCGAGCAGGGCCAGCGGCGCGCTGATGCCCCGTCGCAGCGCCTCGAACACCAGGACGGCGGTGAGGGCGATGACGGCCGCGATCACGGCGAGCGCCGCGTTGCGCACGGTCAGCGCCCGGCGCAGGTCGTCCCGGGCGGCCGACTGCTCCTGCTGGAGATGCTCCTGCTGCCGGGCCATGGCGTCGCGCAGGGCGTCGAACGCCGTGTTGCCCGCGGTGGCGCGCCGCTCGGCCAGCGGCAGCGCCTCCTCGGGGTCCGCCTGCGCTATGGGCCGCGCCCACTGCTCCTGCCAGCGGTCCGCGAGCCGGCGCACGGTGGCGAGGTCCGCCCGGCCCCGCGGGTCGTCCGCGGTGAGCCGGTCGAGCCGGTCGAGCGCGGTCCGCTCGTCGGTCACGCCCTGCCGGTACGGCTGGAGGAAGTCGCGCCGTCCGGACAGGCCGTAGCCGCGGACCCCGGTCTCCTGGTTGACCAGGGCCGTCTCCAGCCGCACGGCGTACGTCAGCGCGGGCGACCGGCGCTCCACGAGCTGGTCGGTCAGGTCCGAGGTGCGGGACATCGCCCAGGCGCCCAGGGAGCCCAGTACCGCGAGGACGGCCAGGGTGACCGCGACGCTCACCCGCAGCCAGCGGCGAGTGGTCCAGCCGGCGACCTGGGAGGCGGCCCTGGACGACTGCTCACTCATCACGACCTGCGTAGCTCCTCGTCCTCGACACGACCGCGGCGGCGCGGCGCACCCGGCGGAACGCCCACCATACACATCCGGTGACAACGGTTGTTGTCGGCAGGTGCGGCGGCGCTTAGGGTAGTGGCATGTCTGCCTCCCACTTCCCCCTGCCCATGAACGACGGGGAGATGACCGATCTCGTGATCGAAGTGGTGGACGAAGTGGCCCGCCGGATCGCGCGACGTGCCGTGGACGTGCCCGGCGGCACGGACGACGCGGTCGTCGCGGCACGCCGGCAGGCCCTCGCTCGGCTCCAGGTGCTCATCCAGGTCGAGCGGGCGGCTCAGCTCCTGGAGCATCACGCGGCCAGGGCCGCGGCGGCGGCCGGCGCGGGTTATCCCGAGATCGGCCGGGCGTCGAGCATGAGCCGTCAGGGAGCCCGGCGCCGCTGGCCGGGCCTGATCACCAGCAGCACCCCCCGTCACACTCCTTCTCCAGTCCCCCGGAGTTCATAGTCATGGTCGTCTCCGACACCACTCGCCCCTACGACGTGCTGCTGGTCGAGGATGACATCGCCGACGCGATGCTCATCCAGGACGCTCTCGCCGATCGCGGCGCCCGCAACCTCACCCAGGTGGCCGACGGGGTCGAAGCCCTCGAATACCTGCGCGACCCCGGCAAGCAGCGCCCCGACCTGATCGTCCTCGACCTCAACATGCCCCGCATGAACGGCCGCGAGTTCCTGGCCGTGGTCAAGGAGGACGCCGAGCTGTGCACCATCCCGGTGGTGGTGCTGACCACCTCCGCGGCGCCGGACGACGTCTCGGGCGCCTACCGCCACCACGCCAACGCCTACGTGACCAAGCCGGTCAACCTGGAGGAGTTCGAGGAGGCGGTGCGCAGCATCGACACCTTCTACCTGGACGTCGCCGTCAAGCCGCCGCGGGAGGCGTAACCCCGGCGGAGGCGGGGCTGGGCCGACCGGAGCAGCGCCGGCGGGCCGGGGGCGGGCGGACGGCGGAGGCTGGGCGGCAGGATCGCCCAGCGCCCAGGAGCCGCCATGCCGCGCCGTCCCGCCTCCCGCCGTCCCGTACCGGAGTTCCGTCCGGCTCCGGAGTTCCGTCCGGCTCCGGAGCCTCGTCCCGTTCCGTCTCCGCCGCCCATCCCGTCTCGTACCGCCGTCCCGTTTCCTCCTTCCGGCCCGTCCGCCCCGCCCGGCCCGCCTCGCCGTCCGGGGCCGTCCCGGCGCGCCCGTGTGCGAGCGGCCTGCGTGCTCGCGCTCTGCCTGGCCTCCCTGTGCCCGGCGGCCGTGAGCACGGCGGCGACGCCCGCCCCGCCGCCCGTCCCGCCCGCGGAGCAGGCGCTCCAGCGGCGGATCGACGATCTCGTCCGCGGCGCCGGCGGCCCGCCGGGCGTGATCGCCGTCCTCCAGCGGGACGGTGAGCGGCGGGTGCTGCGCGCCGGAGTCGCCGACCTCGCCACCGGCCGCCCGCCCCGCCCCGGCGACCACATGCGCATCGCCAGTGTCGCCAAGGCCTTCAGCGGGGCCGTCGCCCTCACCCTGGTCGACCGCGGGCGCCTGAGCCTGGACGACACCCTGGGCCGGAGGCTGCCGCGGCTGCCGAGGGCCTGGTCCGCCGTGACCCTGCGGCAGCTCCTGCACCACACCAGCGGGCTGCCCGACTTCAGCGAGGACCCCCGGTTCCTCGCCGACGTCACCGCCGACCCGCGCCGCCGCTTCGACTCCCGCCGCCTGCTCGACTACGTCGCGGACGAGCCCCTGCGCTTCCCGCCGGGCAGCCGCTACCGCTACTCCAACTCCGACAACATCGCCGTCGCCCTCATGGCGGAGGCGGCCACCGGCACGACGTACGAACAACTCCTCGCCGACCTGGTCCACCGCCCTCTCGGCCTGCGCCGGACCAGCCTCCCGCGGGACCACCGGATGCCCGAGCCGTATCTGCACGGCTACGACGTCACCCCACCGCCCCCGCAGGACGTGAGCGAGGTCCTCGGCGCCTCCGGCGTCTGGGCGTCCGGCGGGATCGTCTCCACGCCCGCCGACATGAACCGCTTCGTCCGCGCCTACGCCGGGGGAGCGCTGTACGGCGAGGACGTGCTGCGCGCCCAGCGGCGGTGGATCCCCGGCGCCTCCCAGCCCGCGGGCCCCGGCCGCAACTCCGCCGGACTGGCGATCTTCCGGTACGCGACACGCTGCGGCACCGTCCTCGGCCACACCGGCAACTTCCCCGGCTACACCCAGCTGATCGCCGCCACCCCGGACGGCCGCCGCTCGCTGACCTTCTCCGTCACCGCCCAGATCAACGAGACCACCGCACCGGAGCAGGTCGCGCGGTTGCGGGCGGTCCAGGAGGACGCCGTCTGCGCCCTGCTCGACCGGCGGGCGATGACCGGGTGAACGGGCCGGAAAGTCATGTGGTTATCATCTGAGCGCCACCTAGCTCGAAAGATGGACCTGTGACTGTCAACGACGACTCGTTCACGAATTGGAAGCACCGCGAGGAGATCGCGGAGGCGATGATCCCGATCATCGGGAAGCTGCAGCGCGAGCGGGACGTGACCGTCCTGCTGCACAGCCGCTCCTTGGTGAACAAGTCGGTGGTCAGCATCCTCAAGACCCATCGGTTCGCCCGCCAGATCGCCGGCGCGGAGCTCTCGGTCACCGAGACCATGCCGTTCCTGCAGACCCTCACCACCCTCGATCTCGGCCCCTCGCAGATCGACATCGGCATGCTCGCCGAGACCTACCGCGCCGACGGCCGGGGTCTTTCCGTGGCGGAGTTCACCGCCGAGGCCGTCGCCGGCGCCACCGGCGTCCACAAGATCGAGCGCCGCGAGCCGCGCGACGTCGTCCTCTACGGCTTCGGCCGCATCGGCCGGCTCCTGGCCCGGCTGCTCATCGAGAAGGCCGGCTCCGGCAACGGACTGCGGCTGCGCGCCGTGGTCGTGCGCAACAGCGGCGCCCAGGACCTCGTGAAGCGTGCCTCCCTGCTGCGCCGGGACTCCATCCACGGCCAGTTCCAGGGCACCATCACCGTCGACGAGGCGAACAGCCGGATCATCGCCAACGGCAACGTGATCCAGGTCATCTACTGCGACGACCCCACGACGGTCGACTACACGGCGTACGGCATCGACAACGCCATCCTCATCGACAACACCGGCAGATGGCGCGACCGCGAGGGCCTGTCCCAGCACCTGCGGCCCGGCGTCGACAAGGTCGTGCTCACCGCGCCGGGAAAGGGGGACGTCCCCAACATCGTGCACGGCGTCAACCACGACGCCATCGAGCCGGACGAGCGGATCCTGTCCTGCGCCTCCTGCACCACCAACGCGATCGTGCCGCCGCTGAAGGCGATGGCCGACGAGTACGGCGTGCTGCGCGGCCACGTCGAGACCGTCCACTCGTTCACCAACGACCAGAACCTGCTGGACAACTACCACAAGTCCGACCGCCGGGGCCGCTCCGCGCCGCTCAACATGGTCATCACCGAGACCGGCGCCGCCTCCGCCGTCGCCAAGGCGCTGCCCGATCTCAAGGCGAGGATCACCGGCAGCTCGATCCGCGTCCCGGTCCCGGACGTCTCGATCGCCATCCTCAATCTCCAGCTCGCCCGCGAGACCACCCGCGAGGAGGTCCTCGACCATCTGCGCGAGGTCTCGCTGACGTCGTCGCTCAAGCGCCAGATCGACTTCATCACCGCTCCCGACGCCGTCTCCAGCGACTTCATCGGCTCGCGGCACGCCTCGATCGTGGACGCCGGCGCGACCAAGGTGGAGGGGGACAACGCGATCCTCTACCTCTGGTACGACAACGAGTTCGGCTACTCCTGCCAGGTGGTCCGCGTGGTGCAGCACGTCTCCGGCGTGGAGTACCCGACGTTCCCGGCGCCGGTGGCCTGACCCGGCCCGGGTTGCGGGCCGGGCCCGGGCGCGGACGATGGAGAGGGGCCGCCCGACGAGTGCGGGCACGCCCGCGTTCCCCCGAGGAGGGTGTCATGGCCAGGGACGACCGGGACGACACGAACCGTTCCGTGGACAAGTGGGCGGACGAGCTGGTGAGCAGCCGGGAGCGGGGAATGGACCGCCGGCAGGCCCGGAAGTTCGTCCGGAACGTCTACGAGGCGGCCCAGAAGGACCTCACCGAACGGAACGCGCAGGCGGAGTACGAGCGCGAGGAGTGAGCCGCCGTGCCTGATCGGCTGCCGAGCGGGTAGCCGGACTCGCGAGGCGGTGGAACGCGCCGCCGCCCGGGGAGGGAGGAGAGACCATGCCCATCCTTCAGCGCATCAAGGAGTTCGCCCGCAGCCCGCAGGGGCAGCGGACGATCGGCCAGGCCCGCCGCGCCGCCGCCGACCCGCGCAAGCGGGCCCAGGCGCAGCGCCTGCTGTCCCGGCTGCGCAAGCGGCCCTGACCGCGGGCTCCGGCCGGCACCGGACGGACACGCCGGACACACGACGGACCGGCGCGGGTGATCATCACCCGCGCCGGTCCGTCGTGTCCGGGGCGCCGCCGCCCGCCCGTGCGTCGCCACCAGTTCCGCGGACGATTCTCCGCCGTTCACCTGCGCTCGCCAGGATCCGCCATGGGCATGTAGTGCATCGTCCGGCATGCCTCTCACTCGGTGCGATCGGGGAGGGCGGTCGTTCATGTGCCCAGCACAGCGGCGAAGACGGCCCGGCGGACCCGGCGGACGGAGGCTCGCGGGAGTGGGCCTGGCCGCGCTGCTCCTGCTGGTGCGCCGGACCGCCGCCCGGCGCTGGGTGCCGCCCGCCCTGACCGCGGCGATCGTGCTCGTCGGCCTCTACTGGTTCTGGGACCGGATCGCCGTCGCCGTCTGAGCGCGCGACGCGGAGGCTCCGGCGGCCGGGTAAAGTGACAAACCGTATTATTCACCCAAAAGGGACGCCGTTCCCGTGGGAGCGACCGATGTTCCGCAAGCGCCCGTCCCAGGACGGCGACGAGCTGCTCGCCAGGCTGGGCTCCCTGACGGCCCGGGCCCGCGAGCGCGCGGAATTCCAGCGGTCCCGGGTCGAGCTGGCCATAGCCCTGCAGCGCGGGATGCTCCCGGCCGACCTGCCCACCACCCCCCGCTTCCATCTGGCGGCGCGCTATGTCCCGGCCTGCTTCGGGCTGAACGTCGGCGGCGACTGGTACGACGCCTTCCCGCTGCCCGACGGGCGCCTGGGGCTCTCGATCGGCGACGTCCAGGGCCACAACATAGAGGCGGCCGCGTTCATGGGGCAGGTGCGGGTCGGCCTGCGCGCCCTGGCCTCCGTCACCAGCGACCCCGGGGACCTGCTCGCCGTCACGAACGACCTGATCATGACCCTCGGCACGGACCTCTTCGCCACCTGCACCTTCATGCGGCTCGACCCGGCCACCGGGGTGCTGGAGAGCGCGCGGGCCGGGCACCTGCCGATGATCTGGGCCACCGCGGACGGCAAGTCCGGCGTCGCCGCCGACGAGGGCGGCCCGCCCCTCGGCATCCAGGAGGGCACGACGTATCCGGTGACCCGCTACCGCCTCACCACCGGCGGCGTCTTCGTCCTGCTCACCGACGGTGTCGTGGAAGGCCCCCACCTCAGCCTCGATGAGGGCCTCGACCAGGTCGTCCGCCTCGCGGGCATCGCCGCCGTCGCCCGGATGGACCCCGACGCCCTCGCCGCGGCCGTCATCAGGGGCGCCGAGCGGGTGGGGCACGAGGACGACGCCGCGGTCCTCGTGGTCGGCCACGACGACGCGGACGCCCGGTTTTCGGGCCCCTGACCGCCCCACGGGCCCGCCGTGACGGGTCGCCTGTCCGCCCCGCTCGCCTCGCACGGACGGCGCGGGCGGTGTCTGATGGCTGCTGTGGTGGCTCTGCGGGATCTGCGCCGGCCGGCCGTCGCCGGCCTCCAGACGCTGGCCGTCGCCGCCTGCTACTTCGCGGCGGGACGGCTCGGCCTGCTGCGGGAACTGTCCGTCGGTGACGCGGTGTTCAGCCCCATCTGGCCCCCCACCGGCATCGCCCTGGCCGCCCTGCTCGTCCTCGGCCCGCGCGCCTGGCCCGGCATCGCCCTCGGCTCGCTCCTGGTCATCCTGTCGCTCACCTCCTTCACCTCCTTCCGCCCGTCGGCGCTCGTCACCGTCGCCACCAGTACCGCCGGCCCCGTCGCCGCGTATGTCATGCTGCGCGCCGTGGGCTTCCGCACCGACCTCGCCCGGCTGCGCGACGGCATCGCCCTGGTCCTCCTCGGCGCCCTGGCGGGCATGCTCATCAGCGCCGGCGGCGGGGCCGGGTTCCTGCTCGGCCAGGACCGGATCACCGCCGCGGACTTCGGGACCGTCTTCCTGGGCTGGTGGGTCGGGGACGCGATGGGCGTGCTGATCGTCACCCCGCTGCTGCTCCTGCTGGCCCGGGCCCGCCGCCCGCGCACCACCCGTCTGCCGGAGGCCCTGGTCCTGGCCGCCACCGCCTGCGTCTTCGTGCCGCTGGCCACGCGCTCCACGGTGAGCATGCTGTTCCTGGTGTTCCCGCTGCTGATCTGGGCGGCCCTGCGCTTCCTGGTCCTGGGCAGCATGCTCTGCGCGCTGTTCACCTCCGTCATGGCCGCGGTGTCGGCGACGGACGACGTGGGTCCGTTCGCCGGTCTGAGCCGCATCGAAGTCATGATCAAACTTCAGGCCTTCAACGGCAGCATGGCCCTCACCGCCCTGCTCCTGTCGGCCGTGATCACCGAGCAGCGCAACACCCGGCGCTCCGTGGAACGCGCCTGCCAGGAACTGGTCGAGGTCCTCGACCACCTCACCGCGGGAGAGGCCCCGCCACCTCGCCCGGCCACGCGGGAGAAGGGCGCCGGCCGCTGGCCGGAGACGCCGGTCTAGGCCGGGGACACCCGACCCCGACCGGGGGTACGACGGCGGGGGACCACCGACCGGCCGGGACGGCTCGCCCGGTCGGTCGGTGCGCCTTCGGTCGGATCAGGCGGCGGTGCAGGCGGTGCCGTCGAGCGTGAAGGAGGTCGGGGCAGCGTTGGCGGAGCCCTTCGTCGCGGTGAAGCCGACGCTCACCGAACCGCCGGCCGCGACGGCCGAGGTGTAGGAGGCGCTGGCCACGGTCACGTTCGCGCCGTTCTGGCTGGGCGTGCCGCCCCACATGTTGCTGATGGTCTGGCCGCTCGGGAAGGCGAACCCGAGGGTCCAGCCGTTGAGGGCGGTGGTGCCGGTGTTGCGGAGGGTGATCTCGCCCTGGAAGCCGCCGGGCCACTCGTGGACGACCCGGTAGCCGACCGAGCAGCGCGTGCCGGGTGTGCTGCCGCCGTCGTCGGTGGTGACGGTCACCGTGGCGGAACGGGCGGAGCGGTTGCCGGCGGCGTCACGGGCGTACACGCCGAAGGTGTACGAGGTGTCGGCGGCGAGGCCGGTGACGGTGACGGTGTTGGTGGCGGAGGAGGCGACCGGGGTCTCGGTCGTGCCGCCGACCCGGACGACGTCGTATCCGCTCACGCCGACGTTGTCGGACGACGCGGCCCAGCTCAGCGTCACCGAGTCGGAGGTGACGGCGGAGGCGGTCGGTGTGCCCGGCGCGGTGGGGGCGCGGGTGTCGCCCGGGGTGCCGCCGCCGAAGACCGTCGCCTCCCTCGAGGTCTGGGCGATGCCGTTCGCGCCGTGGAAGATGCGCTCGCCCCAGGAGCTGAGCCGGTTCGGGTCGAAGTCGATCGCCAGGTCCAGGATCGGGTCGGTGTTGCCGCTCCAGGACCACGCCAGGTAGCCGAGGTCGAGCCGCTCGGCGGCGGCCATCATGGCGTCCTCGTCGGGATTGCCCCACTGGTCGGCGGGACCGCCGAACTCGCCGATGAGGATGGGCAGCTCGGCGTCGACGAAGGCGTTCAGGTAGTCGGTGATCTCCTGGGCCGTGTCGAACACGCTGTACATGTGGATCGAGAAGATCAGGTTGCCGGTGGCGTCGGCGTCGTAGACGGTCCGCGCGTTGGCACGCATCACGCCCTGCCAGTCCTGGCCCCAGTTGGGCGCGTCCACCATGAGCGTGTGCTGGAACCCGGCGCCGCGCAGCTTCTTGATCGCGGCGATGGTCGGGTCGGTCCAGCCGGCCGGGTTGGTGTTGCCCCAGGGCTCGTTGCCGATGTTGATGACGACGTAGTCCTCTTCACCGGCGAGGACGCTCTTGAGACCGATCCAGTAGTCGGCGGCCTGGTCCAGCGTGCCGGCGGCGGCCTCCTCGCCGTAACCGGTGGTGTCGTGCACCTCCAGCACACAGATGAGCCGGTTGGCCTTGCACTGGGCGACGACGTCCGCCACGTCCGAGGGGCTGTTCGCGGCCCAGCGGTGGCCGTCCGCCAACACGACCCGGACGCTGTTGGCGCCCAGGGCCTTGATGTCGGCCAGCGACTGCGTCTCGTTCGGGTACCAGGTGTGGGCGTGGTTGACGCCCCGCATGACGAAATCGTTGCCGTTCGACTCCAGAAGGCGCCCGTTGTCGATGTGCAGGCCGGTCGCCTGCGCTCCGGGCGCGTCGGCGTGCGCGGGCGCCGAGGTGAGCGTCCCGGCGACGGCCAGACCGAGTAAGGCGGCGAGGGCGGTCATCAGGAGACGGACGGGGTTGCTTCTGACCCGAACAGGGGTGCTTCTGACTGTTGTTCTCACTGCGACTCCAATGGTGAGCGGCAAGAAACCGGGCGTCCGCACGGCGTGGGAGCGCTCCCATGAAGCCATTGCGCCAAAGACACGTCAAGAACTCGAACAGTTCTCCCGTTTTCGAAACTTTTGCGGAACCGATGGGGCTGGAGGGGCGGCGGGTGGGGCGGTGGGGCGGTGGGGCACGGCGTGTGCGCGGCGGAGTCCGGCTACGTCTCCGGACGCGCCGCGGTGCGCGCGGCCTCGTCGGCCGAACGGGCCGCCGCGCGGGCGGCGTCGGCGGCCTTCCGTGCTTCGGCGCGGGCCCGCTCCGCCTCCGTACGGGCCTCCCGCCGCTCCGCCCTCGCCTCCCGGAGCCGGTCCTCCAGCAGGGCGACCCGCTCCTCGGTCTCCCGGAGCCTGGAGAGCGCGGCGTGCCGGGCGTCCTCGGCGGAGTGCTGCTCCCGCTGCCGATGCCGGGCCTCGGCGGCGGCCCGCTCGGCGGAGGCGAGGGCCTGGGCGTGCTCTTCGCGGCGCCGGGTTTCCGCCGTGGTGGGGCGGGGGCGGCGCGGCGACTTTCCCGCCGGGGGCTCTTTCGGCGACGGCTTCTCCGGTGAGAGTTCCTTGGACGCCGGCTTCTTGGGTGGGGCCTTCTTGGGTGGGGCTTTCTCGGGCGGGGCCTTCTTCGGTGGGGCTTTCTTGGACGCCGGCTTCTTGGGTGGGGCTTTCTCGGACGTGGCCTCCTTGGACGTGTCTTTCTGTGCCGGGGGCCTCTTGGGTGCGGTGGCCGCGCCCCGGCGCCGTCCGGCGGGCGGTGTCCCGGCGGGGGAGGGCCCGGCCGGGGCGGGCGCCCCGGCGGGCGGTGTCCCGGCGGGGGAGGGCCCGGCCGGTGCGGGCGCCTTCACCGCCTGTTCGTCGGCCGCCGCCGTGTCCCGAACGTCCGCGTCCCCCGCCCCGCCGCCCTCGGCGTCCCTGCCCGCCTCCTTTCGCCCGGCCGGCAGGCTCTCCGGCGTCACCGCTCCGAAGCCGATCGTCGGGTCCGGCGTGCGCGTCAGCCGGCCCGCCGCCCACTCCCGCGCGAGGTCGGGGCTGCCGAGGACCGCGTGGAAGATCTTCTCGACCTCCTGAACGACCGTCTCGCCGACCGCCCCGCCGGCCCCGGCCGCGACCTGTGCCGCCTCCCGGGCCAGTGCGGAGATCACCTTGTACTGCCGTCCGCCCGCCTCGCGCAGCTTTTGGGCGTCCAGGTGCCGATGCGCCTCCCGCAGGGTCTCGCCGAGGGTGAGGAGTTGCCGGACCTCGTCGGGCCGCTCGCGGACGAAACGGTTCGACACCCAGGCCGCCTGCGTCGGGCGGCGCAGCGCGGAGATCCGCTTCGCCGCGGCCGTGTCCTTCGCCGTGCGCGCCTCGGCCGCACGCGCGTCGCGGGCGGCCACGAACTCTCCCGGCGGCAGTACGTACAACGCGTCGATCACCTGCTCGACGTCCGTCTCCTCACCGCTCGTCCCCGCGGGGCTCACTCCCTCACCGCTCATCCCCTCACTGTCGGCCGTCGGCCCCGGGAGGTACGGCAGCCGCGCCGGACCGGCGTGGGTTAGGCTGCGCCCGCCCCTACTTACCGTCGGGTAACAACGTCTGCCGTCCCTCCGTGGAGGAACCGTGTCCCGTTCCGATCGCTCCCCGCTGCTCCTCGCCGGTCTCCTGGCCGCCGCGGGCGCCGCGCACTTCGCGCGCCCCCGCCAGTTCGACGCCATCGTGCCCCGTTCGCTGCCGGGCTCGCCGAGGGCGTGGACCTATGCGAGCGGCGCCGCCGAACTGGCGCTGGCGGCCGGGGTCGCGCTGCCCCGGACCCGGCGGGTCGCCGCACTGGCCACGGCGGCGTTCTTCGTCGGGGTCTTCCCGGCCAACGTGAAGATGGCCGTGGACTGGCGGAACAGGCCGGCGCCGCAGAAGGCCGCCGCCCTCGGCCGGCTGCCCCTTCAGGCGCCGCTCGTGCTCTGGGCCCGCAAGGTCGCCCGCGACGCCGGATGAAGTGTTCGCTGAGCGGACATTCCTGACCGGTAAAGGGCTTGACGTGACCTCGTCATTC
This sequence comes from Streptomyces sp. NPDC006610, assembly GCF_040611575.1. Lineage (NCBI taxonomy): Bacteria > Bacillati > Actinomycetota > Actinomycetes > Kitasatosporales > Streptomycetaceae > Streptomyces > Streptomyces sp. NPDC006610. Next base: position 20,637 of record NZ_JBEXOP010000057.1, read on the forward strand.
GGATGAACATCAGGCGCACACAGCACCCGCACAGCTCTGGCACCACAGCACCAGATGTTCCGTCCGGTTCCCCATCGACGAGAAAGTGCGGCCCCCCACATGACGATTCCGAGATCCAGCCTGCCCAGAAGGGCCCCCAGGCGCACCGCGGCCGCGGCCGTGGTCGCCGTCGCCGTGGCGGGCCTGCTCGCCGCGTCCCCGGCGTCCTCGGCCGAGGACGCCGGGGACCGGGCGGGAGCCGGGGCGCAGGCCGCCCCCGACATCCCGCTGGCGGGCGTCAAGGCGCACCTGACGCAGTTCCAGTCCATCGCCAACGCCAACGGCGGCAATCGTGCGCACGGCCGCACCGGTTACAAGGCGTCCATCGACTACGTGCGGGGCAAGCTGGACGCGGCCGGCTTCGTCACCACGCTCCAGCAGTTCACCTACTCCGGCACGACCGGCTACAACCTGATCGCCGACTGGCCCGGCGGGGACGCCAATCAGGTGGTCATGGCCGGCGCCCACCTCGACTCCGTCTCCTCCGGCGCCGGGATCAACGACAACGGCTCGGGATCCGCCGCCGTGCTGGAGACCGCGCTCGCCGTCTCCCGCGCCCAGCTCCAGCCCGCCAAGCACCTGCGGTTCGCCTGGTGGGGCGCCGAGGAACTGGGACTCGTCGGCTCGAAGCACTACGTCAACACCCTGCCGACCACCGAGCGCGCGAAGATCGCGGGCTACATCAACCTCGACATGGTCGGCTCCCCGAACCCCGGCTACTTCGTCTACGACGACGACCCGGCGATCGAGAAGGCCTTCAAGGACTGGTACGCGGGCATCGGCGTGCCGACCGAGATAGAGACCGAGGGCGACGGGCGCTCCGACCACGCCTCGTTCAAGAACGCCGGCATACCCGTCGGCGGACTGTTCACCGGCGCCAGCCGGGTCAAGACGGCGGCCCAGGCGACCAAGTGGGGCGGCACCGCCGGTCAGGCCTTCGACCGGTGCTACCACTCCTCCTGCGACACCACGTCGAACATCAACGACACCGCGCTCGACCGCAACAGCGACGCCCTCGCCCACGCCATCTGGACACTCGGCACGGGCGCCACGCCGGAGCCCGGAGACGTGTACGAGAACACCGCCGACGTCGCCATCCCGGACAACGGCGCCGCCGTCACCTCCACCGTCGCCGTCTCCGGCCGCACGGGCAACGCGCCAGCGGCGCTCCGGGTCGGCGTCGACGTCAAGCACACCTGGCGCGGCGACCTGGTCGTCGATCTGCTCGCCCCGGACGGCACGGCGTACCGGCTGAAGAACTCCAGCAGTTCGGACTCCGCGGACAACGTCGTCGCCACCTACACCGTCGACGCGTCGAGCGAGACGGCGAACGGCAGTTGGCGGCTGCGGGTCCAGGACGTCGCCGCCCAGGACACGGGGTACATCGACAGCTGGAAACTGACGTTCTGACAGTGACTCGAACGAGTGACCCCGGGGTGTCGCGGCGCCCCGGGGTTTCGCGTCCGTGCGCATAACCGGATCTCCGCCCGGGCATGTGGCCCGCGTGGACCCAACGGAGGAGTGACGATGGCCGATCCACTCACCGCCGACCAACTGGTCGCCGCGCTCCGCGCGGAGGGCTGCGCCGTGCGTGAGGTCCGTTCCTGGCGCACCCACAACCGCAACCACAGGGGCGCCTGGGGCCCGGTAAACGGCGTGATGGTCCATCACACCGTCACCGGTCCGGGCGCCGACGTCGTGAGCCTGATCTACAACGGGCGCAGCGACCTGCCCGGGCCGCTCGCCACCGGCTGCATCACCAAGGACGGCACCGTCCACCTCGTCGGCAACGGCCGCGCCAACCACGCCGGCGGCGGCGACCCCGACGTTCTCGCGGCCGTGCGCAACGAGTCGTACGGCAGCTATCCGCCCCCGACGCACGAACACGACAACAGCCCCGGCTCGGTCGACGGCAACGCCCACTTCTACGGCTGGGAGTGCGAGAACCTCGGCGACGGCAAGGACCCGTGGCCGCGCGCCCAGTACACCGCCATGGTGAAGGCCACCGCGGCGATCTGCCGTCGGCACGGCTGGTCCGCGAAGAGCGCCATCGGACACCTGGAGTGGTCGGACCAGAAGCCCGATCCGCGCGGCTTCGACATGCTCGACTTCCGCCGCGACCTGGCCGCCTGTCTGGCGCTGCCGGCGGGCCAGTGGGAAGAGGAGGACCCCATGCCCCAGTACGTCAACCTGGGACTCGCCACGCAGTACACCCTCAACCCGGGCTTCTGGGACTCCATCGAGTTCACCAGCGAGTGGAGCGACGAGACCGGTCACCATGCGTCCGGCGGCACCGTCTTCGCGCGCGGCCCGGCCCGCTTCACCGGCAGCCTGAGCCTCGCCGTCACCGGGCTGCCCGCCGGGAAGACCGTGCAGGTGCGGATGACGGAGTTCGAGGGCGACGAGGTGAGGACGAACCATCCGATCCACGAACTCGTGGGCACGTCCGGCGGATCGTTCGCGGTCGTGCCGCTGACCAAGCGGCTGGCGTCGGGGCGCAGCATGCGGGTGCGGCTGCTCAACCAGTCCGGCGCGCCGGTCACCGTCACCAGCGCGGTGCTGACCGTGCTCGTCTGGAAGGAGTCGTAGGCGGGCGCGTCAGCGCGCCCCTCCGCTCTCCGACCCGGCCCCGCGCTCGTCGGCGGTCTCGTCCGCGGCCTCGGGGACCGGTCTGAACTCCACGGCCACCACTCCGTCGACGTGTCGGCACAGCTCCTCCAGGGCGGGCACCGACCCCCGGTCGGCGAGTCGGCCGCTGAGGACGACGTTGCCGTTGGTCACGTCGACGTGCACCGCCGACGGCGCCTCGCCGAGCGTCCTGACCAGGACCTCCTCGACGATCTCCGTGCGGATCGCCTGGTCCGTCCGCAGGAACACGCGCAGCAGGTCGCTCCGGCTGACCACACCGGTCAGCCGGCCCTCCTCGTCCACCACGAGCAGCCGCTTGATGCCGTGCTCGGCCATCACCCGTGCGGCGTCGACGACGCTCCACTCCTTCCGCGCGCAGACGGCGGGCGAGGTCATCAGCCCGGCGGCGTCGACGGCTGAGGCCTTCGCGGGCGCGGCGTCGGACTCGCCCTCCCGCCACCCCCACATCTTGTGCAGCAGGTCGGCCTCCGAGACCACGCCCACCGGCCGGTCGTCGGCGTCGACCACGGGGACCGCCGTGATGTCGTACTCCTGCAGCAGATGGGCGATCTCCTTGAAGGGCGTGCCGCCCTGGACCCGAATGACGGCGTCGCTCATCAGGTCGCACACCTTCAGGTGGTCCATCGAAGGCCTTTCTTGCTGCACCGCGGTCCCGTGGCCGACGGAGGGTCAGAGCTGGAACTCCGCGGGGGACACGCCCAGGGCCGCGCACACCTCGCGGACGACCGCCTGCTCGGCCTGCGAGAAGTCGCCGTCGGCCGCGGCGATGACGATGCCGGTCTGGATGACCGCCCGCGCCTCGGTGGGCTTCTTGGCGGTCTTGGCGATGTCCTGCAGCGCCTCGGCCTTGCCCTGCGGGAAGTTCCGCGTGAGCAGGTCGACGTGCTTGTTGAAGCGCTGCCGCAGCTGCTCCGGCGGGAAGTTCTGGAGGACGTCGTTGCTCACGATCATCGACTCCAGCTGCTGCCGCTCGGCCGGGTCCACATGGCCGTCGGCCGCCGCGACCAGGGCGCACATCGCCATGCTGGCGTCCCGGTAGGCGCCGCTCTTCAACTCCGTCTTCAAAGAGCCGAGCTGGGTCTTGAGCGCGCTGACCAGCTGGGCGCGTCCACCGCCGCCGGACCCCGTGCCGTGACCCCGCGGGGGGCGGGCCCCGCCCTGGGTCTGCTGAAGAGCCTTGGCCTGGTCCTTGAGCCGGTCCCACACTGCCATTGACGTCACCTCGGTATGCGTTCTGGTCATCTGTAGTGAACCCGCTCGTGCGCGCTCACCCGGTACAACGCCCCGCACCCCGGCAAAGGTTCCGCAAAACGTGCACTTCGTGCGGGGCGGGCGCACGGCCGGGCGCGTACGCCGGGGCGAGCAGCCGCGGTCACTCCCGCCGTGGGACGCACGCGGGCCCGCGGGAGCGGCAGCGTGGAAGGCGTGAAAAACCGTCCCACACGCCGCATGTGTCCCGTCGTCCATGTGGCCGCCTCCGCCGCCTGACTCGGGCTCAGTCCCGGGCTGCTCACCCTGGGCGTCACCGCGGCCGCCACCGGATCCGAGCCCGCGGGCTCGGAGCGCGCCATGAAGCTGTTCACCGACTGGCTGCTGCTCCCCGTCGCCCTCCTGACCCTGGCCGGCGGCCTGGTGCCGGCCCTCGGCACCGAGTGGGGGCTGACCCGCCATCGGTGAATCTGCGTCAAGTTCTGGCTCACCCTCGCCACGCTCACCGCCAACGTCCTCGCCCTGCGTCCCGGCGTGAACTCCGCGTACGCCGTCGCCGTCGGCCGACCGCTGCCCGACGCGGGCGAGGTGCTGTTCGGGCCGGCCGTGTCGCTGTCCGCGTACGTCTTCCTGGCGGCCGTCTCCGTGCTCAAGCCCTGGGGGCGGACCCGGTGCGGCCGGCGGCGCCCGGCCGGGGCGCACGCCCCCGCGCGCCGTCCCGCGGGGGCGGGTCAGTAGGGCAGGCCTTCCACGGCCGCGCGCAGGGCGACGTGCAGGCAGGCGGTGAGCTCCTCCTGCGAGGCGCCGGGGCCGTCGGCGTAGCGGACGGCGAAGTCCTCGGCCGCCGTGCGCAGCGCGCCGTTGACGGTCGCCGCGTGCACCTTCACCCGCAGGTCGTCGGCGCTCGTGCCGCACCGCCGCGCGAGCAGCCCGGCGAGCACCGGCAGCGCGTCGTCGTGGGCCTGGAGCCAGACGGCGCGCAGGGCGGGCTCGGTGCGGGTCAGCCGCACCAGGTCGAGGACGGCGGGGTCGGCGGAGGGCAGCCTGCCCTGCCGGCAGGACGTCGTCAGGAAGTCCAGCAGCCGGGTCTGCGGCGGCCAGTCGCGCAGCAGCTCGACGACGGCGTCCAGGCCCGCCGCGAGCAGTGGCAGGACACAGCTCTCCTTGGTGGGGAAGTGCCGCCACAGCGTGCGGGTCGAGACGCCGACGCCCTGGGCGATCTGGTCGCCCGTGGTGGCGGTGACGCCCTGCGCCAGGAACAGCCGGACGGCCTCGCGGGCGATCTCCAGGCGGAGCGCCGTCTTGCGCCGCTCCCCGAGCGACGGCCGGGAGGCCGGAGCGTGTGCCTCGCGTGCACCGGGTGCCGCCTCGCGCACCGTCGCCCCACCGCCTCCGCGTCTCGAACACCGGCAGCATAGCGAGACCCGCGGAATTGACACACGCAGACACCTTGTCACTGAGTGACACGCGACTCTACTCTCCCGGATGTGACCCGCCAGTAACCACCGTGTTGCCCACCGGTTCGGCGGGCGCCCCCGCACCAGAGCCGCACCTCGCGCCCCCAGCCGCACGCCCGCACGCCAGTCGCGCCACAGCCCCCCGCGGGCGCACCACCGCACCCCGCCGCCCGTCGGCACCCCGCCGCACCTTCCGACGCCGCAAGGAGTGAGCCCGATGCAACGCCGCCCCCACACCCCTCGCACCCCCCGCAGACCCGCCGCACCGCCCCGCCGACGCCTCCTCGCCGCCGCCCTGGCCGCCCTCGCCTGCGTCGGAGCCCAGGCCCTCCCGGCAGCCTCCGCCTCCGCAGCCGACGGCGTGACCTCCCGAGGCGTCACGGTCCCGGCCTTCTACACGCCCCCCGCGGACCTCCCCGCCGAGAACGGCGCCCTGATCCGCACCGGTCCCCTCCCGCTCGCCCTGAGCCTCCCCGGCCTCGACGGCCGCCAACTGCCGGGCACCGCGACCCGGCTGATGTACAGGTCGACCGACTCCAACGGCCGCCCGGTCGCCGTGACCGGCGCCTACATCGAGCCCTGGGCCTCCTGGAAGGGCACGGGCCCCCGCCCGCTGGTGGCGGTGGCCCCGGGCACCATGGGGCAGGGCGACCAGTGCGCGGCCTCGATGGGCCTGGAGCACCCGGTCGTCCTGGACGGCGACACCGTGTCGGTCGGCTACGAGGACCTGTCGATCTACCGACTGCTGGCCACCGGCGCCGCCGTGGTCGTCACCGACTACGCCGGGCTCGGCGCGACCGACCGGCTGCACACCTACGTCAACCGAGTCGACAGCGGCCACGCCCTGCTCGACGCCGTCCGGGCGGCCCGCGCGGTGCCCGGCGCGTCGGTCACCCGCGACTCGCGCGTCGCCCTCTACGGCTACAGCCAGGGCGGCGGCGCCAGCGCCTCGGCCGCCGAACTCCAGCCCTCCTACGCCCCCGACGTCAGGCTCGTCGGCACCTACGCCGGCGCGCCGCCCGCCGACCTGACCGAGGTGCTGAAGGGCATCGACGGCAGCGCCCTCGTCGGCGCCCTCGGCTGGTCGCTCAACGGCTTCCTGCAGAGCGACCCGGCGCTGCGGCCCCTCGCCGACGCCCACATCAACGCCGCCGGCAAGGCCGCGCTGAACGACCTGTCCACGATGTGCGTCGGCGACTCGGTCTTCCGCTACGCCTTCACCAAGAGCACCAAGTGGACCGTCAGCGGCAAGTCCGTCGGCGAGATCGTCGCAGCCGAGCCGGCGCTGCGGGCCACCCTCGACGCGCAGCGCATCGGCACCATGAAGCCGGCCGGTCCGGTGCGCGTGGCGACCGGCGTCCAGGACGACATCGTGCCGCACGCCCAGTCCCGCAGGCTCGCCGTCGACTGGTGCCGCAAGGGCGCCGACGTCACCTACGAGGCCGTCGTCCTGCCCAACCTCGGCGACAAGCTGCTCACCAACCACGTGGCGCCGCTGCTGACCGACCAGGGCGACGCCATCTCCTGGCTGACCGACCGTCTGGCCGGGAAGCCCGCCTCCTCCAACTGCTGGAGCATGCCCCTGCAGCCCTGACCCGCCGGACGGGCCGAAGGCCCGCCGGGGAACCGGCGGGCCTTCGGGACGGGCGGATCAGCGCGTGACGACGTGCCGCTCGTCGGGGACGCAGTGGGTCATGGTCACGCCCTCCACGTCACGCGGCGGGTTCTTGCCCAGATTGGCCAGCCGCTTGCGGTCCTCGTCGGTGAGGTCCTGACTGGCCAGCGGCTCCAGCCCGGCCACGTCCTCCGGACCGATGCCGAGCCCTTCGCCGACCCGCAGCCCGAGGTCGTTCTCGACCAGCAGGAAGTGCCACACCATGCGCTCCTGCACCGGCCGGTCGCACTGGGACAGCAGGTCGACGAAGTTCTTGACCAGGTCGTCCCGCTCCCACTGCTCCATGAGCAGATAGCGCTGCCCGGCCTGGAGGTAGTCGTTGGTCCGGGAGATGCGCTTGCGGGTGAGCCGGCCGCGGATCTCCGGCCCCTGCTCGTCGTGCGTCGGGTACTCGCCCTCGCGCAGGCCGCCGGTGATCGACGGTTCGTAGTTCACGCTCGGGTTCTCGCCCGCGCCGTCGACGTGGTACGTCATCAGCCCGTCGCGCTGGTTGGTGCGCACCTCGGCGTTCTTCGCCTGGTTCACCGGCAGCTGGAGATAGTTCGGGCCCACCCGGTAGCGCTGGGTGTCGCTGTACGAGAACGTGCGGCCGACGAGCATCTTGTCGTCGGAGAAGTCCAGCCCGTCGACCAGGACGCCGGTGCCGAAGGAGATCTGCTCGTTCTCGGCGAAGAAGTTCTCCGGCATGCGGTTGAGCACCATCCGCCCGACCGGCTTGGGCGGGAAGTCCTGCTCGGGCCAGGTCTTGGTGTCGTCCAGCGGGTCGAAGTCCAGCTCCGGGTGCTCGTGGTCCTCCATCATCTGGACCAGCAGCTCCCACTCGGGGAAGTCGCCCCGCTCCACCGCCTCGTACAGGTCCTTCGTGGCGTGGCCGAGGCCCTGGGCCTGCACGTTCGCGGCATCCTCCTCGGTCATGCTGCGCACGCCCTGCTTCGGCATCCAGTGGTACTTGACCAGCACCGTGCGGCCCTCGTCGTTCACCCACTTGTAGGTGTTCACGCCGAAGCCCTGCATGTGCCGGTAGTCCGCCGGGATGCCGCGCGGGCTGAACAGGTTGACCAGCATGTGCATCGACTCCGGCGTCTGCGACATGAAGTCGAAGATCCGCCGCGGCTGCTGCTCGAAGGTCACCGGGTCCGGCTTGAGGGCGTGGATGACGTCCGGGAACTTGATCGCGTCCCGGATGAAGAAGACCCCCAGGTTGTTGCCGACGAGATCCCAGTTGCCGTCCTCCGTGTAGAACTTCACGGCGAAGCCACGGGGGTCGCGCGCGGCCTCGGAGGAGTCGCGTCCGCCGATCACCGTGGAGAACCGGACGGCCAGGTCGGTGCGCTTGCCGCGCTCCTGGAACAGCTTGGCCCGGGTGAAACGGCTGATCGGCTCGTCGCCCCAGGCGCCGTACGCCTCGAAGAAGCCGTACGCCGTCACCCCGCGGGCGTGCACCACGCGCTCCGGGATGCGCTCCCGGTCGAAGTGGCTGATCTTCTCGAGGAACTGGTAGTTCTCCAGCGTCGCGGGCCCCCGGGCGCCGACCGTCCGCTGGTTCTGGTTGTCATAGACAGGATGGCCCTGCCGGTTGGTGAGTACCTTGCGGTCGTCGCCCGGGGCGGGGCCCTTGCTGGACACGTCCGTCATGGTGGGAACTCCTTCGGCTGTCCCGGCATCGCGCGGAGCGGGTCCGCTGCGCAACGGCCGGCCGATCAGTGCAAGCCCTACGAGTACCCCGGCCCACGCGGACGACTAACACATGTGCGGCCTTCCGGCGGTATGCCGTGAATCACCCACGGCGTCGCCGGGCGGCCGGCGCGGTGCTCACGCCCGTCCGGCGGCGCCCCTGCCGGGCGCCCCGGCCTCCGCCGCCCGCGCCGCCAGCTCCTCGGCGGTACGGGGTCCGCGGGCCGGGTCGGCCAGCAGGCCCTGGGCGTGCAGCAGGCGGGCCGCCGCCACGCCCCAGGGCAGGCGCAGGCCCGCCTCGCGCAGCAGGCCGGCGCGGGCCAGGACGGTCGGGGCCGGGCCGGTGCGCACGCCGGACGGGGTGAGGAGGGCGGCGTCGTCGGCCCAGCGCAGGGCGAGGTCGACGTCGTGGGTGGCCATCACCACCGTCGTGCCCCGCTCGCGCAGCTCGCCGAGGGTCGCCAGCAGCCGCTCCTGGCCGTCCGGGTCGAGCCCGGCCGTCGGCTCGTCGAGGATCAGCACCCGGGGCCGCATCGCGACGGCGCCCGCGATCGCGGTCCGCTTGCGCTGCCCGTACGACAGCAGGTGCGTGGGCCGGTCGGCCAGCGCGGTGATGTCCAGGGCGGCCAGGGCCTCCGCGACCCGCGCCCGCACCTCGGCGTCGGGCAGCCCGAGGTTGAGCGGGCCGAACGACACGTCCTGCCCGACGGACGCCGCGAACAGCTGGTCGTCGGGGTCCTGCACGACGAGCTGGACGGTCGTCCGCAGCCGGGTCAGGCCCTTGCGGTCGTACGTCACCGGACGGCCGTCGACGGTCAGCCGGCCGGTACGGAGCCGCAGCCCTCCGGCGAGCAGCCGCATCAGCGTGGTCTTGCCGCTGCCGTTGCGGCCCAGCAGGGCGAGCGCACGGTGCTCGCGCACCTCGAAGTCGAGGCCGGACAGCACCGTGGGGCCGTCCTCGTAGGCGAAGGACGCGCCGTGCAGGGCGACCGGCACGGGCTCGCTCATGACAGCGGCCTTTCCAGGACGAAGGTGAGTGCGGTCAGCGCCGTGAGAAGGGCGGCGCTGCCGGCGAGGAAGGGGAGGGAGACGCGGGCCTCGGGGACCAGGACGCGCAGGGTGCCGTCGTAGCCGCGCCCGGCGAGCCCGGCCTGCAGCCGCGCCGCCCGGTCGAAGGCCCGCACGAACGTCGTCGCGCCGAGCCCGCCCAGCGAACGCCAGGCGGCGGCGCGGCCCGCGTGCCCGAGCCGGGCGGCCTGCGCCTCCCGGACGCGGCGCACCGAGTCGAGCAGCAGGAAGCTCATCCGGTACGTCACCAGGGCGACGTCGACGACGGGCGCGGGCACCCCGGCCCGCACCAGCCGCGGCAGCAGGTCGGACAGGGGAGTGGTGAAGGCGAAGAGCAGCACCCCGAGGGAGGCCGCCGACGTCCGCAGCATCAGCTCCCCGGCGCGCACCGCCCCGCCCTCGGCCGGCGCCAGGAACCCGTCCGGGCCCCCGACCTGGACGAGCAGCGTGACCGCGCCGGTCGCGCAGAAGCCCAGCGGCACCCGGTAGGCCCGCCACAGCCGGCGGCCCGGCACGCCCGCCGGGCCCAGCAGCACGGCGAGCGCGGCCACCAGCACCAGGGCCGCGCCCGGCCAGGGCGGCAGCGAGACCGCCAGCACGGTCAGTCCGAGCCCGAGCACGGCCTTGTCCACGGGATGGCGGCGGCGCCAGCGGCTGCTGTGCGCCGCCGCGTCGATCGGCAGCACCCGGGTCAGTCCCGCCCGGGACGGGACCCGCCCTCCGGGCCCGCCGGCACGGCGGCGTCCCCGGCGCCCGCGGGCTCCGCGGGCTCGGGCTCCGCGGCCCTCGGCGCCTCGGGCCCCAGCGCTTCACGGGCCTGCCGCTCGCCCTGCCGCCTGCCCCGGCGCAGGCCGAAGTAGTAGGCGAGGACGCCCGCGCCGAGGGCCGCCTGCACGGAGAACAGCGCGGACTCGATCTCGCCGGACGGCGGCTCGTACAGGGGCGAGAACCAGGGCTCGTAGCCCGGCTCGATCTCGGTGATCGCCGTCTCGGCCTGGGCGTCCGCCCCGGCGAACGGCTCCTCCTCGTCGTCGCCGAGCCCCAGCGCCAGCGGCAGCACGGCGAGGGCCACCACGACGGCCAGCAGCAGGAGGTTGATCTTCGCGTTGCGGCTCATCGGGCCACCGCCTCCTCGCGGCGCCCCGCCACCAGCACGCCCAGCCGGGTCAGTTCGCCCTTGCTGGACTGCACCAGCAGCCGCATCACCAGCACCGTCAGCAGGCCCTCGCTCACCGCGAGCGGGATCTGCGTGACGGCGAAGATGGACCCGAACTTGCCGAGCGCGCCCAGGAACCCGCTGCCCGGGTCGGGGAAGGCCAGCGCCAGCTGGACGCTGGTGACGCAGTACGTGGACAGGTCGGCGACGAACGCGCCGCAGAACACCGCGGGCATCAGCGGCACTTCACAGCGCCGCAGCAGCCGGTACGCCGCGTAGCCGGCCCAGGGGCCGGCGATCGCCATGGAGAACACGTTGGCGCCGAGCGTCGTCAGGCCGCCGTGCGCGAGCAGCAGCGCCTGGAAGAGCAGGGTGATGGTGCCCAGCACCGCCATGACCGGCGGCCGGAACAGGATGGCGCCGAGGCCCGTGCCGGTCGGATGGGAACAACTCCCGGTAACCGAAGGCAGCTTCAGCGCGGACAGGACGAACGTGAAGGCTCCGGAGGCGCCGAGGAGCAGGGTGCTCTCGGGATGCTCCCGCACCTCGCGTGTGAGAGATCGCACTCCGTGGACGACGAACGGCGCGGACGCGGCGCCCCAGGCGACGGCGTGCGCCGGAGGCAGGAAACCCTCGGCTATGTGCATGGCTCAGCAGACCCTCTCCAGCACCTCGTGGATGGTTGACGCGCCTTGGCCGGTCTCCTGGCTGACGGGTACCACCGCCCGTGCTCCGCCTTCCCGGGTCCGAGGACCCAGTGGCTGCCCGCGAGGGCCGGAGCCGGACTTCCCGATCACAGTGGCGAGGGCCGCACCGGCATCACACCGGATTTCCCGTTCACCAAGGCGTGGTGACAGTAGTGCCCGCACAAGGGTGCTGACAAGCGCGGACGGGGGCGGTGGACGGCACGGGCGGCCCACCCGGGCGCCCGGAACCGGCCCCCCGCACTTTGTCCCGGCAGCGGAAAAAGTATCGAGATCATGAACGAAAGGGGTTACGGGTCCGGACCAAGCCCGCTAACTTCCTTGAAATGAACCGGTCATGAGCGACTCGTGGCCGGGGCTCGACGGCGCGACGGCGCGCGCCCGTACTCCCTTCGGCATGCCCTGCGGCATGCCGCCACCCCACACCACTGGGAGACTTCTGTGCGCACGAGACCGTTCGGACGCAGACGTGTCCGTTTCCGCTTCCTGCTGCCCGCCGTGGCGGGCGTCCTCGGCCTTCTGTTGCCGGCGGCACCGGCGGCCGCCGCCCCCGCGGACCCGGGCGGCGTCCGGGCCGAGGCCGCCGTCGGGGACTTCCAGCAGGTCACGCTGGCCAAGGGCGTGGCCGAGACGGGCGAGCCGATGACGCTGGCGGTCCTGCCGGACCGTTCGGTGCTGCACACCTCGCGGGACGGCACCCTGCGGCTCACCAACGCCGCCGGCACCACGACCGTCGCCGGGAAGCTGGACGTCTACAGCCACGACGAGGAAGGCCTGCAAGGCGTCGCGGTGGACCCGGGCTTCACCGCCAACCGGTTCGTCTACCTCTACTACGCGCCCAAGCTGACCACCCCGGCCGGCGACGCCCCGGCCGACGGCACGGCCGCCGACTTCGCCCCGTTCGACGGCGTCAACCGGCTCTCCCGGTTCGTGCTGAGGACGGACGGCACCCTCGACCTCGCCAGCGAGAAGAAGATCCTCGACGTGCCCGCCTCGCGCGGCCTGTGCTGCCACGTCGGCGGGGACATCGACTTCGACGCGGCGGGCAACCTGTACCTGTCGACCGGCGACGACACCAACCCGTTCGCCTCGGACGGC
>NZ_JBEXOP010000058.1:0-6867 GCF_040611575.1 Streptomyces sp. NPDC006610
GATGGTACTGCAGGGGGGACCCTGTGGGAGAGTAGGACGCCGCCGAACAATCTTTGAGAAAACCCCGTGCCTTTCGGCACGGGGTTTTCTGCGTTTAAGGTCGGTTCATGCGCTACGACCTCGTCATCTTCGACAACGACGGTGTGCTCGTCGACAGTGAGCCCATCTCGAACACCCTCCTCGCCGCCTACCTCACCGAGCTGGGCCACCCCACCACCTACGAGGACTCGCTGCGCGACTACATGGGCTCCGCCATGCACCGGGTGCACGACCTGGTGGAGGAGCGGACGGGACAGCGGCTGCCCGCGGACTTCGACGACGTCTTCCACTCCCGCGTGTTCGCCGCCTTCGCCCGGGAGCTGAAGCCCGTCGACGGAGTCGCCGACGTGCTGGAGAGGCTGGCGTCCGACGGGGTGCCGTACTGCGTGGCGTCGTCCGGGAGTCATGAGCGGATACGGGTCGGGCACCGCACGACCGGGCTGGACCGATGGTTCGACGACGAGCGGATCTTCAGCTCCGAGGACGTCGGACGGGGCAAGCCCGCACCCGACCTCTTCCTGTACGCCGCCCGGCGGATGGGCGTCGAGCCGCAGAGGTGTGTCGTCGTCGAGGACAGCCCGCTCGGCGTGCAGGCGGCGCTGGCCGCAGGCATGGACGTCTACGGGTTCACCGCGATGACGCCGGCCGAGCGGCTCACCGGGGTGAACGGACTGTTCTCCAGAATGGAAGACCTCTGCGGTCTGCTGAGTTGAGGAAAACTCACCTACGCTCCGCCGCATGACCGATGTCATGCCGGACGCGCTGCGGCGCGGCCGGTCCTCGCTGGCGTTCGGGTTCTTCGTCCAGGGCGTCGCGTTCGCCCTCCTGGTGACGCGGATCCCGGCCATTCAGGACCGGTACGGGGTCTCCGACGCGCTGCTGCCCGCCTTCCTGGCCGCCGTGCCGGTGCTGGCCGGGGTGGGGAGCGTGGCGACCGGGCGGCTGGTGCGCCGGGTGCCCCCGAGCCGGGTGCTGCGCTGGTCCCAGCCCATCGTGCTGCTGGCGCTGCTCGGAGTGGGAGCCGGGGAACGGATGGCGGAGCTGGCAATCTCGCTGGCCGCCTTCGGGCTCGCCGTCGGGGCGCTCGACGCGTCGATGAACATGCTCGGCGTCAGCCTCCAGCGGGCGTACGGGCGCAGCATCATGCTCGGGTTCCATGCCGCGTACAGCCTCGGCGGCATCGTGGGGGCCTCGCTGGCGTGGGCGGGGGCGCACTGGGAACAGGCGCTCGTCGTGTCGTATCTGCCGGTAGTGGGGGTGCTGGCGCCGGCCGCGCTCGTCGGGAGCCGGTGGTATGCGGACGACCGGGGCGAGGGACGCGCGCCGGAGGCGGGGAAGGTCGAGGGGAGCGGGGTGGGGCTGCGGGCGTTGCTGCCGCTGTGCCTCGTGATGACCTTCGCCTACATCGGGGACGCGACCGTCTCCAACTGGAGCGCGAAGTACGTGCAGGACGTGCTCGGCGGGTCGGAGCAGCTGGCGACCGTGCCGTACAACGTCTACATGGTCACCACGCTGGTGGGGCGGGCCTTGGGCGACTTCGGGGTGCGGCGGTTCGGGGCCGCGGCGGTGGTGCGGGGCGGGGCCGTCCTGGCGGCCGTGGGGTTCGCGGTGGTGGCGGGGGCTCCGGGAGCGTGGGCCGGGATGGCGGGGTTCACCCTGCTGGGGCTCGGGCTGTGCGTGCTGGTGCCGCAGACCTTCGCGGCGGCCGGGCGGCTGTTCCCGGGCGCCTCGGACGCGGCCGTGGCGCGGCTCAACGTCTTCAACTACGTCGGCTTCCTGATCGGTTCCCCGCTGGTCGGGGCGCTGGGGGACGCCTGGAGTCACCGGGGGGCGATGCTCGTGCCGATGGTGCTCGTGCTGGTGACACTCGTGTACGCCCGGTCGTTCGATGCTCAACCGGACCGATACCGTGGCGGGCATGAGCGGCCGCGCACAGCTGATGTGGGACGAGGCAGTAACGGGGTATGACTTCGGTCCGGACCACCCGATGGATCCGGTCCGGCTCACGCTGACCCGGAAACTGGTCGAGGCCTTCGGGCTCGACCGGGAGATGAAAACCGTGGCGGCCCGGGCGGCGGGGGAGTCGACGCTGCGGCTCGTCCACCGCCAGGACTACATCGACGCGGTGAGGGCGGCCTCAGCGGACCCGGCGGCGGCCGACCCGTCGTACGGGCTGGGGACGGTGGACGACCCCGCGTTCGCCGGGATGCACGAGGTGTCGGCGCTCATCGCGGGACAGTCGGTGGGCGCGGCGGAGGCCGTGTGGCGGGGGGAGGCGCTGCACGCGGTGAACTTCGCCGGCGGGCTGCACCACGCCATGCCGGCCGGGGCCTCCGGCTTCTGCATCTACAACGACGCCGCCCTGGCCGTCGCGCGGCTGCTGGAGCTGGGCGCGGAGCGGGTCGCCTACGTGGACGTCGACGTGCATCACGGGGACGGCGTACAGGCGGCGTTCTGGGAGGACCCGCGGGTCCTGACGATCTCGCTGCACGAGCATCCGCGGACCCTGTTCCCGCAGACCGGGTGGCCGGAGGAGACGGGCGCGGACTCGGCGGAGGGCGGGGCGGTCAACGTCGCGCTGCCGGCGGGGACCGGGGACGCGGGATGGTTGCGGGCCTTCCACGCGGTGGTGCCGGAGCTGATCGCCGACTTCCGGCCGCAGGTGCTGGTGACCCAGCACGGGGCCGACACGCACTTCGAGGACCCGCTGGCGCATCTGGCGGTGTCGCTGGACGCGCAGCGGGCGGTGCAGGACGCCTGTCACGACCTGGCGCACCAGTACGCCGACGGGCGGTGGATCGCGCTCGGCGGCGGCGGATACGCGGTCGTGGAGGTGGTGCCGCGGTCGTGGACGCATCTGGTGGCGATCGCCGCGGGGCGGCCGGTGGCGCCCGAGGAGACGATCCCCGAGGGCTGGCGGCAGGAAGTGTACGCACACACACGGCAGTTGGCGCCGGCCCGGATGACGGACGGGCGGTGGCCGGTGCGGTGGGCGCCCTGGGAGGCCGGGTACGACCCGGCGGACCGGCTCGACCAGGCGGTGCTGGCGGCGCGGCGGGCGGTGTTCCCGCTGCGCGGGCTGCTGCCGTAGGGCGTCCGGGGGCGGGGGCTTCCGGCGGGCGTTACGCCAACCGTGCGCCTTCACCGGGATTCCGGGGCGGGCGGGCGGCGGCGTCCGTCACCATCGGGCCATGGTGTCCCGCGGCGCGCTGCGCGCGCATCTCCTGGCCGCGCGGCTCGCCGGCGCCGTGGCCACCGCACGGGAGACGAGCCTGCGCAGCTACCGGCTGTTCGCGGCCCGCGACCCCCGGGTGCTGATCGGGATCGATCCCGAGAACGACTGGTCACAGCGGGATTTGCTCGCGTTGATGGCGCGGAAGTGCGGGGTTTCGGCCGATCCGCGACACGTTTCGGGGCATGATGTGATCGACCCGGAGCGGACGCTGGCCCGGCTGGACGCGTTCGCGGAGCGGGTCGCCGGGGCCGCCCGACGGGGCGCGCCCGTGCTGCTGGGGACCGGGCACCCGCACCGGCTCCTGGACTTCTACGTCGCTCTCGCGGACGCCCTGTCGGCGGCGGGATGTGCTGTCCTCACACCGGCGCAGGGTCTCTGTGTCGACATAACGACCCGGTTCGGTCTACGTACACACCGGCTCGACTACGTACGAGGCGTGGCCCTGGTGCGGGAGGCCGGCGGGGGAGCCGCCGGTGGTGCGACCGGCGCGCACACTCACTCGCCGCTGCCGGTGAGGGCGGCGCTGGCGGCGTGTGCGCAGGCCGGCGGGCCCCTGCCGGAGCTGGTGATCGGCGACCACGGCTGGGTCTGCGGGGCAGGTCAGCTGGGGTTCGAGGCCATCGGCCTGGGCGACACCGACGATCCCGCGCTGTTCGTCGGGGAGGCCGAGGGGCGCGTGTCCGTGGCCGTGCCCCTGGATGACGGTGTGCGGTCGCTTTACTACCGGCCGCTCACGCACTACGTAGTCAAACGGGCGTGTCTGTCACAGTAGGCCGCCGATGGGTGCACCTCTTCCCCACTCGCATCACCCGCCCCTAGTCTGGGGAGTGAGCACGCAGCGACGAAGAGTCACCGGAAGGGGAAGCCGGTGGCCGTCGAGTCGAGTGCGGAAGGTTCAGGTGTGTCATGGCTGCAGCTGGCGAGAGGCCTCTGAACGAGGTTCAGTTCCTTACCGTGGCGGAGGTCGCCTCGGTGATGCGAGTGTCGAAGATGACCGTGTACCGCCTGGTGCACAGCGGTCATCTGCCCGCGATCCGGGTCGGAAGGTCCTTCCGGGTCCCGGAACAAGCGGTCCACGAGTACCTCCGCGACAGCTATGTGGGGGTGGAGACGGCCTGAGCGATGCGCCTCGATTACGACCTCAGCGCTCGGGCGGGTAGGCTAGCCCCTCGTAGGTCGTGTGGGCCCATGGCGCCCAAACACCGAGTGATGAGAAGTGAGCGAGGGTAGTCGTGGGCTCTGTTATCAAGAAGCGGCGCAAGCGGATGGCCAAGAAGAAGCACCGCAAGCTGCTCAAGCGCACGCGCGTCCAGCGTCGTAACAAGAAGTAGTACCAAGCGGTACGACGCGCTGAAGGACGCCGCGAAGGCGTGGTCGTGGGCCCCCCACCGGATTCGGTGGGGGGCCCACGCGTGTTCACGCGCTAAGTTGGCGAGCAGACGGGGAAGGCGACAGGGTACGCACCAGGACGGAAGGAAGGCGCTGATCTTGGGCAAGGTCGTGCTCGTGACCGGGGTGGCCCGCCGGCTGGGGGGCCGGTTCGTCCGGCGGATCCAGCGGGATCCGGACGTGGACCGGGTCGTCGGCGTGGACGCGGTCCCGCCCGAGCACCACCTCGGCGGCGCCGACTTCATCCAGGCCGACATCCGCCAGCCCACCATCGCCCGGGTGCTCGCCGAGACGGGCGCCGACACCGTCGTCCACATGGACGTCACCGGAATCGCCCTCGGCAGCGGCAGCCGGACGACGGTCAAGGAGACCAACGTCATCGGCACGATGCAGCTGCTCGGCGCCTGCCAGAAGTCGCCCGCGGTGAAGCGGCTGGTGGTGAAGTCCAGCACGAACGTCTACGGGTCCGCGCCGCGCGATCCCGCCGTGTTCACCGAGACCACCCCGCCCAAGTCGCTGCCGAGCGGCGGCTTCGCCAAGGACACCGTCGAGGTCGAGGGGTATGTGCGCGGGTTCGCGCGCCGCCGGCCGGACGTGGCGGTGTGCGTGCTGCGGTTCGCCAACATCCTGGGGCCGAGCGCGGAGTCGCCGCTCGCCTCGTACTTCGGGCTGCCGGTGCTGCCGACGGTGTTCGGCTACGACCCGAGGCTGCAGTTCGTGCACGAGGACGACGTGATCGAGGTGCTGCGCATCGGCGCGCACGAACCGCGCCGGGGCACGCTCAACAGCGGCACCTTCAACATCGCCGGGGACGGCGTCCTGCTGCTGTCGCAGTGCTCCCGCAGGCTGGGGCGGCCCACGGTGCCGCTGCTGCTGCCGGCGGTCACCTGGACGGGCTCGCTCGTGCGTACGCTGGGAATCACGGACTTCTCGCCCGAACAGATCCGGCTGCTGACCCACGGCCGGGTGGTGGACACGACCCAGATGCGCGAGACGCTGGGCTTCACGCCGAAGCACACGACCGCGGAGACGTTCGCGGACTTCGCCCGCAGCCGCGGGCCCGGACTTCTGCCGCCCGAGACTCTCGCCCGGGCCGTCGACCGGGTCGCCGAACTGCCCCTGCCGGGCGGGCGGCGGCTGCCGACGCAGAGCGCCAACTGAGGAGCGCAGCACGATGGCGGACGCCAAGGTCATTCCGTTCGACGACGACCGCTCCCGCGGCGGCGCGGCACAGCGGCGCCGGTCCGCGGCGAGCCGACGCGGCTCCGGGGAGGCGGCCCAGGCCTGCGAGGTCCAGCCGCTGCCGGGCACGGAGACCGCACAGACGCAGGCCGCGCAGGAGGACGTACCGGCGCCGGAGCCGTCGTACGACGATCCGCGCGGCTTGGAGAAGCGGATCGCGGCGGGGCTGGCGTTCCTGCGCCGCCGCCTCACCGGCGACTACGACGTCGACGACTTCGGCTACGACGCCGAACTCACCGACCAGGTGCTCATGTCGCTGCTGCGGCCGATGTACGAGAAATACTTCCGGGTCGAGGTGAAGGGCGTCGAGAACATCCCCTCCGAGGGCGGTGCGCTGATCGTCGCCAACCACTCCGGGACGCTGCCGCTGGACGGGCTGATGATGCAGGTCGCCGTCCACGACGAGCATCCGGCGGGGCGTCATCTGCGGCTGCTGGCGGCCGACCTGGTGTTCGTGCTGCCGGTCGTCAACGAGCTGGCGCGCAAGCTCGGGCACACGCTGGCCTGCGCGGAGGACGCCGAACGGCTGCTGGGGCAGGGCGAGCTGGTCGGGGTGATGCCGGAGGGCTTCAAGGGCATCGGCAAGCCGTTCAGCGAGCGGTACAAGCTCCAGCGGTTCGGCCGGGGCGGCTTCGTGTCCACGGCCCTGCGGCAGCGCGTGCCGATCATTCCCTGCTCGATCGTCGGGGCGGAGGAGATCTACCCGATGATCGGCAACGCGAAGACGATCGCGCGGGTGCTGGGGATCCCGTACTTCCCGCTGACGCCGACGTTTCCGTGGCTGGGGCCGCTCGGGGCGGTGCCGCTGCCGACGAAGTGGACCATCCAGTTCGGCGAGCCGATCCCGACGGACGGGTATCCGCCCGAGGCGGCGGAGGACCCGATGCTGATGTTCAACCTGACGGACCAGGTACGGGAGCAGATCCAGCACACGCTGTACAAGTTGCTGGTGCAGCGGAGGT
>NZ_JBEXOP010000058.1:6967-32848 GCF_040611575.1 Streptomyces sp. NPDC006610
CGGTGTTCTTCTGACGGGGCCCGTGACGTGCGGGGTGCGGTGACGGGGGTGCCCGGCTGTTGTGTGCGGGGGTGCTCGGAGCCGGCGGACGGAGTACGGCGCAGCGGTCCGAAGCCTGCGCAGCGGTGCGAGGGCGGCGGGCAGGGGGGGCCAAGTTGCTGGTGCAGCGGAGGTCGGTGTTCTTCTGACGGGGCCCGTGACGTGCGGGGTGCGGTGACGGGGGTGCCCGGCTGTTGTGTGCGGGGGTGCTCGGAGCCGGCGGACGGAGTCCGGCGCAGCGGTCCGAAGCCTGCGCAGCGGTGCGAGGGCGGCGGGCAGGAGGGGTCAAGTTGCTGGTGCGGCGGAGGTCGGTGTTCTTCTGACGAGAACCACGAGAGCGGGGCGTCCCTTCGGTGAAGGGACGCCCCGCTCTCGTACGGGCTGCTAGTCGTCCGCGTCCTCCGCCTCGATGCCCAGGCCCGGCAGGAGGCCGGGGAGGAGGGGCGGGAGCGTGACGTCGGGCTCGGGAGCGGGCGGTTTGGTCGGGGGCGGGGTGGGGGCGCCGGGCTCCTGCGAGGGGTCGAGGAGGTCGCCGGCGCTGCCGCCGAGGAGGCCGTCGTTCTCCTTGCCGGAGTCCGCCGAGCGGCTCGGGGCG
This sequence comes from Streptomyces sp. NPDC006610, assembly GCF_040611575.1. NCBI lineage: Bacteria > Bacillati > Actinomycetota > Actinomycetes > Kitasatosporales > Streptomycetaceae > Streptomyces > Streptomyces sp. NPDC006610. The sequence continues at coordinate 7,602 of NZ_JBEXOP010000058.1, forward strand.
CCGGGGCGGCCGCCGTCCGGGGTGCCGGAGCCGCCGGCGCTGGGCGTCGTCGACCCGCCGGGCTTAGGGGCGCCGGGTGCCCGGCCGTCGTCCGTGCCGCGCCGCCCGTCGGTCCTGCGCTCGGTGCCCGTGGCGGTGGGTTTCGGGAGCAGGGACTGCAGCGGGGCCACCTCTTCGTCTATGGCGTCGAAGACCGACGACACCTGTTCGCTGACGTCCCCGAGCTGGACCGGGAGGCGCTCGCGCAGGGCGCCCCAGGTGTCGCGATGGGAGCGGGAGAAGGCGTCGAGGGCCTTGATGGGCTCCAGCGACTCGGGGTCGCGCTCGTAGGCGGCGGTGAGCAGCCGGTGGCCCTCGGAGGCGTCGTGCTTCACGCCGGACAGGGCGCGGCGGATCTCGCCGACGGACTCGTGGTCGAGGTGGCCGCCGCGGTCGCGCTCCATCAGCCGGCGCGCCTCGTTCAGCCGGGTGGAGGCATGGTCGAGGTACACCTCGCCGCGCTCGTCGTCCCCGTCGGCGAGGCCGAGCTTGAAGTCCTCGATGCCGCGCTTGAGGCCGTAGAGCGAGTCGCCGGGCAGGGCGTCGGAGCTGGCGGCGGCCACTCCGCCGAAGGCGCCGGCGGCGACGGTCACGCCGATGCCGCCCGCGGTGAGGCCCTTGGCCAGGCGGGAGCGCGGGCGGAACCTGCCCAACGGGGCCGCCCGGTGGCCGCCCTCGCCACGGGACCGCTGTCCGGGCAGCGCACGGCCGCCCGCCTCACCGCCCTCCTGCAGCATGGCCTCGAAGCTCGCCACCAGCTGCGCCCGCTGGACGGCCTTGACCTCGGGGTCCAGCTGGGGCCTCGGCAACTCGGCGAGGCCTGCGGCCACGGCCAGCAGACGGCCCTGATCGGTCCGCCCCGCCGCGGCCGCGGCCGTGTCCTCGGACTGCTCGGCCGCCGTACCCCGTTCGGACTGCTCCTCCAGGGCCTGGGCGAAGGCGTTCGCCCGCCGGTGCGCCGATACGTTCGCGATCACTGGCGGCACCTCCTCTCGTCATGACGGTCGACTCCCCAGGGGGTCCTGAGGGTTGCACGCCCCGAGCCGAGACCACACGTTCGAGCGATGGGAGTCGGCCAGGGAGTGACCACAGGGAGCCTGCATCCCGCACAACGAGCGCGGCGGCACTTGGGTTACGGAAGACGGCGGGCCGGGCGGTGGAGTCAACGGACTTTCACTGATGGTGAGTTGAATACTGCGGAGCGTGCGCGCCGGTCAGCGCGCGTTGTCGGGGAGCAGCCGCGCGAGGGTGCGGACAGCGCGGTACTGCAGTGTCTTGATGGCGCCCTCGTTCTTGCCCATGACGCGGGCGGTCTCGGCGACGGACAGGCCCTGGAGGAAGCGGAGCGTCACGCACTCCTGCTGCTGTGGGTTGAGCCGCCGTACGGCGTCCAGCAGGGCGGCGTTGGAGAGGGACTCCAGGACGGAGTCCTCGGGGGAGCGCTCGACCTCGTTGGCGTCGAGCATTTCGCCGGTGGTGACCTCGAGCCGGAAGCGGCTCGACTTGAAGTGGTCGGCGACCAGGTTGCGGGCGATCGTGACCAGCCAGGCGCCGAAGTCGCGGCCCTGCCAGGTGAACGTGCCGATGCGGCGCAGGGCGCGCAGGAAGGTCTCGCTGGTGAGGTCCTCGGCGGTCGCCTTTCCTCCGACTCGGTAGTAGATGTACCGATAGACGGTGTCGCTGTACTGGTCGTAGAGGCGGCCGAAGGCGTCGGCCTCGCCGGCCTGGGCGCGCTCCACGAGGTCCATCATCCGGGCGCTGTCGCTGTCGGCGGCCGGACGGCGCGCGGTGGCCGCGACGGCCGTGCGGCCTCGTCTTCCGGCCGCCCGCCCGTCGCCCGGCCGGCGGCCGTCGACGACGCCGGCCGCCGGCACCTGCTCGATGCCGTCGGCCAGCGCGTAGCACGGGCCGACCGGCGCGGCGGTGGTGAATGCGGGGACGGCGGACGCATTGGGGACGAGGCCGCGCAACATGTCGAGGACTGTTGCGCGGAGCGTAGCCAGGCCCGAGGCGTCAACCCCGACGTGTGGGTACACGGGACTCCCAGAGGCAGAGCTTCCATCACTTGCTGTGCGGGACCATTCACCCGTCGTAGCGACGGACAGGTACCCGTGTGCGTCTGAGGAGAATAACGCTTCGTGCAGGCGCTGCTACGCCCAGTTGCTCAAATCGCCGGTTGCGTCGCTTCCGTTGCCGTTTGACGCCCGGTCGCGTGGCGGTCTGTGATCGGATCCTGAACGAAAAGCTTCGAGTTGAGCTGCTACGCGACGAGTTCGCGCGGCTCCCGGCGGGCTAGCGGCGTCGCCGGTGCAGGGCGATCGCCGCCGCCGTGCCGCCCGCGACCGCGCCGACCCCGGCCGCCGCCGGAATGCCGACCTTCGCCGCCTTGCGGCCGGTGCGGTAGTCGCGCAGCCGCCAGTCCTGTTCCCGGGCGTGTCTGCGCAGTTTCGCGTCGGGGTTGATCGCGTAGGGGTGGCCGACCAGCGACAGCATCGGGATGTCGTTGTGCGAGTCGCTGTAGGCGGCGCAGCGGGTGAGGTCCAGGCCCTCCGCGAGGGCCAGCGCGCGCACCGCCTCGGCCTTGGCGGGGCCGTGCAGGGGCTCGCCGACCAGCTTGCCGGTGTAGACGCCGTCGACGGACTCGGCGACCGTGCCGAGCGCGCCCGTCAGTCCGAGCCGGCGGGCGATGACCTGGGCGATCTCCACCGGGGCCGCCGTGACGAGCCACACCCGCTGACCGGCGTCGAGGTGGGCCTGCGCGAGCGCGCGGGTGCCCGGCCAGATGCGCTCGGCCATGTACTCGTCGTAGATCTCCTCGCCGATGGTCTGGAGCTCGGCGACCCGGTGGCCCTGGACGATGGACAGCGCGGAGTTGCGCGCGTCCTGCATGTGCTCGGGGTCCTCGACGCCCGCCAGCCGGAACCACGCCTGCTGCCAGGCGAAGCGGGCCAGGTCGCGGGTCTCGAAGAACTTCCGCTTGTACAGGCCCCGCCCGAAGTGGAACAGGGACGCGCCCTGCATGACGGTGTTGTCCAGGTCGAAGAAGGCGGCGGCGTGCTCGTCGCCGTGCACCGGGAATTCCGGCTCGGGTGCGGTCTTGCGTGCGGCCTCGGCCGAGGCCTCGCCTGCCAACACGCTCCGCGCCGTGGCGGAGCGCCTACGGGGAGTGAGCCATCCGAGAGCGGCCATGGCGTGAGCATAGCCATTCCGGCCGGTGCTTCCGGAGTCGAGAGGTCGGCGGCCCGTGAACTCTCCTCGACCGGGCCGTTAAGCGCGCGGCCCCGGCGGCGCGACAATGGCCGGTATGAGTCCCGTTTTCCGGCGCCGGAGCGCCGCTCAGGACAAGGCCGCAGCTCAGCACCGGCTCGTCACGCTCATCCGCAAGCCCGGCTGCCATCTGTGCGACGACGCGCAGGCGGTGATCGACAGGGTGTGCGGCGAGCTGGGCGTGCCGTGGGAGCAGAAGGACATCACGCAGGATCAGGCGCTGTACGACGCGTACTGGGAGCAGATCCCGGTGGTGCTGGTGGACGGCGAGCAGCACACCTTCTGGCGGGTGAACGAGGAGCGGCTGCGACGGGCGCTCGCGTAGGACCGCGTGGGACCGCGTGGGACCGCGTGGGACCGCGTGGGGCAGGGCGGGACCGCGTGGGGCAGGGCGGGGCGCGGTGCGCGCTCGGGACGGGCGCGGGCGGGCTGCGGCCCGGGGGCGCGGTGGGCGCGGGTGGCTGCGGCGCGCGCTCGCCCGGGAGCGGACCGTGAGCGGCCGCGGGCGATCGGAAACGATCACTGACCGGCCAGTCCAAGTCGTCCGGAAAGTCACTTAGGATCGATGGCGACAGGGTCTCGGGGGCGGTGATCGTTGAGGGAGTGTGCGGTTTTGCCCCCAAGAGGCAAGGAACGGTGTGGGTCGCGCGCCGGTTCCGCGAACGCGCGCCGGGGGCGCGTGACCCCGGTCACGTTGGGCGGACAAATCGGACACCATCTTTGTGCACGCGTTCACAAAGACATAGCCTGCTGTCGACGGGGCGGTCCGGGGACGTATGACCGCCCGCAGCCCCGCTCTACCCGCAGGAGCACCGTGGCAACTGGCCGAACTCACCGACCGGCGACCCGTAGCCGAGGGATTCCCGAGGCCACCGTCGCCCGCCTTCCGCTGTACCTCCGCGCCCTGACCGCGCTCTCGGAGCGCTCGGTGCCGACCGTCTCCTCCGAGGAGCTGGCGGCCGCGGCCGGGGTGAACTCGGCGAAGCTGCGCAAGGACTTCTCGTACCTGGGCTCCTACGGCACGCGTGGCGTGGGGTACGACGTCGAGTATCTCGTCTACCAGATCTCCCGTGAACTCGGCCTCACCCAGGACTGGCCGGTTGTCATCGTCGGCATCGGAAACCTGGGCGCCGCGCTCGCCAACTACGGCGGCTTCGCCTCCCGGGGCTTCCGGGTCGCCGCGCTGATAGACGCCGACCCGGCCATGGCGGGCAAGCCCGTCGCCGGCATCCCCGTGCAGCACACCGACGACCTGGAGCGGATCATCCAGGACAACGGCGTGTCGATCGGCGTGATCGCGACCCCCGCGGGCGCCGCCCAGCAGGTCTGCGACCGGCTCGTCGCCGCCGGGGTGACCTCCATCCTCAACTTCGCGCCGACCGTGCTGACCGTGCCGGACGGCGTCGACGTGCGCAAGGTCGACCTCTCCATCGAGCTGCAGATCCTCGCCTTCCACGAGCAGCGCAAGGCCGGCGAGGAGGCCCTCGCCGAGAGCGCGGCTCCGGTCGCCGCCCCGCGCGAGAACTCCGCCGACCAGGGACCCGACGGGGACGTGCCCGCCGTGATGCCGGCATGAGTCTCCTCGTCGTCGGGCTGAGCCACCGCAGCGCCCCCGTCAGCGTCCTGGAGCGGGCGGCGCTGACCGCGGACGCCCAGATGAAGCTGCTCCAGGACACGGTCGCCGCCGAGCCGGCCGCCGAGGCCGCGGTGCTGGCCACCTGCAACCGCATCGAGCTGTACGCCGACGTCGACAAGTTCCACGCGGGCGTCGCCGAGCTGTCCACGCTGCTCGCCCAGCACAGCGGGGTCGGGCTGGACGAGCTGACGCCCTACCTGTACGTGCACTACGAGGACCGGGCCGTGCACCACCTGTTCTCGGTGGCGTGCGGGCTGGACTCGATGGTGGTCGGCGAGGGCCAGATCCTCGGCCAGATCAAGGACTCCCTCGCCCGGGCGCAGGACCTGCACACCGCGGGCCGGCTGCTGAACGACCTGTTCCAGCAGGCGCTGCGGGTCGGCAAGCGCGCCCACTCCGAGACCGGCATCGACCGGGCCGGGCAGTCGCTGGTCACCTTCGGCCTGGAGCAGCTGGCCTCCGGCGGCTCCGTCGAGACGTGGGCCGCGGGCAAGAAGGCGCTGGTCATCGGAGCGGGCTCGATGTCCTCGCTGGCCGCTGCGACGCTCGCGCGGACCGGGGTCGCCGAGATCGTCGTCGCCAACCGCACCTTCGACCGTGCCGAGCGGCTCGCGCAGATACTCACCGAGGGCGACGACACGGACGTGGTGGCCCGGGCGGTACCGATGGAGTCGGTGCGGGCCGAGCTGACACGTGCCGACATCGCCGTCTCCTGCACCGGCGCCACCGGCCTCGTCCTGGCCGCCGACGCGATCGCCGCCGCCCTGGAGGGACGCACGGGCCACGCCGCGGCCGTCGCGGAACCGGCCGCCGAGGCGGACGGGGACGCGCGTACGGCCGCCCGCGCGGACCTCGCCGAGCTGGCGCCCACGCCGCTGCCGCCCACGAGCGTCGGCACCGACGAGGGCTGCCCCCTGGACCTGTCCGCCGTGCAGCCCGGCTTTTCCGTGCTGGGCGAGGCCGCCGTCGCCGGGATGGACGCCGCGACGCTGGAGCAGCACGCCGCCTGGGCCGCGGGCGGCGCCGTCGACCGGCGCGAGGCCGCCCGGCGCGGGCCCGAGGCCGAGGCCGAACTGATCACCGCGCTGGCCGCGACCGCCGCCAGCGCCGGCCGGATCCCCGAGCGCCGCAGGCCCGAGCCGGTCGCCGAGGCGCCGCGCCCCGAGCCCGTCCTGTTCCTGCTCGACCTCGCCATGCCGCGCGACATCGACGCGGCCGTGCACCGGCTGCCCGGCGTGCGGCTGGTGGACATCGAGTCGCTGGCCGAGGCCTCCGCCGACGCGCCGATGGCGGCCGACGTCGACCAGGTCCGGCGTATCGTCTCCGACGAGGTCGCGGCCTTCGGCGCGGCGCTGCGGGCCGCGCACATCACGCCCACCGTGGTCGCCCTGCGTGCCATGGCCGCCGACGTCGTCGCGGGCGAGATCGCCCGGCTCGACGGGCGGCTGCCCGGCCTCGACGACAAGCAGCGCGGCGAGATCCGGCAGGCCGTGCACCGCGTCGTCGACAAGCTGCTGCACGCGCCGACCGTACGGGTCAAGCAGCTCGCGGCCGAGCCCGGCGGCGCCGGGTACGCGGACGCGCTGCGCACCTTGTTCGACCTGGACCCGGAGACGGTCGCCGCCGTCTCCCGGGCCGGGAACGAATCCGAGAAGAACGGCAAGAACCGAGGGCTGTCATGAGCGACAAGGCACTGAGGCTCGGGACACGGCGGAGCAAGCTCGCCATGGCCCAGTCGGGGCAGGTGGCGGACGCCGTGAGCCAGGTGACCGGACGGCCCGTCGAGCTGGTCGAGATCACCACGTACGGCGACGTGTCGCGCGAGAACCTCGCGCAGATCGGCGGCACCGGCGTCTTCGTGACCGCACTGCGCGACGCGCTGCTGCGGGGCGAGGTCGACTTCGCGGTGCACTCCCTGAAGGACCTGCCCACCGCACAGCCGGCGGACCTGGTCCTGGCGGCGGTGCCCGAGCGGGAGGACCCGCGCGACGTCCTCGTGGCGCGCGACGCCCGCAAGTTCACCGACCTGCCGCGCGGGGCCCGCATAGGCACCGGCTCGCCGCGCCGCATGGCGCAGCTGAACGCGTACGCCCGCGCCCACGGCCTGGACATCGAGACGGTGCCGATCCGCGGCAACGTCGACACCCGGATCGGGTTCGTCCACAGCGGCGAGCTGGACGCCGTGGTGCTGGCCGCCGCCGGGATGAACCGCATAGGCCGGAGCGAGGAAGTGACCGACTTCCTGTCGGTCGACACCGTTCTGCCCGCCCCCGGCCAGGGGGCACTGGCGATCGAGTGCGCCGCGCACGACGCGGACCTGATCGCCGCGCTCGCCGAGCTCGACGACCCCCTCACCCGGGCCGCCGTGACCGCCGAGCGGTCCCTGCTCGCCGCCCTGGAGGCCGGTTGCAGCGCCCCCGTGGGCGCGTTGGCCGACCTTCTGGCCGACGGGCAGATTGTCAAGGAAATGCGCCTGCGGGGCGTCGTCGGCACGACCGACGGCTCCCGGACGGTGCAGCTGTCCACCACCGGTCCCGTGCCCGAGACGCACCAGGGCGCCGAGGCGCTCGGCCGCGAACTCGCCGCCGAGATGCTCGCCCAGGGCGCGGCCGGTCTGATGGGGGAGCGAGCACAGTGAGCCCCACCACTCTTCCCGCCGCCGGTCCGGAACACGGGCACGTCACCTTCCTCGGTGCCGGACCCGGGGATCCGGGACTGCTGACCCTGCGCGCCGTCGAGGCGCTGGCGCACGCGGACGTCCTCGTCGCCGAGCACGAGGTGCTCGACGTCGTACGCGCCCACGCCAGGCCGGGCGTGTCCGTCGTGCACGCGGAGCCCGGTCCGTCGTCGGACCCGGTTCCGGGCACGGGCACGCCGCAGCTCACGGTCGTTGACGGCAAGTCAACAGCCGTTGGTGTCCCCGCAGTGCGGGATGCCTCACATCTTGTCATGGAGGCCGCGCGGGGCGGCAGGCGGGTCGTGCGTGCGGTGTCCGGGGACCCGGGCCTCGACACGTACGCCGCCGAGGAGATGCTCGCCTGCGCCGCCGCCGGGGTGCCGTTCGAGGTGGTGCCGGGCGTGGCCGCCGCGGTCGGCGTGCCCGCGTACGCCGGTGTGCCGCTGCGGGACGCGCACGGCGCGGACGTCCGCTTCGTGGACGCGCGCACGGCGTCGGACCGGTGCTGGACGGAGGTGGGCGCGTCCGACGGGACGGTGGTCGTCTCCACCACCCTGGACGCGGTGTCCGCCGCGGCCGGCGAACTGGTGTCCGCGGGCCGCAAGCCGGACACCCCGCTGACGGTCACGGTCGCTGGTACGACGACCCGCCAGCGGACGTGGACGGCCACCCTCGGCACGATCGCGCAGACCCTGAAGCAGGCGAAGGTGCTGCCCTCCCCCGAGGGCGCCCGGCCGGTGATAGCCGTGGTCGGCGAGCGTTCCGCAGCCGCCCGGCGCGACCAGCTGTCGTGGTTCGAGTCCAAGCCGCTGTTCGGCTGGAAGGTCCTCGTCCCGCGTACGAAGGAGCAGGCGGCGTCGCTCTCCGACCAACTGCGGTCCTACGGGGCCGTACCGCACGAGGTGCCGACGATCGCCGTCGAGCCGCCGCGCACGCCCCAGCAGATGGAGCGCGCGGTCAAGGGCCTGGTGACCGGACGCTACGAGTGGATCGCCTTCACCTCGGTCAACGCCGTCAAGGCCGTCCGCGAGAAGTTCGAGGAGTACGGCCTGGACGCGCGCGCCTTCGCGGGCATCAAGGTCGCCGCGGTGGGCGAGCAGACCGCCAAGGCGCTGATCGCCTTCGGCGTGAAGCCGGACCTCGTCCCGAGCGGCGAACAGTCCGCGGCGGGCCTCCTGGAGGACTGGCCCCCCTACGACCCGGTGTTCGACCCGATCGACCGCGTCTTCCTGCCCCGCGCCGACATCGCCACGGAGACCCTGGTCGCCGGCCTGATCGAGCTGGGCTGGGAGGTCGACGACGTCACCGCCTACCGCACGGTGCGCGCCTCGCCGCCGCCCGCCGAGACCCGGGAGGCGATCAAGGGCGGCGGCTTCGACGCGGTGCTGTTCACGTCGTCGTCCACGGTGCGCAACCTCGTCGGCATCGCCGGGAAGCCGCACAACGTGACGGTGATCGCCTGTATCGGCCCGGCCACGGCGAAGACGGCCGAGGAGCACGGGCTGCGCGTCGACGTCATGGCCCCGGAACCGTCGGTGCACAAGCTGGCGGAGGCCCTGGCGGACTTCGGCATGAAGCGCAGGGCCGCCGCGCTGGAGGCCGGCGACCCGGTGACGCGGCCCAGCGAGCGGCGTCCGGGGGCGCGGAGGCGGCGGTCTACGACGTGAGAGGCGCCGAGGCGTGAGCGGATCGGCGGGGCGTTCCCTTCGGGGGGTGCCCCGCCGATCTTGTCGTCGCGGGTCGGCGGCCGGCCGATCAGGCCGGTGTCACCACATGGCCGAAGCGGAGGAGGTCGGCCGGGTCGTACGCCGACTTGGCGTGGCGCAGGCGTGCGTAGTGGGCCGGGGTCCAGGCTCGGGCGCGGTCCGTTTCGTCGCCCGGCGCGCCGTGGATGTTGACCATGGTGTGGCCGGTGCCGTAGGGGGCCATCGCCTCGTGCAGGGACCGTGTGGCGCGTTCGACCGCCTCGGCCTCCGGCGGGGAGGGGACGATGGCGACCGTCTCCAGGAAGTAGGCGGAGTCGCGGGCGCAGATCGCGTCCTCCACGCGGGGCGGGCGGGACAGGGCGCCGCCCATGTGGCGGATCTCGGCCACGACGAGAGGGCAGTCGGGGTTCTCGGGGCCGACCTCGTGCAGGAACGCCCGGACCGCCTCGGGCGGCAGGTCGGCCAGCAGGGCGCAGGACTCACGGGCCGGTAGGGGGTCCTGGGGCTCCATGTAGATGCGGTCCAGGGCGGTGTAGTCCATGACCTCGACCGTGTCGACGGCGACCGGGGCCGCGGCGCGGATCGGTGTGAGCAGGCTCTCGCCCTCGGTGGGGTCGCCGGTCCAGGCGAGGGCGACGCGGGCCCAGAAGCCGCCGCGCAGCGGTTCGGGTATCTGCGGGATGGGGGGCAGGCGCAGCACGGCGAACGCGCTGCACATCTCGTCCGGGATCCGCCGGGTCCAGTCGAGCCAGGCGGTCATCAGGGCCTCGGCGTTCTCGCCGGGCGTGTGGACGGCGCCGCCGAGGACGCGGGTGAGGGGGAAGAGGTCGCAGGTCATGTCGGTGACCACGCCGACGTTGCCCTTGCCGCCGCGCAGGGCCCAGAACAGTTCGGGTTCGGTGTCGGCGTCCGTGGCGCGCAGGGCGCCGTCCGGGGTGACGACCCGGAAGGAGCGGGTGAGGTCGGTCGCGTAGCCGTAGGCCCGGCCGAGGACCGGCAGGCCGCCGCCGACGGTGTAGCCGACCGCGCCCGCGTCCGTGGAGGTGCCGGACAGGGCGGCCAGGCCGTGCGGGGCCGCCGCGTCCAGGACGTGCCGCCACTTGGCGCCGGCGGAGACGGTCGCGGTGCGGGCGGCCGGGTCGACCGTGACGTCGGTCATGCGGGCCGTGCTGATCAGCAGCCCGCTGTCGATGGGGAAGTTGGCGCCGTGGCCGGTCGACTGGACGGCGACGGGGGTGCCGGTGGCGGCGGCCCAGCGCATCGCGGCCACGACGTCGTCCGCGCCGGTCGCGCCCACGACCAGGTCGGGCGTGTGCAGGGCGGCCACGTTGAAGCCGGCCACCTCTTCCGCGTAGCCGGGGTCGCCGGGGCGCAGCACGGGGCCGCGGATCTCGGACAGGGCGAACAGGTCGGGGGTGGGGTGCGTCGCGGTCATCGCGACCTCCGCATGATGGATGGCGTCCGCTGCGGAGGGACGGCGGCGGCTGCGGTCGGCCGTCGCGCTCGTGGGGTGCGGGTGTGGCGGGAGAGCGGCCGTCGGGGTCCTGCCGTGCGCTCGTTACCTTTCAGGATGGACCCGGGGGGCGGGTGTCGCATGTGGGGCGGGTGGACGGTGCGGTCCGGCGCGGGTGCCGCGTGCCGGGCGGCGACGGATCCGGGCATGGCCGCCGCACGCCGGGCCGGTCAGCGGCAGAGGGCGTCGAGGTCCTCCACGAAGGCCGGGAACTCCGCACGGGCACCGGCGATGATCTCGGCGGCCGGGCGGCGCGGGGTGGTGGCGTGGCGTTCGGCGAGTGCGGTCAGCTCGGCGAGGGCGGGGTGCGTCCAGGGGGAGTGGTCGTCGTACAGCACGGACTCCAGGGGGCCGACGCCGTCGGCCAGGACCCACAGGAAGTCGGACAGGTTCCCGGCCACCACGCCGGACTCGCCCTCCGAGCCCATGAACACCACGGGCTGCTCGGCCGGCGGCCGGCCGGGGCGCGCGCACCAGAGGGCGGCCACACCGCCGGTGCCGTCCTGCCCGAAGACGCGGTAGGCGCCGCCGTCGAGGGTGTGGTTCCCGGTCCAGTGACGCAGCCAGTCGGTGGTCTCCTCGGCGGACCAGAAGACGTCGTAGGGCTCGAAGTCGATGCCCCCGTCGTCGCCGTAGGGGAACGTCGTGCGGGCCACGTCGGCGAGGGCGGGCGGGAGGCGGCGGTCGTCGCCGGTCGTCTCGTTCACGCGGGCACGGTATACGGGGGGACCGACAGCGGGGCGGGCGGCCGACGTCGACCGGCAGGGAACCGGCGGGCCGGTGTCGGTCGGCGTCGGCCGCCCGATGCCGTCCGCCCCGACTCCGCGTCGGCAAAGGCACCCCTGGGGCGGGCGTAACTTGGGGGTATGACGAAGTACGGTTCCTTTCCCGGTACGCGTCCCCGTCGGCTGCGGGCCACTCCCGCTCTGCGGCGCATGGTCGCCGAGACCCGGTTGCACCCCGCCGATCTGATCCTGCCCGCGTTCGTGCGCGAGGGCGTCGACGAGCCGGTGCCGGTGCAGGCCATGCCCGGTGTCGTGCAGCACACCCGGGACAGTCTGCGGAAGGCCGCCGTCGACGCCGTCGAGGCCGGGGTTTCCGGGATCATGCTCTTCGGGGTGCCCGAGGAGGAGAAGAAGGACGCGCTCGGGACCGCCGGGACCGATCCGGACGGGATTCTCCAGGTCGCCCTGCGCGACGTGCGGGCCGAGGTCGGCGACGAGCTGATCGTCATGTCCGACCTGTGCCTCGACGAGTTCACCGACCACGGCCACTGCGGCGTCCTGGACGCCGAGGGGCGGGTCGACAACGACGCCACCCTGGAGCGGTACGCCGAGATGGCGCAGGTCCAGGCCGACGCCGGCGCCCATGTCGTGGGGCCGAGCGGGATGATGGACGGGCAGATCGGCGTCATCCGCGACGCGCTCGACCAGATCGGGCGGGAGGACGTGGCGATCCTCGCCTACACCGCCAAGTACTCCTCCGCCTTCTACGGCCCCTTCCGCGAGGCCGTCGGCTCCTCGCTCAAGGGCGACCGGAAGACCTACCAGCAGGACCCGGCGAACGCCCGCGAGTCCCTGCGCGAACTCGCCCTCGACCTGGAGGAGGGCGCCGACATGGTGATGGTCAAGCCGGCCGGCCCCTACCTCGACGTCCTCGCCCGCGTCGCGGACACCGTGGACGTGCCGGTCGTCGCCTACCAGATCTCCGGCGAGTACGCGATGGTCGAGGCCGCCGCCGAGAAGGGCTGGATCGACCGGGACCGGGCCATCCTGGAGACGCTGACCGGCATCAAGCGGGCCGGCGCGCAGAACATCCTCACCTACTGGGCCACCGAAGTGGCCCGGCAGCTGCGGTAACCGACGGGCGAGGCCGGTCAGTTCAGGGCGTCCTCCATCGAGGACTGCCAGTACGTCACCGCCAGCGAACTGTCGTAGTACACGCCCTTCGCCGGCAGGGCGGGGGTCGCCGCCGGGCCGCCGTCGCTGTTCGGCGTGCCGCCCTGGAAGCCGACGGTCAGCCGGCGGCCGGTCGCCCCGCCCGAGCCGCTGCCGTCCGCAGCGGCCAGCCGGACGCCCGCGTAGCCCGACTCGCCGGGCGCCAGCGTCGGCACCGCCTGCGGCTTCGTGCCCGGCATCGCCTGCGGCACCCACTGCATCTCGTCGAATCGGAGCACCGGGTAGTACGGCAGGTTGCAGGGCTCCGTGCCCGTGTTCGTGACCGTGAGCAGCATGTGGTTCAGGGGGCGGGGCACCGGCTGGGCCGTCACCCTCGTGTTCGTGCCGTTGCAGGTGGTGGAGGTGGCGGCCGGCTTTCCGCCGGTGGTCCGGGACGGCTGCGGGCTCTGGGGCTTCTCCGTCCCCTGGGGGTTCCCCGGCTCCTCGGGGTTCCCGGTCGGCGCGGTCGGCTCCGACGGCCGGCCGGTCGCGGTCGGCTGCTGGGACGCGGTCGGCTCCTTCGCTTCCGGAGCGGTCGTCGCCGGGCGCGAGGCGCCCTCGTCCCTGGTGCCGGTGCCGTCCTCGCAGGCGGTCAGGGCGAGGGCGGCGAGGGCGACGCCCGTAGTGGCGAGGAGGCGGGTGCGGCGGAAGCTGCGCATGGCTGAAACCCTTTCGAACAAGGTGGGTTGAGCGGGCCGCTCGACCGTTCGGCGGGAGCGGCGTGCTTGGATGACCAGAGCTTGTGCCGCGTCTCGTCCCAGCCGCCAGGCCTGCCCGGCGATCAGGGACGCTGGAACGCGCGGAACGGGTCCGACCTGGGGAAACGACCATTCCCTGGAACGCCGGAACGGAACGACGGGGGCGAGGAAACGGTGTCCGACGGCACTGCGGCCAAGGAGTTCGCCGCGCGGCTGAGGGAGTTGAAGGACCGCTCGGGGCTGAGCTACGGGGTGCTCGCCAAGCGGCTGCACATGAGTACGTCGACCCTGCACCGGTACTGCAACGGGGACGCCGTGCCGACGGACTACGCGCCCGTCGAGCGGCTCGCCCGGCTGTGCAGGGCCTCGCCGGAGGAACTCGTCGAGCTGCATCGGCGGTGGGTGCTCGCGGACGCCGGGCGGGGGAAGAAGGGGGCCGCCGCGCAGAAGGGTGCCGAACAGAGGGGTGCCGAGCAGAGGGGTGCCGAGCAGAGAGGTGCTGAGGGGGGCGAGGGCGCGGGTGCCGCTCAGGCCGTGACGGAGGCGGAGGGGGACGAGGGGGAAGCGGAGGGGGAGACCGAGGGGGAACCCGAGAGGGCGGCCGCGGCCGAGGCCGAAGGGGTGGCCGAGGCGGCCGCCCCCCGCCGTCACCGCACCGCCCTCGTCGCCGCCGTCACCGTCGCCGCCCTCCTCGGCGCCGTCGCCCTCGCCATCGGCCTGCCCTCCGGAGGCGACGGCGACGACCGCGCCGGGGACACCGCCCGGCGAGGACCCGTGGCCGCCGCCTCCTCCGGGAGCCCGACGCCCTCGCCCTCCCCCACCCCGACCAGGAGCGCCAAGTCCACCGCCCCCACCGCTCCGACCGCCCCCGCCCCGTCCCCCACCCCCGGCGCCGGTGACGCCCCCGCCCCGCCCGGCGGCGGCGTATCCGAGGCCGTCCCCCTCACCGTCACCGCCAACGCCCACGCCTGGGAGAGCCCCTGCTCCCAGCACTACCTGATCGACGAGCCCCCCACCGCCGTCGACCCGCCGCCCACCGAGCAGGACGCCCCGACCTGGGTGGCCGACGCCGGGGCCGTGCCGTCGGGGGAGCAGTACGTGACGCTGACCGTGCAGGGAACCGGCGACGAGACCGTGGTCCTCAACAGCCTGGACGTGCGGGTCGTCGGCCGGGGCGCCCCGCTGCCCTGGACCGACTACGCCATGGGCGTCGGCTGCGGCGGCGACGTGCCCATCCGGCCGTTCACCGTCGCCCTGGACGCCGCCCGGCCCGTCGTCGTGGCGGGGGAGGGGCAGCGGGATCTGCCGTTCAAGGTGAGCGAGTCGGAGCCGGAGGTCTTCCACATCACCGCCGACGCGTCGGCCTACGACGTGCGGTGGGTCCTGGAGCTGGGGTGGACCAGCGGAAAGCGGCACGGGACGGTGGTCGTGGACGACGAGGGCAGGCCCTTCCGCACGAGCGGCAACAACGGCCGACCGTCGTACTCCTTCCCCCTCGGCGGCGACCGGTGGATCAAGGAAGGGGAGCTGAACTAGCCGAGCCGGCAACGGAGTCGGCCGGCCACGGAGTCCGGATCCCGGAAACCTGCTTGTAGACGGCATCCAATTCCCTAGGGTGCCGTCCATGACCATCACGGATCCCGCAGTCACCTCCGCGCCCACGTCAGCAGCCGCCCCCGTCCCGGCCCTCGCCGCGCGCACGCTCGCCGTCGGGGGGTCGCCCGTGCGGGACATCCTGGCCGTCACCGCCCGCCCCGAGGTGATCAACTTCGCGGGCGGGCTGCCCGCGCCCGAGCTGTTCGACGCCGAGGGCATCGCGGACGCCTACCGCGCCGTCCTCGCCGAGCAGCCCGCCCGCGCCCTCCAGTACGCCCTCACCGAGGGCGAGCCCGCGCTCCGGACCGCCCTCGCCGCCCGGACCACCGCCCGCGGCCTCGCCACCGGCCCCGACGACCTCCTCGTCACCACCGGCTCCCAGCAGGCCCTCTCCCTGCTCGCCGCCGCCCTCGTCGAACCCGGCGACACCGTCCTGGTCGAAAGCCCCTGCTACCTGGCCGCGCTCCAGGCGTTCGGCCTCGCGGGCGCGCGGATCGTCGCCGTGCCCGGGGACGCGGACGGCGTCGACCCGCAGGCGCTCGCGGAGCTGGTCGTCAGCGAGCGGCCCAAGCTGCTCTACACCGTCCCCACCTTCCAGAACCCGACCGGCCGCACCATGCCCGCCGCCCGCCGCGCCGAGGTCGCCGCCGTCGCCGCACGGCACGGGCTGTGGATCGTCGAGGACGACCCGTACGGCGAGCTGCGCTTCGAGGGGGAGCGCGTGCCGTGGATCGCCGCGCACGCCGAGGCCGCCGACCGGGTCGTGCTGCTCGGCTCGTTCTCCAAGGTCATGGCGCCCGGCCTGCGGCTGGGCTGGCTGCGCGCGCCGGAAGGGCTGCGCCGGGCCTGCGCGGTCGCCAAGCAGGCCGCCGACCTGCACACCCCGACCGTCAACCAGCTCGCCGCCGCCCGCTACCTCGCCGACCGCGACCTCGACGCCCACGTGGCGAGGGTCGCCGGCGTCTACCGCGAGCGCCGCGACGCGATGCTCGCCGGGCTGCCCGACGCCCTGCCCGCCGGCGCGGTCTGGAACCGGCCGGAGGGCGGCATGTTCCTCTGGGTCCGGCTCCCGGAGGCGTACGACACCGCCGCGCTGCTCCCGCGGGTCGTCGCCCACGACGTGGCCTACGTCCCCGGCGCGCCCTTCTACGCCGACGCGCCGGACCGTTCCACGCTGCGGCTGTGCTTCGTCACGCAGACGCCCGCCGAGATCCGCGAAGGGCTGCGGCGGCTCGGCGCGGGTCTCGCGGCGGCGGTGCGGTGACTCCGCACCCGCGTCCGCTCCTGCCGTCCAGCCTCCCGCAGCGCTGCCTTCACTCAACATTTACGGTTCTGTAGGGTTTGCTTCGCACATGCGGCCGAGGACGGTCCGCAGCCGAGGCAGGGAGCGTCGCGCCGTGAAGCGCATTCTGATCCGGTCCGGGAAGAGTCCTTTCCGGGTCGCCACCCCGACCGAGTTCATCCAGCAGGACCTGATCGGGACCAACACCGGCAACCTGCTCTTCAGCGACTCCGCCCACAAGATGCTGTCGGCGCCGGACACCGAGGTCGTCTCCAACGGCATCCGCACCGACCCGTCCGCGCGCCGCGCCGCCGAGATCAACGAGCAGTACGACGTCTTCGTCGTCCCGCTCGCGAACGCCTTCCGCCCGTCCTTCCAGGCCTCACTGGACCGGCTCTCGACCCTCATCGAGCAGCTGACCATCCCGGTCGTCGTCTTCGGCGTCGGCGCCCAGGCGCCCGCCGACTACGACACCGCGTGGCTCAAGCCCATGGAGGAGTCGGTCAAGCGGTTCACGGCCGCCGTCCTGGAGCGGTCGGCGTCCATCGGCGTGCGCGGCGAGCTGACCCACGGCTATCTGACCGGCCTCGGCGTCCCCGCCGACCGCGTCGACATCATCGGCTGCCCGTCGATGTTCCTGTACGGCGACACCTTCCCGGCGCCGCGCACCGCCGACCTGACCGCCGACTCCCGCATCGCCCTCAACCTCTCCCCCGACGCCATCCCCGTCGGCGACATCTCCGGCCTCGCCCACCACGCCTGGCAGCGCCACCCGCACCTGACCTACTACGCGCAGAACCTGGTCGACGCCGAACTGCTGCTGTGGGGCGACATCACCCCCGAGACCGGCGTCGAGGACCCCTTCCCGCTCCAGCTCACCCACGAGCTGATGCGCGAAAACAAGGTCCGCATGCCGCTCGACCCGGCGACCTGGATCGACGAGCTGCGCGCCTACGACTTCGCCTACGGCACCCGCATCCACGGCAACATCGCCGCCCTCCTCGCCGGCACCCCCGGCGTCGTCCTCACCCACGACTCGCGCACCCTCGAACTGTGCCGGTACTTCGACATCCCGCACCGCTCCCTGGAAGGCCTCCCCGCCGAGACCGACCCGCGCGAGCTGTACGAAGCCGCCGACTTCACCGCGATGCTCAAGGGCCACCGCGAGCGCTTCGACCGGATGACCGCCTTCCTCGACCGCAACGGCCTGAAGAACACCTACACCCACGGCGACGGCGGCGCCGCCTTCGACGCCCGCCTCGCCGCCCTCGACCTGCCCGCCTCCCTGCCGGTCTGGGACGGCTCCGACGACGGCCACATGCGCTACCGCATCGCCCGCCTGCGCGAACGCCTCGCCGTCGCCAACTCCCGCATCGACACCCGCGTCAAGGAGACCAAGGAGCTGCGCGGCCGGGTCGCCGCCGCCGAGCAGCGCGAGGCCGAGACCGCCCGCCTCCTCGCCGAGGCCCGCGCCGAACTGGCCGCCACCCGCAAGCAGCTGGCTGCCCTGGAGCGCCGCGTCGGCGGCATCGAGAAGCGCGCGATGGTCCGGCTCGGCCCCGCCCTCAAGCGCCGTATGCGCAAACTGTCGGGCAGCTGACCCGGCCCCGCCGCCGGACGCTCAGTCCCACCAGAAGTGCCAGGCCTCCTGGCCCAGCACCCGGTGCCGCGCGTACGCCCGCAGGTCGGTGTGCGCGCCCTGCCAGACGTTGTCCGGGCAGAACGCGAAGTGCTCGGCGGCCACCGCCTCCGCCTCCTCCGGGGTCGTCGGCGGGGCCGCCACCGACACCAGCAGGTGGTCGAAGCCGAGCACCACGACCCGTATGCCGAAGCGGTCCTCCCAGGAGCGCAGCACCGCGCTCAGCCGACCCGCGTCGCTCTCGTGGTTGACCGGGCCCGTCCACCCGATCGCCGCCGGGATGTCCGCGCTGCGCCGCGCCGGGACCAGGGCCAGCCGCGGGTCCTTCAGCGGGCCGCCGTCGCCCAGCAGCACCTCCGCGACCCGGGCCGCCACCGTGTCCGGGTCCGCCCCGCCCTCGACGACCGCCGCCGTCCCCGGCCACTCCTCCCCGTCCGCCGCGCACTCCTCCCAGAGCCCGGCCAGCACCTCGTCCGCGTCGTGATCGCCGGGATACGACATGTCGCCGGGCGCCAGCTCCCAGTCGTCCGGCCCGTGGTGGCCGTCCCCGGCCTCGACGATCACCGGCAGCAGCCCCACCGTCCGCCGCGCCGGCTCCACCAGCGCCCAGCCGCCGGACTCCGCCCGCACGTCGGCGTACCACAGCAGCGGTTCGTCCAGCGGGCCGTCGTCCGTCTCGTCCAGCACCATGCCGGGCGGCAGGTCGAGGCCCAGCGCCTGGCCGCTCGGGTCCAGGGCCAGCTTCAGCAGGAAGTTGGGAAGCGTCGCCATGCACGTGACTGTAGGGCCACCCACTGACAACGGCCGCCCGCCGGGGTCAGTCCCCGGCCGGCTCCCGCAGCCCGGTCGCCCGGCCCTCCCCGTCCCACACGACCTCCAGCACCCGCACCACCGCCTGGCGGTCCAGCGGCCCGTAGACGTGCGGGAAGGAGACGTCGCCGGAGACTCCCGGAGGCGGCGCGGGGTCGGCCGCCTCCCACTCGACGCGCGACGTCAGCCGGTCCTCGTCCAGCACCAGCACCCTGAGCGGGCGCCCGGCGTCCCGGTAGAAGGCGTTCACCACCGCGACGGTGGTCGCCTCGTCGGGCGAGCAGTGCACGAACCCCTCCTCGGCGAGCGAGGCGGGCGCGTACGGGTCTCCTCCGGAGATGACGTGGTAGATCACGAGCGGGCGAACTCCGTGAACGCGGTCCACGCGGCCGGGGTCACCTGGAGGGTGGGGGCCGCCTCGGGGTTCGGGTCCTTGGAGTCGCGGATGTGGACGGTGTGGGGGCAGGCGGCGATTTCGATGCAGGCGTCTTCTTTGTCTCCGCTGTAGGTCGACTTCCGCCAGGGGTAGCCGACTTCCACGCATTCGCCGCCCTCGCTGGCGCTGTACGTCGACTTCCGCCACGTATAGGCGACTTCAAGGCAGGCGCCGCCCTCATCGGTGCTGTAGGTCGACTTGAACCACTGAAGGGTTTCGGTGCTCATCGGTCTCCTAGCAGGCGGTCGAGGAGGGCCACGGAATCCTGGAGGTTCAGGGCCTGCGTCCGCAGC
The DNA here is from genome assembly GCF_040611575.1 of Streptomyces sp. NPDC006610. Classification (NCBI taxonomy): domain Bacteria; kingdom Bacillati; phylum Actinomycetota; class Actinomycetes; order Kitasatosporales; family Streptomycetaceae; genus Streptomyces; species Streptomyces sp. NPDC006610. The sequence continues at coordinate 27,131 of NZ_JBEXOP010000058.1, forward strand.
ATCGCATACTTCTGTGCCAGGACGGACACTTTGTCGGGGTCCGACACCCACTGGCTGCCTTGCTGCGATTCGGTGTAGGCCAGGTGCTGGTGGTCCTCGGTTTCGATGATGATGAACGCACCGCTCAACCCGGCCGTGTACGGACTGTCGATCGGCAGGAACTGCAGGGCCACGGCCGGGATTTCGGTCATCTTCCGTAGATGCGCGAGCTGTTGTCGATGCACCTCCGACCCGCCGAACGAGAGGTGCAGCACCGGCTCCCAGACGACGAAGCCGAGCGTCGGAGGGCTCTTGCGGTGCAGGATGTCCTGGCGACTCATGCGGTCAGCCGTCTTGCTCTCGACCTCTTCCTCGGTGAATGCGGGCACGCGGTTGCGGAACACGGCGCGGGCGTACGCCTCCGTCTGGAGCAACCCCGGTACCACCAAGGGCTCGTACCAGGACAGGCAGATCGCCTCCCGCGCATGCTCCGCATACAACTCCGCCCACAACGGAAACTGATCCACCTCCGGCAAGTTGTCCACCCCCGCCGCCAGCACCCCCTTCGTGTCCAGCTCCCGGTCCAGCAGTTCGGCCAGATCCGGCTTGAGGGTGCGGCGGCCCTGCTCGATCGAGGCGATGGTCTCCTCGTCCACCTTCAGCCGTTCGGCGAGCGCCCGTTGGGTCAGGCCCGCCGCCCTGCGCGCGGCGCCGAGCTGGCCGCCCAGCATGCGCATGGCGGAGGCGTTCTTCTTGCGCGGTAGCTTCTTGGAGTTCATGCCGGTCCAACTCCCCATGGCCGTCGTACGCCACCCTGGGCGAAGCCGTACAGAATATCCGTACGGGGTCACTCACTGATCAACGGCAGTGACGTACCGCGACGATCGCCCCGTGAACGAGACAATCCAACTCCCGCCCCTCCGGGAGAAGTTCTTCCACCGTTCCCGCCGTTCCGTGCCCGCTGCCAGGCAGTACGCGCACGAGACGCTCGTCGGCTGGGGGATGGCCGGCACGGAGCTGGCCGAGGACGTGTTGCTGTGCGTGAGCGAGCTGGCCACGAACGCGCTGGTGCACGGCGTACCGCCCGGACGTCAGTTCCTCTTGTTCATGTGCCGGGACGGCCGCGTGCTGCGCGTGGAGGTGCACGACAGCGGGCCGGGCACGCCGCGGATCACGGGCGGGGACGGCGAACGCGAAGAGGGCGGCCGCGGCTTGCTGCTCGTGGCCGCCCTCTCCGACAAGTGGGGCGTGCGGGAGCGGGAACTCGGCAAGGCCGTGTGGTGCGAGTTCCTGCTCCCGGAGGACGTCGGGGACGTCAGAGACGCTCGGGGGTCCTGATGCCCAGCAGGGCCATGCCCTGGTGCAGGGTGCGGGCGGTGAGGTCGCACAGGAACAGGCGGTTGGCCACCTGCTCCGGCGTCTCGGCCTTGAGCACCGGGCACTTGTCGTAGAACGTCGTGTACAGCGAGGCCAGTTGGTAGAGGTAGGCCGTCAGCTTGTGCGGGGCGTACTCCCGGGCGGCCTCGGCCACGGTCTCCGCGAAGGCGTCGGCGTGCAGGCCCAGTGCCCGTTCGGCGGCGTGCAGTTCCAGCTCCGGGCGGGCCTGGGGCCGTACGTCGCCGGCCTTGCGCAGGATCGAGCGGATACGGGCGTACGCGTACTGGAGGTAGACGGACGTGTCGCCGTTGAGCGAGACCATCTGGTCCAGGTCGAACTTGTAGTCGCGGTTGGCCGACGTCGACAGGTCCGCGTACTTCACCGCGCCGATGCCCACCTGGGCGCCCCGCTCGGCGATCTCCTCCTCGGAGAGGTCCTGCGCCTTCTCGCGGACCACGGCCGAGGCGCGGTCGACGGCCTCGTCCAGCAGGTCGACCAGCTTGACCGTCTCGCCCTCACGCGTCTTGAACGGCTTGCCGTCCTTGCCGAGGACCGTGCCGAAGGCGAGCTGGTAGGCCGTGACCTCGTCGCTCAGCCAGCCGGCCCGGCGGGCGGTCTCGAAGACCATCTTGAAGTGCAGGGACTGGCGGGCGTCGACCACGTAGACGAGGGAGTCGGCCTTGAGGTGCAGGACGCGGTCGCGGATCGCGGACAGGTCGGTCGCGGCGTAGCCGTAGCCGCCGTCCGACTTCTGCACGATCAGCGGGACCGGCTTGCCGTCGGGGCCCTTGACGTCGTCGAAGAACACGCAGAGCGCGCCCTCCGAACGGACGGCCACGCCCTTCTCCTCCAGGAGGCGGCAGGTCTCGGCGAGCATGTCGTTGTAGCCGGACTCGCCGACGATGTCCTCGTCGCGGATCTCCATGTCCAGCTTGTCGAAGACGGAGAAGAAGTAGATCTTCGACTCGTCCACGAACTTCTGCCACATGGCGAGGGTGTGCGGGTCCCCGGCCTGGAGGTCGACCACCCGGCGGCGGGCGCGCGTCTTGAACTCCTCGTCGGAGTCGAAGTGCTTGCGCGCGGCCTTGTAGAGGCGGTCGAGGTTCGACATCGCCTCCTCGCCGGTGACCTGGGCGTCCTTGTGGTCCAGCTCGTGCGGGTGCTCGTCCAGGTACTGGATGAGCATGCCGAACTGGGTGCCCCAGTCGCCGATGTGGTGGCGGCGGACGACCTGCTCGCCGGTGAACTCCAGCAGCCTGACCACCGCGTCGCCGATCACCGCGGACCGCAGGTGGCCGACGTGCATCTCCTTGGCCACGTTGGGCTGGGCGTAGTCGACCACGGTGGTGCCGGGGCGGTCGGCGAGCGGGACGCCGAGGCGGTCGTCCGCGTAGCGGGCGGCGAGGTTCTCGGTGATCGCGCGGTCGGCGAGCGTGATGTTGAGGAAGCCGGGGCCGGAGACCTCGACGTCCTTGATCGGACCGCCGGACGCGATGCGCGCAACGACCTCGGCGGCCAGCTCGCGCGGGTTCGCCTTCGTCTTCTTGGCGAGCGCCAGGATGCCGTTGGCCTGGAAGTCGGCCCGGTCGCTTCGTCGCAGCAGCGGGTCGACGCCGTCGGCCTCCGGCAGCGCGGAGGCGAGGGCGTCGGCGAGGTGCCGCTGGACGGAGTCGCTGAGGGACGTGACCGAGGCCATAGGAATGGGTGCCGTTCTCCTCGTGGGGATGGATAGACACGGCCAGTATCCCATGGGGGGTAAAGCCGTTTTCCGGGGCGCGTTCCGGTCTGTGAGAATGGGATGTCACCCCGTTCAGAAAGAAGGACGTGCCGATCGTGGCTCAGAGCACCGAGACCACCGACTGGGTCTCCCGTTTCGCGGATGAGGTCATCGAGGAGTCGGAGCGTCGGGCCCCGGGCAAACCGGTCGTCGTCGCGTCCGGACTCTCCCCGTCCGGCCCCATCCACCTGGGCAACCTGCGCGAGGTCATGACCCCGCACCTGGTCGCCGACGAGATCCGCCGCCGCGGTCACCAGGTGCGGCACCTGATCTCCTGGGACGACTACGACCGCTACCGCAAGGTGCCGGCCGGCATCGCGGGCGTGGACGAGTCGTGGGCCGAGCACATCGGCAAGCCGCTGACCTCGGTGCCCGCGCCGAAGGGGTCGTCGCACCCGAACTGGGCCGAGCACTTCAAGGCGGCGATGATCGAGTCGCTGGCCGAGCTGGGCGTGGAGTTCGACGGCATCAGCCAGACGGCGCAGTACACCTCGGGCGTGTACCGGGACCAGATCCTGCACGCCATGCGGCACCGCGGCGACATCGACGCGATCCTCGACCAGTACCGCACCAAGAAGTCCCCGGCCGCCGCGAAGAAGCAGCAGCAGAAGCCGGTGGACGAGGCCGAGCTGGAGGCCGCCGAGGGCTCCGGCGCGGCGGCCGAGGACGACGGCAGCTCCGGCTCCGCCGGGTACTTCCCGTACAAGCCGTACTGCGGCAACTGCGAGAAGGACCTGACGACGGTCACCTTCTACGACGACGACAGCACGGAGCTGACGTACGCCTGCACCGCCTGCGGCTTCTCCGAGACCGTCCGGCTGAACGAGTTCAACCGCGGCAAGCTGGTCTGGAAGGTCGACTGGCCGATGCGGTGGGCGTACGAGGGCGTGATCTTCGAGCCCAGCGGCGTCGACCACTCCTCGCCGGGGTCGTCGTTCCAGGTCGGCGGGCAGATCGTCGGGATCTTCGGCGGCAAGCAGCCGATCGGGCCGATGTACGCGTTCGTGGGCATCAGCGGCATGGCCAAGATGTCGTCGTCGCGGGGCGGCGTGCCCACCCCGGCCGACGCGCTGAAGATCATGGAGCCGCAGCTGCTGCGCTGGCTCTACGCCCGCCGCAAGCCCAACCAGTCGTTCAAGATCGCCTTCGACCAGGAGATCCAGCGGCTGTACGACGAGTGGGACAAGCTCGACGCCAAGGTCGCCGACGGCTCGGCCCTCCCGGCCGACGTCGCCGCCCACTCCCGCGCGGTGCGCACCGCCGCCGGGGAGCTGCCGCGGACGCCGAGGCCGCTGCCGTACCGCACGCTCGCCTCCGTCGCCGACATCACCGCCGGGCACGAGGACCAGGCGCTGCGCATCCTCAGCGAACTCGACCCCGACCAGCCGCTCGGCTCGCTGGACGAGGCCAGGCCCCGGTTCGACAAGGCCGAGGCGTGGATCAACACGCACGTGCCGGCCGACCAGCGCACCATCGTGCGCGAGGAGCCCGACCACGAGCTGCTGAAGTCCCTCGACGACCAGGCGCGGGGCTCCCTGCGGCTGCTGCTCGACGGCCTCGCCGACCACTGGTCGCTGGACGGCCTGACCCACCTCGTCTACGGCGTGCCCAAGGTGCAGGCCGGCTTCTCGGCGGACGCGACGCCGAAGGAACTGCCGCCGGAGATCAAGACGGCCCAGCGTTCCTTCTTCGCCCTGCTCTACCACCTGCTGGTCGGCCGCGACACCGGCCCGCGTCTGCCCACGCTGCTGCTCGCGGTGGGGCAGGAGAGGGTGCGGGCGCTGCTCGGGGAGTAGGCGGTCCGGCCGCACGTCGTCACGACGGAAGGGGGCGCCCGGTGTGCACCGGGCGCCCCCTTCCGTTCGCGCTCACGCGATGTGGTCCTCCTCCAGCTCCGCCGAGTGGCGCTTCTGGAAGCGGTCGGTGAGGGTCTTCAGCTCGCCCGGGCTCAGGGTGACGCCGTACGTCGCCTGGATGTTGTCGCCCAGGACGCGGGGCGTGGGGTAACTGCCGTCTATCGACTGGCGGAAGACCTGGTAGAAGGCGTCCTCGTCCGGCTCCGCCGCCGGGGCGCCGCCGCCCCCGCCCAGCTCGCGGGTGCGGCCGGGACTCACCGGGATCGGGAAGCTGCCGGTGTCCTCCGGGGACGGCTCGCGGAGCGGGGGCTCCTCGTACTGCTGCCGGGCGTACTCCTCGGCCTGCTGCTGCTCCTCGTACCACTGCGCGTACGCCGCCTCCGGGTCGTACGTCGGGTCGTAGTCGCCGTGGTACTCCACCGACTGCGGGTCGCGGGCCTGGAGCCACGGGTTGAACTCGGGGTCCGGCTCCGGCTCCTGCTGTGCCTGCGGCTGCGGCTGCGGCGGCGGGGCCGGGGCCTGGGGGGCCGGCGCGGCGTACGGCTCCTGGGTCAGCTCGCGGCGCTGCTCCACCGGGGCCACGGCCGCCTGCTTCGGGGGCGGCGGGATCAGGGCCGGCTCGATGCCCGCCGCCGCGAGGCCCGCGGGGGCCGTGTCCGCCAGGGGGACGCCGTACCTCGCCAGCCGCAGCGGCATCAGGGACTCCACCGGGGCCTTGCGGCGCCAGGA
>NZ_JBEXOP010000059.1:0-32505 GCF_040611575.1 Streptomyces sp. NPDC006610
GCCGCGCCGGCCGCCCCCGGCCGGCGGGGGGGCGGCCGGGGGCCCGCCCCTGGCGGGGGCCGCGGCCGCGTGGTGTACTCCCGATCGTGATCGACACCGATGTGCGCCTGTGGCGGAGGGTCCACGTGGACCTCGTCCGCTATGCGGGCTGCGTGTGTCGTCCGCCCTGCTGATCTCGCATCCCTTTCTCCGTGCCCGCGCCGGCCGAACTCCTCGCCGTGCGCCGCACTTTCGCGAACGCTCACCAGGACGGTGCACATGTCTGTCTCCTCCCACGCCCCTTCGCCCGCCTCCTCCGCCGTCGCCGACGCCGACATCGGGTCCACTGGGGTCGCCGGGTCCACCGGGTCCGTCGACAGGGCCCCGACTCAGGCCGACCTCCTGGAGTTCGTCCGGCGCACCGCGGCCGACGCCGCGCTGATCGACTCCCTCCCGCTGGACCCCGAGGGCCGTACGTGGGTGCGTCTCGACGGGCCCGGCGGCAGTGAGGCCTGGCTGATCGGCTGGCCTCCCGGTTCCGGCACCGGCTGGCACGATCACGCCGACTCGGTGGGCGCCTTCCTCACCGCGCGCGGCGAGCTGCGGGAGTACTCGCTCGCCGCCCGGCTGCCCACCGACGGCTGGAAGACCCTGGAACTGACCGACGGCGTGGACCGGGAACGCCGGCTGCCGGCCGGGCAGGGCCGCGCCTTCGGCCGTCACCACGTCCACGAGGTGCTCAACGAGTCCGCCGTGCACGCGATCTCCGTGCACGCCTACTACCCGCCGCTGCCCCGCATCCGCCGCTTCAGCCGTACGGGGCAGGTGCTGCGGCTGGAGCAGGTCGAGCGCCCGGAGGACTGGCAGTGAGCGCCACGGCCGAAGGCCCGGTCGGCATCGACGAGTTGCTGGAGCGGGTTCGGCGGGGATACCGACGGGTCGAGCCGCCGGAGGCGTACGACGCCGCGCGCGCCGGCGAGGCCGTACTGGTCGACATCCGGTACGCCGCCCTGCGCGAGCGGGACGGCCTCGTCCCGGGGGCCCTCGTCGTCGAGCGCAACGAACTGGAGTGGCGGCTCGATCCGCTCGGCAGCCACCGGCTCCCCGAGGCGACCGGTCACGGGCTGCGCGTCGTGGTCCTGTGCAACGAGGGGTACGCCTCCAGCCTGGCGGCGGAGTCCCTGCACCGGCTGGGGCTGCACCGGGCCACCGATGTGGTGGGCGGCTTCCAGGCGTGGCGGGCGGCAGGGCTGCCGGTGGTGGCGCCCGCGCCGGGCAGCCGGTGATCCGGAGGACCGCCCGTCGCTAGAACCCGTCGTACCCCTCGTCCAGGGACTCCGTCTCCTCCCCCTCCGCGTCGAGGGCCTGCCGGACCACTCTCAGCGCCAGGCCCTCGGGGTATCCCTTGCGGGCGAGCATGCCCGCGAGGCGGCGCAGCCGCTTGTCGCGGTCCAGGCCCCGTGTGGAGCGCAGCTTGCGGGCGACCAGTTCGCGCGCGGTCGCCTCCTCCTGCTCGGAGTCGAGCCGGGAGACGGCCTCGTCGATCAGCGTGGAGTCGACGCCCTTGGTGCGCAGCTCCTGGGCGAGCGCCCGCCGCGCCAGCCCTCGGCCGTGATGCCGGGACTCCACCCACGCGTCCGCGAACGCGCTGTCGTTGATCAGGCCGACCTCCTCGAACCGCGACAGCACCTGCTCGGCCACGTCGTCCGGGATCTCCCGCTTGCGCAGGGCGTCTGCGAGCTGTTTGCGGGTGCGCGGGGTCCCGGTGAGCAGGCGCAGGCAGATCGCCCGTGCCCGCTCCACCGGGTCCCCCGGGGACTCCCCCTTCTCGGCCCTCGACGAGGAGGAGGCGCCCCCGTCCTGTGCGGACGGTTCTCCGAAGCCGCGCCGGCGCCGCCCACGTCCACCCCGTGGGCGGTCGTCACCGGCGTACGGGCTCGTGTCCGTCCGGTCGTGCCCGCCCCGATCCGGATCCTGATCGTGATCCGGGTTCCCGCCGAAGCCCCCCGTGCACACGCCCCCCGGGCCCGGCTCCCGTGGGGTGCCGGGGTACGCGTACTCGGCCCAGTCGGTTCGCCGTGTCACGGATCAGCTCTTGGCGACCGCGGCCTTGGTCCTGGCCGTCTTCGCCGCAGCCGGAGCGGGCACCGCCTTGGCGGTGTCGTCCGCGGCGGTGGCGACCGTGGCGTCCGGACCCGGCTCGGCGGCCGGCTCCTGCGGCCGCACTCCGACGCCCAGCTTCTCCTTGATCTTCTTCTCGATCTCGTTGGCCAGGTCGGGGTTGTCCTTGAGGAAGTTGCGCGCGTTCTCCTTGCCCTGGCCGAGCTGGTCGCCCTCGTACGTGTACCAGGCGCCGGCCTTGCGGACGAAGCCGTGCTCCACGCCCATGTCGATCAGGCCGCCCTCGCGGCTGATCCCGTGGCCGTACAGGATGTCGAACTCGGCCTGCTTGAAGGGCGGTGCGACCTTGTTCTTGACGACCTTGCAGCGGGTGCGGTTGCCGACCGCCTCCGTGCCGTCCTTCAGGGTCTCGATGCGGCGGATGTCGATGCGCACCGAGGCGTAGAACTTCAGCGCGCGGCCACCGGTCGTGGTCTCCGGCGAGCCGAACATCACGCCGATCTTCTCGCGGAGCTGGTTGATGAAGATGGCGGTGGTCTTGGACTGGTTGAGCGCGCTGGTGATCTTCCGCAGGGCCTGGCTCATCAGACGGGCCTGCAGACCCACGTGGCTGTCGCCCATCTCGCCCTCGATCTCCGCGCGCGGCACGAGGGCGGCGACGGAGTCGATGACGATGAGGTCGAGGGCGCCGGAGCGGACCAGCATGTCCACGATCTCCAGGGCCTGCTCGCCGTTGTCCGGCTGGGACAGGATCAGGTTGTCGATGTCGACGCCGAGCTTCTTGGCGTACTCGGGGTCGAGGGCGTGCTCGGCGTCCACGAAGGCGACCTGTCCGCCGGCCTTCTGGGCGTTCGCCACCGCGTGCAGGGTCAGGGTCGTCTTACCGGAGGACTCCGGTCCGTAGATCTCCACGACACGGCCACGCGGCAGGCCGCCCACGCCGAGGGCCACGTCCAGCGCGGTCGACCCGGTGGGGATGACCTCGATGGGCTCGTTGGTCCGGTCGCCCATGCGCATGACCGCGCCCTTGCCGAATTGTCGTTCAATCTGTGCGAGCGCGGCGTCGAGCGCCTTCTCGCGGTCGGTACCTGCCATGGGTTCCACCCGGTTTGCTTGAGTCGATCGCTTCACGTCAAAGACGCTAACGCCTGCCACTGACAATGCGCCCCGACGCCGGTCCGGCCTGTGGATAACTCGGGCACTTCACCATCAAACGCTGTGGAAAACCCCGTCGTAGGCCACGCCGGAGCCTCCATGAGAATGGATGTTCGATTTTTGTGTCAAGCGCACCACGCGGCACCTCCGAGACTACGCGGGCACGTCAGGACGAGGGCTCGTCCCTCTCCCCCGGCTGCCCGTCCTCCGGTCCCCGCGCCTGCGGCCCTCTCCCCTGCGGACCCGCCCGGCCGCCCCACAGATGCCGGGCGCGTGCGAACAGCCCCGGCCCGACCGCCCGGCGCCGGTGGCCGTGGACCCGCGGGTCGTCGGTGACGTCGTACCGCTTCACGTACGCCCCGAGGAACGCCTGAAGCGTGGCGACGGCCGGGATGGCGATCAGCGCGCCGACCGCGCCGAGCAGGGCGGTGCCCGCGATGACCGAGCCGAAGGCGACGGCGGGATGGATGTCGACGGTCTTCGAGGTCAGCTTGGGCTGCAGCACGTAGTTCTCGAACTGCTGGTAGATGACGACGAAGATCAGCACCCACAGCGCGTAGAGGGGATCGACCGTGAACGCGATCAGCATGGGCAGCGCGCCCGCGAGATAGGTGCCGATGGTGGGGATGAACTGGGAGACGAGCCCCACCCACACCGCCAGCACGGGCGCATACGGCACGCCCAGGATCTCCAGCAGTATGTAGTGCGCCGCGCCCGAGACGAGGGCCATCAGGCCGCGCGAGTAGATGTAGCCGCCGGTCTTGTCGACCGCGATCTCCCAGGCCCGCAGCACCTCGGCCTGCCGGGCCGGCGGCAGCACGGAGCACAGGGCACGGCGCAGCCGGGGCCCGTCGGCGGCGAAGTAGAACGAGAACAGCGTGATCGTCAGCAGCTGGAACAGTCCGCCGAGGACCTGGGCCGAGACGTCCAGCACACCGGTGGCGCTGTTCTGCACATAGCCGCGCAGCCAGTCGGAGCGCAGCAGCCCTTCCTGGATGTCGACGCGCTTCAGGTCGGTGTGGAAGTGCGTGTTGACCCAGTTGATCACGGAGTCGAGGTAGTCGGGGAGCCCCTCGATCATGGTGATGATCTGCCCGGCGAGCATCGAGCCGAGCAGCGTGACGAACCCCGCCGCCACGATCATCACGGCGAGGAAGACGAGCCCCGTGGCCAGCCCCCGGCGCATCCCGCGCGAGGCCATCCAGCTCACCGCCGGCTCGATGGCCAGGGCGAGGAAGAACGCGATCAGGACGTTGATCAGCAGCCCGGTCATCTGGTGGAAGGCCCAGCTGCCCAGCTGGAACGCGGCCACGAGGGCGAGGGCGAGCACCATGGCCTTCGGCAGCCAGCGCGGCATGCGGTCGCCCGGCGCCGCGCCGCGGCCCGCAGGGGGCGGGGCGGGCGGCGTCGTACCGGGCGGAACTGCCTGCCGGGCCGTCTGCCCGGTCTCATCTGTGCGTGCCACGGTGCCAGTCTCGCCCACGCCGCCGACAACGGGCCCCGGCGGGGCGGTCTTCGTGACGGGTCAGCGACGCTCCTGCGGAACGTTCATGACGGAGCAGACCACCCGCCACACGTCCTTGGCCTCCCAGCCGGCGTCCAGCGCCTCGTCGACGGTGCGGCCGCCGAGCTCCGACATCACATGATCGCGCGCGAAGGTCTCGGCGTACCCCGCGCCGAAGTGCTCCGTCATCCGCTCCCAGAAGACCGTCAACCTCATGCCTTCAGTATCCCGCTCCGGAGAGTGGGTCCGGCGGGGGACCTCTCGCCCGGACCGCTCCCGGCGTCCTACGGTCTGACGCATGGCCGCAACCGGAGCTTCCCCCCTCTCCCCGACGCCCTCGGCGCGCTCACCGCTGTTCCGCGCCGAGCAGTTCGTCTGGCTCACCGCGCGCGTACTGGAGCAGCGCCTGTTCGCCCATCACTTCCTGCACGGCGACGCAGACCCGGTGGAGACGGCGCTGGACGCCTATCTGAACCAGGACGGCGGATACGGCCACGCCCTGGAGCCCGATCTGCGCGGCCCGGTCAGCCAGCCGCTGCACACCGCGCACGCGCTGCGCGTCCTGGACTCCATCGGGCGCTGCGGCGGGCAGCGGGTGGAACGCGTGTGCCGCTATCTGACCTCGGTGTCCACCACGGACGGCGCCCTGCCCGCGGTCCATCCCTCCCAACGGGGCTACCCCGCGGCCCCGTTCGTGACGGTCGCCGACGACCCGCCCGGCGATCTGCTCGCCACCGGCCCGGTCGTCGGCCTGCTGCACCGCAACGAGGTCTGGCACGCCTGGCTGTTCCGGGCGACCGACTTCTGCTGGCGGGCGGTCGAGTCGCTGGAGACGACCCACCCCTACGAGGTCGAGGCGGCCGTGACCTTCCTGGACTCCGCTCCCGACCGTCCGCGCGCGGAGGCCGCCGCCGAACGCCTGGGCCGCCTGGTGCGCGAGCAGCGTCTCGCCGTCCTGGACCCGGAGGACGCCGGGTCCCATCCGGTGTCCCCCGGCTACGCCCCGGGCGAGCACCACTTCCCGTACGACTACGCGCGGACGCCGCACTCCCTCGCGCGCGCTTGGTTCACCGACGCGGAGATGGCGCGTTCCCTGGACTTCCTGGCCGGTCAGCAGCAGGAGGACGGAGGCTGGCCGATCCGGTGGCGGCAGTGGGCGCCCGCTCCGGCCCTGGAGGCACGCCCCATGGTGACCATCGAGGCGCTGCACACCCTGCGGGCGCACGGCCGGGCCTTCGGCTGACACCCCGGCGGTTCAGCCGCCCAGCGCCCGCACGCCCGCCGTGACCACCACGGCCGCCCCGACCACGAGCAGGAACGGCGCCCGCAGGAGCAGCGCCACGGCGGCCGCCGCGACGCCCGCGAGCCGCGCGTCCAGCACCAGCTCCCGGCCGTCGGCGAAGGTCTGCTGTGCCGTCAGCGCGGCCAGCAGGGCGACGGGCACGAGGGCGGCCAGCCGTTTGACCAGGGGTCGTTCGAGCACGCCGGCCGGGACCAGCAGCCCGGCGAGCTTGACGGCGTAACAGCCGACGGCGGTCGCACCGATCGCGAGCCAGACGTTCACAGCCCTTCCTCCCGCCCGCGGCGGCGTCCCTGGACGAACAGCACGGCCGGCGCCGCGAGCGCCGAGATCAGCACCGGCACGCCCGCGGGCAGCACCGGCAGCAGCCCCAGGCCGAGGACCACGGCGATCCCGGCGACGGCCCGCTCGGCCGCGGTCCTGAGCATCGGCGCGAGCAGCGCGAGGAAGACCGCGGGCCCGGCCGCGTCCAGCCCCCACGCGTCGGTGTCGCCGAGGGCCTCGGCGCCCAGCGCCCCGAGCAGCGTGGTCAGGTTCCACAGCACGTACAGGGAGAGCCCGGTCACCGCGAACCCGAGCCGGGCGGCGCGGCGCGTGGGCTGCGCGAGCGACACCGCCGTGGTCTCGTCGATCACCCACTGGGCGGCGAAGGGACGCACCGCGCGCGGGAGGGCCAGCAACTGCGACAGCCGCAGGCCGTAGAAGGCGTTGCGCACCCCGAGGAAGAACGCCCCCGCGGCGGCCGTGAGCGGGTTGCCGCCGGCGGCGAGCGCCCCGACCAGTGCGAACTGGGACGCGCCGGTGAACACCAGCAGGCTCAGCGCGCAGGTCTGCAGCACCGTGAGCCCGCCGCCGGCCGCGGTCACCCCGAAGGCGAACCCGGACAGCCCGACCGCGATGCCGACCCCGAGCGCGTCCCGTACGACGGCGGCGTCGGGCTTGGCTCCGCCGTCGTTTCCTATGTCTGCGAGTGCTGTCTGTTCTGCCACCCGCCGGACGATACGAGCATCCGGCGCGCGGCGTCTTGTACGTTCTTGCGCTCGCGCCGATAGGCGCCCGGCGGCACCCCGACGATCCGGCTGAAGTGCCGGTTCAGATGCGGCTGGTCGGCGAAGCCGACGGCGGCGGCCGCGTCCGCGATGCTCGTGCCGGCGTCGAGCAGACGCCGCGCGCGCCGGACCCGGGCGTCGGTCAGCCAGGCGTGCGGCGGCATCCCGTAGGCGTCGCGGAAGGCCCGCAGCAGGGCGAACGGGCTCACGCCGAGGTCGGCCGCGAGCTGCTCCAGAGTGGGCGGCGCTGCCAGCCGCTCCTCCAGCACGGCACGCGCGCGTACGGCGACCCGCGCCCCGGCGGTGCGCACCTCCCGGCGCGGCAGCGGCCCGCCGTTCAGGCGCAGCAGGCGGGTCACCGCGACCCGCAGCAGGGTGTCGGCGGCGAGCGCGTTGCCCTCGTCGGCGGCGCGCAGCACCCGGTGCACCAGCCCGGCCGCGTAGGGGTCGTCGAGCACGGGACTGACGAAACCGGGCGTGCCGCGCAGGGCGGTGGTCTCGGCGGCTATCTCGGCGACCAGGTCGGGCGACGGGTACACCGCCCCGTACCGCCACCCCTCGGGGACCCCCGCCCGTCCGGTGTGCGGGGTGTCGGGGTTGACCAGGGCGAGCGCCCCGGCGCCCACGTACTGGTCGCTGCCGCCGTGGTGGAACACCTCGACCCCGTCGGAGACGGCGGCGATGACGAAGTTCTCGTGCGTGTGCCGGACGAACGTCTTGCGGATGTACCGCGCCCGCAGCAGATCGACACCGGGCAGCTCCGCGTACTGCCAGTGCCGCGCCCGCTCCCCCGCCGAAACCGCCATGCCCCCATTCTCCGCCATGCCCGCCGCGACCGGCGTGCCGCCCCTTCCCGCCCCGCACCCCGGCAAGCGGCGTTTGCCCAGGTCAGCGCGAATGTCAGTGGCCGGGTGCAGGATGGATCCATGGCACGCTCCGCTCACCGGGCCCTCGACGGCTTCTCCCCCGCGACCCGCGGCTGGTTCACGGGGGCGTTCTCCGCGCCCACCGCGGCCCAGGCCGGCGCGTGGCAGGCCATCCGCGAGGGCTCGGACGTGCTCGTGGTCGCCCCCACCGGATCCGGCAAGACCCTGGCCGCCTTCCTCGCCGCCCTCGACCGGCTCGCCTCCACCCCGCCCCCGGCCGACCCCGGGAAGCGCTGCCGCGTTCTCTACGTCTCCCCCCTCAAGGCGCTGGCGGTCGACGTGGAGCGCAACCTGCGCAGCCCGCTGACCGGCATCCGCCAGGAATCCGTCCGCCTGGGCCTGCCCGAGCCGGAGGTCAGGGTCGGCATCCGCTCCGGCGACACCCCGCCCGCCGAGCGCCGCGCCCTGGCCACCCGCCCGCCGGACATCCTGATCACCACGCCCGAGTCCCTGTTCCTGATGCTGACGTCGGCCGCGCGGGACGCGCTGACCGGCATCGAGACGGTGATCCTGGACGAGGTGCACGCGGTCGCCGGCACCAAGCGCGGCGCGCACCTCGCCCTCTCCCTCGAGCGCCTGGACGAGCTGCTGCCCGGACCGGCCCGCCGCATCGGCCTGTCCGCCACCGTCCGCCCGGTCGACGAGGTCGCCCGTTTCCTGTCCCCGCGCGGCAAGGTGGAGATCGTCCAGCCGAAGTCGGGCAAGGAGTTCGACCTCTCCGTCGTGGTCCCGGTGGAGGACCTCGGCGAACTGGGCGGCTCCCCGGTCGCCGACGGCAACGAAGGCGCGGAGCGCCCCTCCATCTGGCCGCATGTCGAGGAGCGCATCGCCGACCTGGTCCAGTCCCACCGCTCCACCATCGTCTTCGCCAACTCCCGCCGGCTGGCGGAGCGCCTGTGCAACCGGCTCAACGAGATCGCCTACGAGCGCGCCACCGGCGAACCCCTGGACGAGCACCACTCCCCGGCCGACCTGATGGGCGGCTCCGGCTCCGCCCAGGGCGCCCCGCCCCTGCTCGCGCGCGCCCACCACGGCTCGGTCTCCAAGGAGCAGCGCGCCCTGGTGGAGGAGGACCTCAAGGCGGGCCGGCTGCCCGCGGTGGTCGCCACCTCCAGCCTGGAGCTGGGCATCGACATGGGCGCCGTCGACCTCGTCGTCCAGGTGGAGTCGCCGCCCTCCGTCGCCTCCGGGCTCCAGCGCGTCGGCCGCGCGGGGCACCAGGTCGGCGCCGTCTCCACCGGCGTGGTCTTCCCGAAGTACCGCGGCGACCTGGTCCAGGCGGCCGTGGTCACCGAGCGGATGCGCACCGGCGC
Organism: Streptomyces sp. NPDC006610; assembly: GCF_040611575.1. Taxonomy (NCBI): domain Bacteria; kingdom Bacillati; phylum Actinomycetota; class Actinomycetes; order Kitasatosporales; family Streptomycetaceae; genus Streptomyces; species Streptomyces sp. NPDC006610. Next base: position 9,348 of record NZ_JBEXOP010000059.1, read on the forward strand.
CATCGAGTCCCTGAAGGTCCCCGCCAACCCCCTCGACGTCCTCGCCCAGCAGCTCGTCGCCATGACGGCGATGGACACCTGGCAGGTGGACGACCTGCTGGCCCTGGTCCGCCGCGCCGCTCCCTTCGCCTCGCTCCCGGAGTCCGCGTTCACCGCGGTCCTCGACATGCTCGCCGGCCGCTACCCGTCCGACGCCTTCGCGGAGCTGCGCCCGCGCGTGGTGTGGGACCGGGTCGCCGGCACGGTCACCGGGCGTCCCGGCGCCCAGCGCCTCGCGGTGACGTCCGGGGGCACGATCCCCGACCGGGGCCTGTTCGGGGTCTTCCTCGCCGGCGCCGACCCCAAGAAGGGCGGCGGCCGGGTCGGCGAGCTGGACGAGGAGATGGTGTACGAGTCGCGCGTGGGCGACGTCTTCACGCTCGGCACCAGCTCCTGGCGCATCGAGGACATCACCCGCGACCGTGTCCTGGTCTCCCCCGCGCCCGGCGTGCCCGGCAGGCTGCCCTTCTGGAAGGGCGACCAGCTGGGCCGCCCGCTGGAGCTGGGCCGCGCGCTGGGCGCGTTCCTGCGCGAGGTCGGCTCGCTGTCCAAGGAGGACGCCCGGCTGCGCCTGCTCGCCGCGGGACTGGACGCCTGGGCCGCGGACAACGTCCTGTCCTACCTGGACGAGCAGCGCGAGGCCTGCGGCCACGTCCCCGACGACCGCACCATCGTCGTGGAGCGGTTCCGCGACGAGCTGGGCGACTGGCGGGTCGTCGTGCACTCCCCCTTCGGCGCCCAGGTCCACGCCCCGTGGGCGCTCGCCCTCGGCGCCAAGCTGTCCGAGCGCTACGGCATGGACGCCCAGGTCATGCACGCCGACGACGGCATCGTGCTGCGCCTGCCCGACGCGGACCTGCTGAGCCTGGACCTGCTGGACCAGGAGCCGATGAAGGCCGGCACGGAGTACGACGCCGAACAGGCTCCCGTCGGCGCGGCCGACGTGGTCTTCGACAAGGGCGAGATCGACGGAATCGTCACCGACCAGGTCGGCGGCTCCGCCCTGTTCGCCGCCCGCTTCCGGGAGTGCGCCGCCCGCGCGCTGCTGCTGCCGCGCCGCAACCCCGGCAAGCGCACCCCCCTGTGGCAGCAGCGCCAGCGGGCCAGTCAGCTCCTCCAGGTGGCCGGGGAGTTCGGTTCCTTCCCGATCGTCCTCGAGGCGGTCCGCGAATGCCTCCAGGACGTCTTCGACGTCCCCGGGCTCGTCGAGCTGATGGGCGACCTGGAGTCCCGCCGGGTCCGCCTCGTCGAGGTCACCACCCCCGAGCCCTCCCCCTTCGCGCGCTCCCTCCTGTTCGGTTACGTCGCCCAGTTCCTTTACGAGGGGGACTCCCCGCTCGCCGAGCGCCGCGCCGCCGCCCTGTCGCTGGACTCCCGGCTGCTCGCCGAGCTGCTCGGCCAGGCCGAGCTGCGCGAACTGCTCGACGCGGAAGTGCTGACCGAGCTGGAGCGCGAACTGCAGTGGCTGACCGAGGACCGGCGCGTCAAGGACGTCGAGGGCGTCGCCGACCTGCTGCGCCTGCTCGGCCCGCTCACCGACGCGGAGCTGGCCGAGCGGGGCGCCGAACCCGGATGGGCGCGGGAGCTGGCGGTCGCCCGCCGCGCGATCCGCGTCCGCATCGGCGGCACCGGTCACTGGGCGGCGATCGAGGACGCCGGCCGCCTGCGCGACGCGCTCGGCACGGCCCTGCCGGTCGGCGTGCCCGAGGCCTTCACCGAACCGGTGAAGGACCCACTGGGCGACCTCCTGGCGCGCTACGCCCGCACCCACGGCCCGTTCACCTCGGTCACGGCCGCGGACCGCTTCGGCCTCGGCGTGGCCGTCACCGAGGGCGCCCTGCAGCGGCTGAGAGCGAGCGGGCGGGTCGTCCAGGGCGAGTTCCACCCCGCCGGCATCGGCCAGGAGTGGTGCGACGCGACCGTGCTGCGCCGACTGCGCCGTCGCTCCCTGGCGGCCCTGCGACACGAGCTGGAGCCGGTGCCGCCGGCCGCGCTCGCCCAGTTCCTCCCGCAGTGGCAGCACATCGGCAAGGGCCACGCCCTGCGCGGCGTCGACGGCCTGGTGCGCGCGATCGAACAGCTCCAGGGCGCCTCCGTGCCCGCCTCGGCCCTCGAAAAGCTCGTCCTGCCCTCCCGCGTAGCGGGCTACACCCCCGCGATGCTGGACGAGCTGACCGCCGCCGGCGAGGTGGTGTGGGCGGGGGCGGGCGCGCTCCCCGGCAAGGACGGCTGGATCTCCCTGTACCTGGCCGACGCGGCCCCCCTGCTCCTGCCGTCCCCGCACCCGCTGGAGCCGACCGCCCTCCACCAGTCCGTCCTCGACGCCCTCTCCGGCGGCTACGGCCTGTTCTTCCGCCAGATCGCCGACCAGGTCCGCGCCACCACCCACCCCGACGTCACCGATCCCCAGCTCGCCGACGCGATCTGGGACCTGGCCTGGTCCGGGCGGCTGACGAACGACACGCTGGCCCCGCTGCGCTCCCTGCTCGGCTCCGGCCGCACCGCCGGCTCCACGGCCCACCGCGCCAAGCGCACCGTCCCGCGCGGGCGCTACGGCGCGCTCACCGCCGCCGCCCGCCCCGCCTCCCGCGGCGGCCCGCCGACGGTCGCCGGCCGCTGGTCCCTGCTCCCGGCCCACGAGGCGGATCCCACCGTGCGGGCCCACGCCCTCGCCCGTACCCTCCTCGACCGACACGGCGTGGTCACGCGCGGCGCGGTCCAGGCAGAGGGCGTCGAGGGCGGCTTCTCGGCGACGTACCGGGTCCTGTCGGTGTTCGAGGAGAGCGGTCAGGCCCGGCGGGGCTACGTGGTGGAAGGGCTCGGCGCCGCGCAGTTCGCGATGGACGGCGCCGTGGACCGCCTGCGCGCCGTGGCCAACGCCCGCGAGCGCGGCGAGAACCTCCCCGGCCCGGCGTCCGCCGCTGCGCAGGGAGCAGGCCCCGGTTTCTCCGCCGCCGACGGCTTCTTCGGCCCCTCCGACGCCCTCGGCCCCTTCGACGACCACGGCCACGCCTACGAGTCCGACACCGCGTTCGACCTCCCCGACGGCGACCCGTCCCTGCACCACCCCGCGCCGGGCGAGTACGTCTCCCCGCGGGACCACCCCGCGCCGGGCACGGCCGCCGCCCGGCCCGCCCCGGCCGGGCACAGCGGCGGCAACCGAGCCCCGTACACCCCGGGCCCGGGCCCTTTCTCCGGCAACCGCCACGGTGGACGTTCCGCGCCCGCCTCCCGTGCCGTCGTCCTGGCCGCCGCCGACCCCGCCAACGCCTACGGCGCCGCCCTGCCCTGGCCCGATCCCCCGACCGACGCCGGGCACAAGCCGGGCCGCAAGGCGGGCGCCCTCGTCGTCCTGGTCGACGGCGAACCGGCCCTGTACATGGAACGCGGCGGCAAGACCCTGCTGGCCTGGCCGTCCGAGCCCGACGCCCCGGCCGCCGACGACCCGCGCCTGCGCGCCGCGGCCGAGGCCCTGGCGGAGGCCGCCCGCGCGGGCTCGCTCGGCACGGTCACGGTGGAGCGCGTCAACGGCTCCCCGGCCCTGACCTCCCCCGTGGGCGTCCTCCTGGAGACGGCGGGCTTCGTCGCGACCCCGAGAGGTCTGAGGCTGCGGGCATGATCCCGCGCGCTCGTGCCACCCTGAACCCATGCCCGAAGGAGACACGGTCTGGCAGACCGCGAAACGGCTGCACGCGGCCCTCGCGGGCCAGGTGCTGACCCGCTCCGACCTCCGGGTGCCGAAGTACGCCACGGCCGACCTCACCGGCCGCGCCGTGCTCGACGTCACCCCCCGCGGCAAGCATCTCCTCACCCGCGTCGAGGGCGGTCTGACCCTGCACTCGCATCTGCGGATGGACGGCGCCTGGCAGGTGTACGCCGCCGGCCGGCGCTGGACCGGCGGCCCGGCGCACCAGATCCGCGCGATCCTCGGCACCCCCGACCGCACCGCCGTCGGCTACCGCCTCCCCGTCCTGGAGCTCCTGCGCACCGCCGACGAGGACCGCGCCGTGGGGCACCTCGGCCCCGACCTCCTGGGCCCCGACTGGGACCCCGACCGGGCCCTCGCCAACCTGCTCGCCGACCCCGCCCGCCCGCTCGGCGAGGCCCTGCTGGACCAGCGCAACCTCGCCGGCATCGGAAACGTGTTCAAGTGCGAGCTGTGCTTCCTGCTAGGCGCCACGCCGTGGCTGCCGGTCGGCGACCTCCCCGCCGACCGCGCCGCCAAGCTCCCGGACCTGGCCAAGAGGCTCCTGGAGGCCAACCGGGAGCGCCGGGTCCGCAGCACCACGGGCCGCCGGGGCCAGGATCTGTTCGTGTACGGCCGCGCGCCCCGCCCGTGCCTGCGCTGCGGCACTCGCATCCGCCTGGCGGACCAGAGCGACGGCTCGCGCGACCGCCCCACCTACTGGTGCCCGGCCTGTCAGACCGGCCCGGCCCCGACACGGCCCACCTGACGGCGGGCGCCTCACCCGCCGGACCCGCCCCCCACCTCACGCTCCCCGCCCACCGCACCCCGCCACGCCTCCCGCCACCGCCCCGCCCCGACGGCCCCCACCGCCCGCGCCTTGGCCACGCAGTGCACCGGCAGCAGGCTCAGCCCCCATCCCCCGGCCGCGACCGCCCCCTCCAGCACCCCCGCGTCCGGCGCCACCGCGAGTCTCAGCACGGCCCACCACCACACCGCGCCGAGCCCCAGACCGGCCCCCCAGCGCGCTATCCGCCCCGCCATGGCCCGGTCACCTCCCGCTCGACGCCGGCAGGGCGCACCACCGGCACAGGGCACGCCGCTCACCTGGTCCCCCCACGATGACGGTCCCGCCCCTGACCGGCAAACGGACCGGCCTGTGACGACGCCGGACCGGCAAGCACCCCGGCCCTCGCCACCCCAGACAGTCAAACGCCCCGGCCCTCGCCACCCCAGAACGGGCAAGCACCCCCGCCCTCGTCACCCCAGACAGTCAAACACCCCGACCCACGCCGTCCCCGAACGGGCAAACACGCCGGCCCTCGCCGCCCCGGGCACGCAAAAACCCCGACCGCACCTCTCCGGATCTCCCCGGAGAAGCCCCGGCCGGGGCCTGACACTGTGCTCTCGGCGTTCTCCCGGCGTGAGCGTCAGCTCACGCGGCAACCACGTCCACCGCCTCGGCGGGCGCCTTGATGGTCACCCGCTCCGGTGGCACACCGGTCACCGACACGGAACCCAGCATCGGTCGAACCGACGTGGGCACGGGCTGACTGGGGGTGGCCGCTGCGGACTGGGCCAGCTCCGCGAGGGCGAGTTCGTCGCTCACTTCCCGCATGAGCTCGGACATCCGTACGTCCAGCGCGTCGCAGATGGCGGCGAGCAGCTCGGAGGAAGCCTCCTTCTGCCCCCGCTCCACCTCGGAGAGATAGCCGAGTGAGACTCGGGCGGACGAGGAGACTTCGCGCAGAGTACGGCCCTGGCGCTGGCGCTGCCGACGCAGCACGTCACCCAGCAGGCGACGGAGCAGAATCATCGGTGGCTCCCTCCTCGGACCGCGTAGCCGCATCCTTCTCGCCCCACCGTACCGCCTCGCGCCGCGGCCGTGCGGGGAGCGATGTCGTGTTCACTCAGGGCTGCAAACATCAAAACCCCCCGTTCCGTTCCGTATCCTGTGCCCGCTCATTTCCGGTCTGTTCGCCCGCAAGCTCCGTGAGAAGCAGTGCGAGCACGCTCCGTACACTCTCTCTACGAATTTCCGCACGCTCGCCGTTCAACCTCAGCGCCTCCACTTTTCCGCCACCGGCGGAATCGGCGCCCGCTGCGAACGGCCCGTCCAGGGCCACGTATACCGTGCCGACGGGCTGTCCGTCCTGGGGTTCGGGACCTGCGACCCCGGTGGTGGCCAGGCCCCAGTCGGCGCCGAGCAACTTCCGCACGCCGGCTGCCATCTGGGCAGCGACCTGCGGGTCCACCGCTCCACGCTGCGCCAGCAGGGTGGCGTCGACGCCGAGCACCTCCTGCTTCAGCGCCGTGGCGTACGCCGTGACGGAGCCGCGGAACGCCTTGGACGCCCCGGGAACTGCCGTGATCTCCGCGGCGACCAGGCCACCGGTCAGCGACTCGGCGACGGCGACGGTCTCGCCTCTCACCGTCAGTAGTCGCACCACGTCGGCGGCCGGGGAACTCACGCTTCCGTCTCCTCCAACACGGCCTTGCGCTCGGCGATTCCCCGCCTGCGCAGCACAATGGCCTGTCTCACATAGTCCAGACCGGTCACCACGGTCAAAACGACCGCCGCGGCCATGACCCAGAATCTCAAGGTAGCGAGCCAGCCTGTCAGCGCCAGCACGTACATCCCGACGGCGACGCCCTGGGTGAGCGTCTTCAGTTTGCCCCCGCGGCTCGCCGGGATGACGCCGTAACGAATGACCAGAAAACGCAGCAGGGTGATCCCGAGTTCCCGGCCGAGGATGACGGCCGTCACCCACCAGGGCAGGTCGCCCAGCGCCGACAGACAGATGAGCGCCGCCCCCATGATCGCCTTGTCGGCGATGGGGTCGGCGATCTTCCCGAAGTCCGTGACGAGGTTGTAGGTGCGCGCCAGGTGACCGTCGAACAGGTCGGTGATCATGGCGATGGCGAAGGCGGCCCAGGCGAGCGAGCGCCAGGCCGGGTCGTAGCCGCCGTCGGTCAGCATCAGCGCGACGAACGCGGGGACCAGCAGGAGCCGGAGCATGGTCAGCAGGTTGGCGATGTTCCACACGCTGGCCTGGTTGACGGCCGCCGCCGCGATCTTGCCGCCGCGCACCGGCTTCCCGCCGGGCTCACCGCCGGGGGCGGCCGGCGCACCCGGTCCCGACCGACCGGGAACCGGCCCCTGGGAGCCCGTCCCGCCGGGGGACCCACCGGAGGACGACGCCACCGCTCCAAAGGAGGCCGCCCCGTTCGCCTGGGCGGAGCCGTCCGCGGCGGACGCCGGAACTCCGGTCATCTGCCCGCCTCCTCACTGAGCCTGTGCCCGTCGGCGCGTTCCGCGGCCGGGCCGTCCGCCGCGGCGCCCGCGAGCGCCTCCGGCAACGGCTCGGCCACCAGGTCGACACCTTCCGTACCGACCACCTTCGCCTCGACCATACGACCGGGGCGCAGTCCTTCGCCGCTCGTGAGCAGCACCTGCCCGTCCGTCTCCGGCGCCTGGTGCTCGCCCCGCCCGAGGACGCCCTCGTCGTCCACCGACTCCACGAGCACGCGCACGACCTGGCCGACGCGCTCCTCGGCCCGCTGCGAGACCAGTTCCTCCGCGAGCCGGGAGACCCGCGCGAGCCGCTCGGCGACGACGTCCTCGGGCAGCTTGCCGTCGTAGGTCGCGGCCTCGGTGCCCTCCTCGTCGGAGTAGCCGAAGACTCCGATGGCGTCCAGCCGCGCGTGGTTCAGGAACCGCTCCAGCTCGGCCAGGTCGGCCTCGGTCTCGCCGGGGAAGCCCACGATGAAGTTGGACCGCACGCCGGCCTCGGGCGCCTTGCCGCGGATGGTGTCGAGCAGCTCCAGGAACCGGTCGGTGTCGCCGAAACGGCGCATCCGGCGCAGCACGTCGGGCGCGGAGTGCTGGAAGGACAGGTCGAAGTAGGGGGCGACCTTCGGCGTCGAGGTCAGCACGTCGATCAGGCCGGGCCGCATCTCGGCGGGCTGGAGGTAGCTGACGCGGACCCGCTCGATGCCGTCCACCTCGGCCAGCTCCGGCAGCAAGGACTCCAGCAGGCGGATGTCGCCCAGGTCCTTGCCGTAGGAGGTGTTGTTCTCGGAGACCAGCATGATCTCCTTGACGCCCTGCTCGGCCAGCCAGCGGGTCTCGTTCAGCACGTCGCTGGGGCGGCGGGAGATGAAGGAGCCGCGGAAGGACGGGATGGCGCAGAAGCTGCAGCGCCGGTCGCAGCCGGAGGCGAGCTTGACGGAGGCGACCGGGGAGCCGTCCAGCCGGCGGCGCAGCGGAGCGCGGGGGCCGGACTGCGGGGCCAGGCCCTCGGGCAGATCGGTGGGCGCGCCGTGCCCGGGCAGGGCGACGTCGGTCGCCGTCTGCCGCTCGGCCGGGGAGATCGGCAGCAGTTTGCGCCGGTCGCGGGGGGTGTGAGCGGCGTGGATGCCGCCGTTCAGAATGGTCTGGAGCCGGTCGGAGATGTCGGCGTAGTCGTCGAAGCCGAGCACTCCGTCGGCCTCGGGGAGCGCCTCGGCCAGTTCCTTGCCGTACCGCTCGGCCATGCACCCGACGGCGACCACGGCCTGGGTTCTGCCGTGGCCCTTGAGATCGTTGGCCTCCAGCAGGGCGTCGACGGAGTCCTTCTTGGCGGCCTCGACGAATCCGCAGGTGTTGACGACGGCGACGTCCGCGTCCTCGGCGTCCTCGACGAGCTCCCAGCCGTCCGCCTCCAAGCGGCCTGCGAGCTCCTCCGAGTCCACCTCGTTACGGGCGCAGCCAAGGGTGACGAGTGCGACGGTACGGCGTTCAGGCATGGGCTCAAGACTACTTCGTCCCGGCGACACCCCACGTCGACGGGGTTGGCCGGTCCCGGCCTCCCCGTCACCGTGGTGTGAACCTCGACCGGCTCAGCCGACCTGGGGGTCGCCCTTGGTGTAGGTGAGCCGCTCAACGGCGCCGGGCCGGAAGTCGTCGTCGATCTTCTTGCCGTTCACGTACAGCTGGATGGCGCCGGCGTCGCCGAGCACCAGGTTGATCTTCGAGCTGTCCTGGAAGGTCTTGCTGTCGCCCTGGTTGAGGAGTCCGTCGAACAGCAGCCGGCCGTTGTGGTCCTTGGCGGAGATCCAGCTGCGGCCGTCCTCGGCGCTGACTCGGACGGTCACCTTGTCCTGCGGCGCGGCGGCGATGGCGCTCTCGGTCGCGTCCGGCTTGGGCGCGGCGGGTTTCTTGGTCTTGCCGGGAGAGGCGGAGACGCTGGTCGAGGGCTCTGCGCCGCCTGCCTGCGCCTCGGCACCGGCGTCGGAGTCGCCGCCCTTGACGACGGTGAAGCCGACGAAGCCGACCACGACGACGATCGCGGCGACCATGGCCGCGGTCCAGTTCGGTCCCCGGCGCTCCGGGCGGATGCGCTCCGCCTCGAACAGGGGAGCCGCGGGCGTCGGCGCGGGGCGCCCGCCGTGCTCGGCGTCGTACTGGGCGATGAGAGGCGCCGGATCCAGGTGGACGTGCTTGGCCAGGGTCCTGATGTGCCCGCGGGCGTAGACGTCGCCGCCGCAGGGCGCGAAGTCGTCGGACTCGATCGCGTGCACGATGGCGACACGCACTCGGGTGGCGCTGCTGACGTCGTCGACGGTCAGGCCGGCCGCGGTGCGCGCCTGCCGGAGCACGGTGCCGATGGAGGGGCGGTCTTCGGACACGTCGCTTACATCTTCGAACGGACGCTCGTCTTCAGGGGAGTTGCCGATGGACACGGGGGCGCCTTTCGAGCGTGTAGCCACCTGTGCTGGAGGTTCAGTCTAGGGGGGGTGCGAAAGGGTCGGGCAACCGGGCGGTGGGATTTGTACGCCATCGGAATGGCCCGTCATCCCGATGGTGGGTTACGCGCTTTTCGCTTCCCTCACATTGACGTACGACCGGGGGAAACAGTTGCCCAATGATCGCTGACGGCCAGGTCACGATCGCGCAACCACGGTCGCGGGCGCACCGCCGGGCACCGTCTTCCTACGATTCAGACTCCCCACGGATGACGGCGAGCACGCCATCCAGCTCATCGGGTTTCACGAGAACGTCACGCGCCTTGGAGCCCTCGCTCGGGCCGACGATGTTCCGCGACTCCATGAGGTCCATCAGCCGCCCGGCCTTGGCGAAGCCGACGCGCAGCTTGCGCTGGAGCATGGACGTCGACCCGAACTGCGTGGAGACCACCAGCTCGGCCGCCTGGCACAGCAGGTCGAGGTCGTCGCCGATGTCCTCGTCGATCTCCTTCTTCTGCTTGCTGCCGACGGTGACGTCGTCGCGGAAGACCGGCGCCATCTGGTCCTTGCAGTGCTGGACGACCGCCTGGACCTCTTCCTCCGTGACGAACGCGCCCTGCATGCGAATGGGTTTGTTCGCGCCCATCGGCAGGAACAGCCCGTCGCCCTTGCCGATCAGCTTCTCGGCACCGGGCTGGTCGAGGATGACCCGCGAGTCCGCCAGCGAGGACGTCGCGAACGCCAGCCGCGAGGGCACGTTCGCCTTGATCAGTCCGGTGACCACGTCGACGGAGGGCCGCTGTGTGGCGAGGACGAGGTGGATGCCGGCCGCGCGGGCGAGCTGCGTGATGCGCACGATGGCGTCCTCGACGTCGCGCGGGGCCACCATCATCAGGTCGGCCAGCTCGTCCACGATCACCAGCAGGTAGGGGTAGGGCTGGAGCTCGCGCTCACTGCCCTCGGGCGTCTTCAGCTTGCCGCTGCGCACGGCCTCGTTGAAGTCGTCGATGTGCCGGTAACCGAATGCCGCCAGGTCGTCGTACCGCAGGTCCATCTCCCGTACGACCCACTGGAGCGCCTCGGCGGCCCGCTTGGGGTTGGTGATGATGGGCGTGATGAGGTGCGGAATGCCCTCGTAGGCGGTCAGTTCGACGCGTTTGGGGTCGACGAGGACCATGCGCACGTCCTCGGGGGTGGCCCGCATCATCACGGACGTGATGAGGCAGTTGATGCACGAGGACTTGCCGGACCCGGTGGCGCCGGCGACCAGCATGTGCGGCATCTTCGCCAGCGAGTGCATGACGTAGCCGCCCTCGACGTCCTTGCCGAACGCGACCAGCATCGGGTCGTCGTCCTCGGCGGACTCCGCGAGGCGCAGCACGTCGCCGAGATTGACCATCTCGCGATCGGTGTTCGGGATCTCGATGCCGACGGCGGACTTGCCGGGGATCGGGCTGATGATCCGCACGTCGGGGCTGGCGACGGCGTACGCGATGTTCTTGGTGAGGGCGGTGATCCGCTCCACCTTGACGGCGGGGCCGAGTTCGACCTCGTAGCGGGTGACCGTCGGCCCGCGCGTGAAGCCGGTGACGCGGGCGTCGACCTTGAACTCGGTGAAGACGGTGGTGAGCGACGCGACGATGGCGTCGTTGGCGGCGCTGCGCGACTTGCCGGGGCCGCCGCGGGTGAGCAGGTCGAGCGAGGGCAGGGCGTAGGTGATGTCGCCGGACAGCTGGAGTTGCTCGGCGCGGGGCGGCAGTTCGCGCGGGGCGGCGGGCGGGGTCTTGGTGAGGTCGGGGACCGCGGCCTCGGGCTGCACCGGCTCGGGCCGCCGGGGCTCGGCCTGCCGCGGCTCGGGGCGGGCGGCCGGGACGGGCGTGGGGGTGGGCTCCGCGCGGTCGGCGACGCCGACGCCCTGGGTGAGGTCGGCGACGACCGGGGAGGGCGGCATGCCGTGCAGGACGGCCCCGTCGAGCGCCGCGGCGGCGGCAGCGGCGACGTCCACGGCGTCCGGCTGCCGGTCCATGTCGGGCTGCGGCACGGCGGAGCGGCGCGGCCGGCCACGCCGCCGGGCGAGCGCCTCCTGCTCCACCTCGTCCGGGTCGTACGGCTGCCGTGCCGGGCCGCGCCTGCCGCGGCGCGCCGGCAGCGACTCCCGCCACTGCTGTTCGTAGCGGTCGTCGTCCTCCTCCAGCCCGTCGTCGCCGAACGCGTCGGTCCCGGGGTCGCGGAGCAGGCCGAGCTTCACGCCGAGCAGCCGCAGCCGCTGCGGCACGGCGTTGACCGGGGTGGCCGTGACGACGAGCAGGCCGAAGACGGTCAGCAGCAGGAGCAGCGGTACGGCGAGCACCTCGGTGACGGTGTACGTCAGCGGGGTCGCCGCGCCCCAGCCGATGAGGCCGCCGGCGTCCCGTATGGGCTGCATGCCGTCGGAGCGGGCGGGCGAGCCGCAGGCGATGTGGACCTGGCCGAGGACGCCGATGACGAGCGCGGACAGGCCGATGACGATGCGGCCGTTGGCCTCGGGCTGCTCGGGATGGCGGATGAGGCGCACGGCGACGACCGCGAGCAGGATCGGCACGAGCAGGTCGAGCCGGCCGAAAGCGCCGGTGACGAGCATCTCGACCAGGTCGCCGACGGGACCGCGCAGGCTGGACCAGGTGCCGGCGGCCACGACGAGCGCGAGGCCGAGCAGCAGCAGGGCGACGCCGTCCTTGCGGTGGGCCGGGTCGAGGTTCCTGGCGCCCTGCCCTATGCCGCGGAACACGGCGCCGACGGCGTGCGCGAGGCCGAGCCACAGGGCGCGCACCAGCCGGTAGACGCCGCCGGTCGGGCTGGGAGCCGGCTTGGGGGGTGCGGCCCTCTTCGCCGCGGCCTTCTTCGCCGGAGCCTTCGCGGGCGCCTTCTTGGCGGCGGCCCTCCTCGCCGGAGCCTTCGCGGGAGCCGCCTTCTTCGCGGGCTGCTTCTTGGCTGCGGAGGGACGTGAGGCCATGGGTGTGAGGTTACCTGGGGAGACGCCGGTGGACACGCGTGCCCACTGCTTCACCCGTTCGTGTCGTTTCGGCGGAGGCGCGAAGCTGACGCCCGTTCACGGGCGCGCCGCCGGACGGCCAACCGGCCTCACCCGTGGGTCAGTTCTGCGACGGCACCGACGCCGGCCCGCCGGATCCCGGCTCCAGGGCGTCCAGAGCCCGCCGCAACCCGGTGAGCTTGCGCTCCAGATGAGCCGCCGTGGCCACCGCGGCGGCGTCCGCCGACTCGTCGTCCAGCTGCTTGGACAGCGCCTCGGCCTGCTCCTCCACGGCCGCGAGCCGCGCCGACAGCTCGGCCAGCAACCCGGCCGGCTCCTTGCCGCCGCCCACCGCGTCCTTGCCGCCGCCCTCCAACTGGAGCCGCAGCAGCGCCGCCTGCTCGCGCAGCTGGCAGTTCTTCATGTACAGCTCGACGAACACGGAGACCTTCGCCCGCAGCACCCACGGGTCGAACGGCTTGGAGATGTAGTCGACCGCGCCCGCCGCGTACCCGCGGAAGGTGTGGTGCGGCCCGTGGTTGATCGCCGTGAGGAAGATGATCGGGATGTCCCGGGTCCGCTCCCGCCGCTTGATGTGCGCGGCCGTCTCGAAACCGTCCATGCCCGGCATCTGGACATCCAGCAGGATGACCGCGAAGTCGTCCGTGAGCAGCGCTTTGAGCGCCTCCTCCCCGGACGATGCCCGCACCAGCGTCTGATCGAGCGCCGAGAGGATCGCCTCCAGCGCCAGCAGATTCTCCGGCCGGTCATCGACCAGGAGGATCTTGGCCTTCTGCACCATGGCCCGCCCTCCTCGCCCCGGCAGTGCACCGGGCGCCGCCCCGTGGGACGACTCCGTTGCGCCGCCCATCCTCGTGCCGGTCATCGTAGCCGTACCCCGCTCATCGCCACACCCTGTCACCGCGATGTCACTGTGCACATAGCAAAACGCAGCGGAGGATCAGAAGGTTCCCTCGATGGGGTACGTCTACACGACCGGGGACGCCCTCCGTCACCGCCTGCGCGCGAACGTCACCGTTCATTCTCCATGCATCCACTGCTCCATCACCGTCAGCAGGTGATCGGGGTCGACCGGCTTGGTCACGTAGTCGGAGGCGCCCGACTCGATCGCCTTCTCCCGGTCCCCCTTCATCGCCTTCGCGGTGAGCGCGATGATCGGCAGACCCGCGAACTGAGGCATCCGGCGGATCGCCGTCGTCGTCGCGTACCCGTCCATCTCCGGCATCATGATGTCCATCAGCACCACCGCCGCGTCGTCGTGCTGCTCCAGCACCTCGATGCCCTCGCGGCCGTTCTCGGCGTACAGCACCGACAGCCCGTGCTGCTCCAGAACGCTGGTCAGCGCGAAGACGTTGCGGATGTCGTCGTCGACGATCAGCACCTTCTCCCCGCCGAACCGCACCCCCGCGCGCGGCTGCGGCTGCGCCTCCGCCTCGCCGCCCGCCCGCTGCTCGGGCGCCAGCGCGCGCGGCTCCCCGAAGGCCGCCGACGATGCGGCCCGGCGACGGCGCCGGAACAGCGCGGCCGCGCCGTTCTGGGTCTCGTGGTACGACTTCACCTCCGCCGGCGTCTCCCCCGCCGCCTCGGACAGCTCGGGCCACTCGGCCGGCTCCCCGGACGGCGCCCCGGCCGGCAGCTGCTGGTAGCCGTGCGGCGGCAGCTCGCTCGGGTGCAGCGGCAGGTACAGCGTGAACGTCGAACCGCGCCCCGGCTCGCTCTGCGCGTGGATCTCACCGCCGAGCAGCTGCGCGATCTCCCGCGAGATGGACAGCCCCAGCCCCGTGCCGCCGTACTTGCGGCTGGTGGTGCCGTCGGCCTGCTTGAACGCCTCGAAGATCACCCGCATCTTGCTCGCCGCGATGCCGATGCCGGTGTCCGTCACCGAGAACGCGATCAGATCGGCGTCCGGGTCGGTCAGCGAACCGGCCTCCAGCAACTGCTCCCGGATGCCGTGCGGGACGTCGTCCCGGGCCGGCCGGATGACCAGCTCCACCGAACCTGAGTCGGTGAACTTCACCGCGTTCGACAGCAGGTTGCGCAGCACCTGCAGCAGCCGCTGCTCGTCGGTGTGCAGCGTGGCGGGCAGCTCCGGCGACACCCGCACCGACAGGTCCAGGCCCTTCTCCGCGGTCAGCGGCCGGAAGGTGGCCTCCACGTAGTCGACGAGCTGGACCAGGGCGATGCGCGTCGGGGAGACGTCCATCTTGCCCGCCTCCACCTTCGACAGGTCGAGGATGTCGTTGATCAGCTGCAGCAGGTCGGAGCCCGCCCCGTGGATCGTCTCGGCGAACTCGACCTGCTTCGGCGTGAGGTTGCCGTCCGCGTTGTCGGCCAGCAGCTTGGCCAGGATCAACAGCGAGTTGAGCGGCGTCCGCAGCTCGTGCGACATGTTGGCGAGGAACTCGCTCTTGTAGCGCATCGACACCGCGAGCTGCTCGGCCCGCTCCTCCAGGACCTGCCGCGCCTCCTCGATCTCGGTGTTCTTCACCTCGATGTCGCGGTTCTGCCGCGCCAGCAGCTCGGCCTTCTCCTCCAGTTCCGCGTTCGACGCCTGCAGCGCCTTCTGCCGGTTCTCCAACTCCGCCGACCGCTCCCGCAGTTGCTCGGTCAGCTCCTGCGACTGCTTCAGCAGCACCTCCGTCTTGGTGTTGACGGAGATGGTGTTGACGCTGGTGGCGATCATCTCGGCGATCTGGTTGAGGAAGTCCTTCTGGATCTGCGTGAACGGCGTGAACGACGCCAGTTCGATGACGCCGAGCACCTTGCCCTCGAACAGCACCGGCAGCACGATCACCTGAGCGGGCGGGGCCTCGCCGAGCCCGGAGGAGATCTTCAGGTAGCCGCTGGGCGCGTCCTCCACCAGGATCGTGCGCTTTTCCTTGGCCGCCGTGCCGACCAGCGCCTCACCCGGCCGGAACGACGTCGGCATCGACCCCATCGAGTAGCCGTACGACCCCAGCATCCGCAGCTCGTACTGGTCCTCCTTGTCCGCGCCCGGGTCCTTGCCGTCGGAGAGCGGCATCGCCAGGAAGAACGCGCCGTGCTGCGCCGAGACCACCGGCGTCAGCTCGCTCATGATCAGCGAGGCCACGTCGTCCAGGTCGCGGCGGCCCTGCATCAGCGCGGAGATCCGGGCGAGGTTGCCCTTGAGCCAGTCCTGCTCCTTGTTGGCCATGGTGGTGTCGCGCAGGTTGGCGATCATCTTGTTGATGTAGTCCTGGAGTTCCTGGATCTCCCCGGACGCGTCCACGTCGATCTTCAGGTTCAGGTCTCCGCGGGTCACCGCCGTCGCCACCCGCGCGATCGCCCGCACCTGCCGGGTCAGGTTCCCGGCCATCTCGTTCACCGACTCCGTCAGGTCCCGCCAGGTGCCGTCCACGTCCCGCACCCGCGCCTGACCGCCCAGCTGGCCCTCCGTGCCCACCTCGCGGGCGACCCGGGTGACCTCCTCGGCGAACGACGACAGCTGATCCACCATCGTGTTGATGGTCGTCTTCAGCTCCAGGATCTCGCCCCGCGCATCGATGTCGATCTTCTTCGTCAGGTCGCCCTTGGCGATGGCCGTCGTGACCATGGCGATGTTGCGGACCTGGCCGGTCAGGTTGGACGCCATCTGGTTCACCGACTCGGTGAGGTCCTTCCAGGTGCCGGCCACACCCGGCACATGCGCCTGACCGCCGAGGATCCCGTCCGTGCCCACCTCGCGGGCCACCTTCGTGACCTGCTCGGCGAACGAACTCAGCGTCTTGACCATCGTGTTGAACGTATCGGCGAGCTGCGCCACCTCACCGCGCGCCTCGATCGTCACGGTCCGCGTCAGGTCGCCGTTGGCGACCGCCGCCGCGACCTGCGAGATGTTCCGCACCTGCATGGTGAGGTTCTTCGCCATCAGGTTGACGTTGTCGCTGAGGTCCTTCCAGATGCCCGTGACGCCCGGCACGTGCGCCTGGCCGCCCAGAATGCCCTCGGTGCCCACCTCGCGCGCCACCCGCGTCACCTGGTCGGCGAAGGACGACAGCTGGTCGACCATCGTGTTGACGGTGGTGACCAGTTCGAGGATCTCGCCCTTGGCGTCGACGGTGATCTTCTTCGACAGGTCGCCCTTGGCCACCGCGGTCGTCACGTCGGCGATGCTGCGCACCTGTACGGTGAGGTTGTTCGCCATGAAGTTCACCGACTGGGTGAGGTCCTTCCAGGTGCCGGAGACCCCCTGCACCTCGGCCTGACCGCCCAGCTTGCCCTCGGTGCCCACCTCGCGGGCGACCCGGGTGACCTCCTCGGCGAACGACGACAGCTGGTCCACCATCGTGTTCAGGGTGTTCTTCAGCTCCAGGATCTCGCCGCGCGCGTCGACCGTGATCTTCTGCGACAGGTCACCGCGCGCGACCGCCGTGGCGACCTGAGCGATCTGCCGCACCTGGGCCGTCAGGTTGCCGGCCATGCCGTTCACCGAGTCGGTCAGGTCCCGCCACACGCCCGCGACGCCCGGCACCTGAGCCTGACCGCCCAGTCGGCCCTCCGTGCCCACCTCACGGGCCACCCGCGTCACCTGGTCGGCGAACGCGGAGAGCTGGTCGACCATCGTGTTGACGGTGTTCTTCAGCTCCAGGATCTCCCCGCGCGCGTCCACGGTGATCTTCTGCGACAGGTCACCGCGCGCGACCGCCGTCGTCACCTGCGCGATCTGCCGCACCTGCGCGGTGAGGTTGCCGGTGATGGAGTTGACCGAGTCGGTCAGCTCCTTCCAGGTGCCCGACACGCCGTCCACGCGCGCCTGACCGCCCAGCCGGCCCTCCGTGCCGACGTCCCGCGCCATCCGCGTGACCTGGTCGGCGAACGACGACAACTGGTCCACCATCGTGTTCACGGTGTTCTTCAGCTGGAGCATCTCGCCCGACACGTCCACCGTGACCTTCTGCGACAGGTCGCCGTTGGCCACCGCCGTCGTCACCTGGGCGATGTTCCTCACCTGACCGGTGAGATTCCTGAACGCCGTGTTGACGGAGTCCGTGAGGTCCTTCCACGTCCCCGCCGCCCCCGGCACCTGCGCCTGGCCGCCCAGCTCGCCCTCGTCGCCGATCTCCCGCGCCACCCGCGTGACCTCGGAACCGAACGCCGACAGCTGGTCCACCATCCCGTTGACGGTGTTCTTCAGCTCCAGCATCTCGCCGGCCACGTCCACCGTGACCTTCTGCGACAGATCACCGCGCGCCACGGCCGTCGTCACCGCGGCGATGTCCCGCACCTGCGTCGTCAGGTTCCGGAACACCGTGTTCACGGAGTCCGTGAGGTCCTTCCACGTCCCCGCCGCCCCCGGCACGTTCGCCTGACCGCCGAGCCGCCCCTCCGCGCCGACCTCGTTGGCCACGCGCGTGACCTCGTCCGCGAAGATCCGCAGCGTCTCGGTCATCTGGTTGATCGTCTCGGCGAGCTGCGCGACCTCGCCGCGCGCCTGCACCGTCACCTTGCGCGACAGATCACCGTTCGCGACCGCGGTCGTCACCTCCGCGATGCCGCGCACCTGGGCCGTGAGGTTCCCGGCCATGGTGTTGACGGAGTCGGTCAGCTCCTTCCACACGCCGGCCACCCCGGGCACCCGCGCCTGCCCGCCCAGCTCGCCCTCGGTGCCCACCTCACGGGCCACCCGCGTCACCTCGGAGGAGAACGCCGAGAGCTGGTCCACCATCGTGTTGACGGTTTCCTTCAGCTCCAGCATCTCGCCGGCCACGTCCACCGTGACCTTCCGGGACAGATCACCCTTGGCAACGGCCGTCGTCACCAGCGCGATGTCCCGCACCTGCGCCGTCAGCCGGTTCGCCATGGTGTTGACGGACTCCGTCAGGTCCTTCCACGAACCCGACATGCCGCGCAGCCGCGCCTGCCCGCCCAGCTTCCCCTCGGTGCCCACCTCGCTGGCCACCCGCGTGACCTCGTCGGTGAACGTCGACAGCTGGTCGACCAGGTTGTTGACCGTCCGCCCGACCTTCAGGAACTCCCCGCGCAGCGGATGCCCGCTCCCGTCCGGGGCCTGCGTCCGCAGCTCCATCCGCGGCGACAGGTCGCCCTCCGCCACCGCCGAGAGCACCCGGCCCACCTCGGACACCGGCCACACGAGATCGTCGACCAGCGCGTTCGACGCGTCGATCGCCGCAGCCCAGGACCCCTCGCAGGCCCCCGTCTCCAGCCGCTCCGTGAGCTTCCCCTCACGCCCCACCACCCGCCGCACCCGCGACAGCTCACCGGTCACGTGCAGATTGCGGTCGGCCACCTCGTTGAAGACGGCCGCGATCTCCGACATAACGCCGTCGCCGGACACCGTGAGCCGCTTGCGGAAGTTCCCGTCGCGCATCGAGACGAGAGCCGCCAGCAGCCGGTTCAGGGATGCAGTGTCCACCTCGGTGGTGCCGCTGGGGGGCACCCGCCTGCTGCTCGGGGACGGTCCGCCCTTCGCGCGCGGCTTCGTGCCCCGCGTCGCTGCGCCAGACTCCACTGTGTCCCTCCCGCGGGGATCGACCATTTCGCTGTGCTCTGTGCTCTGTGCTCGGGTACAACGTCTGTGTACTGCTGTTACTTCTCTTACTTCTGTTCCGCACGCCCGCCGGACCGAACCGGACCGCGCCAGGGGCTGCTGCCCAGTTCCGGGGAACGCACTCGGCCTGCCCGGACCTCTCTCGACAAGCCTGCCCAGTGTTTCACCCCGGCTGAACCCGGCCATAACCGTTCGGCAGCTTCGCACATCGTCCGCACACCCTTCAGGGCGTAAACCACACGGACCGGCATCCGCACGGCCCGTGAAGGTAAGTAACCTTGCATGCGGCTGTCCAGCCACGCCGGTCCGTCCGGCCTGGGCGGTGGCACGGATACGAGCGGGCATCGGAGGGGCGGCCGCAATGACCACCGGACTGATCCCGGGGGGACAGCCCCCGGACCCCCGGCCGACGGACAGCATGCCGTCGCAGGCGCGACGCGAGCCGGTCGGCCCCGCAGCCCAGCACGTCGAAAGCAGGTCGAGGAGTTCCGTGATCACCGCGCGCGCGGCCGCCAGTTTCGAGCCCGTCGGGCGCTCGGTCGCCTCCGCACGCTCCTTCGTCCGCGACACCCTCCAGGGCTGGGGGTACGCCGACGTCGTCGACGACGCCGTGGTCCTCACCAGCGAACTGGTCACCAACGCCGTGGTGCACGCCGGCACCACCGCCGACGTCCTGTGCCTGCGCACCGAGTCCGGCGTACGCATCGAGGTCGCCGACCACTACCCGGAGCGCGAGGTCCCGCTCCAGTCCTCCGCCGTCAGCATGGGCAGCCCCGACCGCGAGGGCGGCCGCGGCCTCCAGCTGTGCGCGGCCCTGGCCGGCCACTGGGGCGTCGACTACACGCCCACCCACAAGAAGGTCTGGTTCCAACTCGACCTCCCCGAGCGCACCGTGGGCACCCGCGCCGCCGGTCCCTCCCTCCCGGCCGACCTCCTCCCGCTCGCCGACGGCCGCGTCCGCGTCGCCGTCGTCCAGGTCGACCGCGGCGGCGCCGTCGCCGCCTGGAACGAGGACGCCGAGGACCTCTTCGGCTACCAGGCCGAACAGGTCGTCGGCAAACCCCTCACCGACCTCGCCGCCTGGCCGCACACCCCCGGCACCGGCACCGGCATCGCCGAGGCGCTCCAACTGTCCCGCTGGGAAGGCAGTTACGGCATCCGCAACGCGGCCGGCCGCGTCGTCCCCGTCTACGCCTCCCACCTGCGCGTCCGCGACTCCGCCGGCGAACCCTCCACGGTCTGCCTCCTCGTGCGCGACCACGAACGCGCCGTGCTCCAGACGCCAATGCGCCTGGCCTCCTCCGACACGAGCGTCACCGCCGAGGGCCAAAGCACCGACCCCTTCGAGGTGTTCATCGGCTCCCCCGCCCCCGACGACCTCGACGGCCTCCTCCAGCGCACCGTCGAACGCGCCCGCGACATGCTCGACGGCGACGCCGCCTTCCTCCTCCTCGCCACCGACGACGAAACGGAGCTGGAAGTGCGCGCCTCGACCGGCCTGCCCTCCGCGCGCCAGCGTTTCGCCCGCGTTCCCGTCGAGGCCGGCCCCGGCCGCTACGGCTCCGCACGGATGCCGGCCGTCCACGACGACCTCACCGCGGTGCCGGGCGCCGTGCCCCTCCTCCACGGCACGGGCATGCGCTCCGTCGTCACCGTCCCGCTCAAGGTCGAGGGCCGCCTCACCGGCTCCCTCGGCGTCGCCGCCGAATCCCCCGGCCGCTACTCCAACGAAGAGGCGCTGCGCCTGCAGTTCGCCGCCGACCGCATCGCGCTGGCCGTCGAGTCGGCCCGCCTCGGCGAACTGGAACGGCTGCGCCGCGGCTCGCTCAGCTTCCTCGTCGAGGCCTCCGACCTCCTCGCCGGCACCCTGGACCGCGACCAGACCCTCGCCCTGATGGCACAGATGACGGTGCCGACCCTCGCCACCTGGTGCGCCGTCTACACCATCGCCGACCAGGCCTCGGAGCCCTACCTCTCCTACGTCCTGCACGAGGACGAGGAACTCATCGACGGCATCAAGTCCCTCCTGGCCAAGATCCCCCCGCCCGACCCGGTACCCACCCCCGGAGCCCGCGTCTGGTCCGCCCCCTCCCGCGCCGCACACGACGCGGCACTGCGCTCCTCCATGCGCAGCCTCGGCCTCGACGAGCCCACCACGGTCAGCTCCGGCATCGGCACCACCCACGCCACCGCCTCCGCGGTCGGCGGCGAGACGGTCGTGCTGCCCCTGGTCGCCCGCAACCGCGTCATCGGCATGCTGACCCTCGGCAAGCCCACCGACGAACACTTCCGCCAGGAGATCCTCGAACTCGCCGAGGACCTCTCCCGCCGCGCCGCCCTGGCCCTGGACAACGCCCGTCTCTACTCCGAGCGCACGGCCATCAGCCAGTCCCTCCAGCGCAGCCTCCTTCCCCCGGAACTCCCCACGATCGAGGGCGTCGAGGTCGAGGTCATCTACCGCGCGGCCGGCGAGGGCAACGAGGTCGGCGGCGACTTCTACGACGTCTTCCCGATCAGCGACGGCGCGTACGGCTTCGCCATCGGCGACGTCTGCGGTACGGGCCCGAACGCGGCGGCCGTCACCGGCCTCGCCCGGCACGCGCTGCGTCTCCTGGCCCGCGAGGGCCTCAGCGGCCCGGCCGTCCTCCAGCGCCTCAACTCCGCCATCCTCGACGAGGGAGCCCGCAGCCGCTTCCTCACCCTCCTGTACGGCGAGCTGCGCCCCCAGGAGGACGGCAGCGCCGAACTCAAGGTCGTCTGCGCCGGCCACCCGCTTCCGCTGCGCCTGCGCCAGGACGGCACGGTGGAGGCGGCGGCCGAGCCCCAGCCGCTCCTCGGCGTCCTGGAGGACCTGGACCTCTACGAGGAGACGGTCACGCTCGACCCGGGCGACGTCCTGCTGTGCGTCACGGACGGCGTCACCGAACGCCGCGAGGGCTCCCGCATGCTGGGCGACGACGGCCTCGCCGACGTGCTCACCACCTGCACCGGTCTTACGGCGGGCGCGGTGGCCGCCCGCATCATGCGAGCCGTGGAACGCTTCGCCTCGGACGCCCCGTCCGACGACATGGCCATCCTGGCCATGCGCGTCCCGGGCCTCCAGAACGGCTGAAGGCCCCCGCCCAATCGGGCGGAGGCCTTCCTCTTCTTCGCTGAGCCCCCAAACGGAATCGAACCGTTGACCTTCTCCTTACCATGGAGACGCTCTGCCGACTGAGCTATAGGGGCCGGTCACCTTTTCGAGGTCTCCCTCGCGGCAACGGAATAGATCATACCCCGAACAGACTGGTGCTCCCAACCACGACCGTGCCGAGCGCATTGCAGGCGGAGACGATCCGCTGCATGTCCCGCTTGGTCAACGAGCCGTCCACCGGCAGCGCCAGCGTCTCGCCCGCAGCTCGCTCGGTCTCCGGCAACGACACGCACTGCCGGTACTCGGGCATCCGGTGGACCGGCGTCTTCACCGGCACCCGGCAGTCGACGCCCCGCGCCCGCAGGGCCTGCGCGAAGGCATCCCGATCGGGCCGCCCGTTGCCGGGCACCCGCACCACGTACTGCTGATAGGTGTGCCCCGCGGCCCCGTCGGGGGTCTGCACACCCTTCAGCTTCCCGTCCAGATAGGCAGCCCGCTGCCTGCGCTGCGCGACCTCGTCATAAGGAGCCTCGGACTCCCCCTGCTCCAGCACGAGAATCCCGTGCCGCTGCCCCACGGCACGCAGCCGCACCAGGTCCGCGGGCCGGCCAAATCGGTGGACGACGACGACGGCTGCGGTACGCGGGCCGACGACCGCTTCGACGGCCGACGGGTCCAGGCAGTACGACACCGGGTCGATGTCGGCGAACACCGGGCGCGCACCGGCCAGGGTCACGGCCTCGGCGACTTCGACGTTCCCGAAGGCCGGCACGACAACCTCGTCACCGACTCCGACGCCGGCGGCCCTGAGCATTGCAGCAGTACCCATGTCGCGGATCGTGGTTGCGCAACGTGAACTCGAGGTGACGGACAATAAAAAAGGGTTGGACCCGGAACCGAAGTTCCGGGTCCAACCCTTTCAAAGATTGTTCGGCGGCGTCCTACTCTCCCACAGGGTCCCCCCTGCAGTACCATCGGCGCTGTAAGGCTTAGCTTCCGGGTTCGGAATGTAAC
>NZ_JBEXOP010000060.1:0-26685 GCF_040611575.1 Streptomyces sp. NPDC006610
CCCGGGGGGGCGCGGGGGGGGGGGGGGGGGGGGCGCGGCGGGGGGTGGGCCGGGGGGCCGGGGGGGGGGGGGCCCCCCGGGGCCCGGGGCCCCCCCCCCCCGCTCGGAGGTCCGGCACCCTTGGGGCGGGGCTTTCACGGAAGCCCTGGTACGGCGGCACTTTGCCAAAACTTGGCAATCTCCTCCGCTGTTACTGCAAGTAAGTCGAGGGCGTTGATCTGTCGGACTCTGTCCGCGGATCAGCCTCTTTGTTCACCCCCGTGATGACACCCTGCGTCGCCGAACGAGATCAAGGGGTCGTGGTTCGGTTATCCGGTCGTTACTAGCGAGTAATGAACCCCCTTGTGCGGGCGGCGAGAATGCACCACGATCGGCCACGCTCGGTCCCATCCCGTACCCCGGCATCCGGTTGGGGGGCGGGATCTCCTGGGTCCCCACCGAGCAGAGCGGGCGTCCAAGGCGCCCGTTCTTGGACAGGGGGGTCTTCGCCCATCCGGCGGAGCCTGTCCGGCAGGGTTGTGCGTGATGTGCGTCAGGCGCGACCAGTGGTTGTCGCTCGGGGGTGATCGCCGGTGATTCGGGCGCGTCCAGCGCCACCGGGCGCGGCGCTCTCCTTCCCGAGGACGTAGCACTTCTCCCATCCCTGCCCGGCTGAGCCGCCGTTCCGGAGGCCAGTCAGGGTCAGGAGATGTACGTCCGAGAAGGAGGAAATATGGAGTCCCCAGTGCGTGGTGGGACCAGATGGAAGCGGTTCGCTGTGGTCATGGTGCCCAGCGTCGCCGCTGCTGCGTGTGTGGGCATAGGTCTGGCGCAGGGCGCCCTCGCGGCGTCGTTCAGCGTCTCCGGCCAGCAGTTCAAGGTGACGGCCGGTCACCTGCACGGTGAGGGCTTCGCCCAGTACGGCGGCATGGACACCGTCTACACGTCGACCGAAGGCGGCAAGCAGACGCAGGTCCCGGTCGCGATCTCGTCGTTCGACGACGCGACGATCACCAAGATGTGCCAGTCGGTCAAGACGGAAATCCCCGTGGTGGGTGCGATCTACCTCCGTCTCGAGGCCGGCAACGACGCCAAGAACCCGGTCGAGGCCGAGAACCTCTACATCGACGTCGCCCAGCTCGACGCCGACGCGGAGTTCAAGAACATCGACATCGGCGTCGCGGTCAAGGACAAGACCCTCGGTCCGCCGAACAAGGACGAGAAGACCACCCGCCCGGGTGGCTTCGCCCAGCAGGCGGAGACGGCCGATCTCTACGGCGTCAAGCAGACGGCGTGGGCGACCACGGCCGGCACCTTCAAGCTGAGCGGTCTGTCGATGCGGCTCGGCGCGAACCCGAAGATGGAATGCTACTGATGGCTTCCGTCACCGGGGTGTCCCGGGACAGCTGAGCTGTCCCGGGCGGGGGCGGGGAGGCCGTCGCTTCTCCGCCCCCGCCGGTCCGGCCCGCGCGCCGGGCCATCCCCACCGACTCAGACTTCCGGCTTCTGTGCGCCTACGGCCGAGCCGGTACGTACCTCCACCGGACCCAGGGAGCTTTTTCCATGAGTGCCGAGACTCCGGTCCAGAGCGCCGGGACCTTCACCCGGCTGCGTCTGCGATTCCGCGACTGGCGGGGCACCCGGCCGTTCTGGGCCGGCCTGTTCACCCTGCTGGGCGGAATCCCCATCGCCTACTTCCCCTACGCCACGCTCAAGCTGGGCCACATGTCGCTCGCCATGGCGACGACCGCCGGCGCGGGGTCGCTGATCATCGGCGTGCTGCTGGTGACGCTGGGCCTGACCATGTGGTTCCAGGCGGCCACCCGCGTCTTCGCCGGTGTCGCGTCGATCCTGCTGGCCCTGGTGTCCCTGGTGGTCTCCAACATAGGCGGCTTCCTCATCGGCTTCCTACTGGCGATGATCGGCGGCGCGCTCTCCCTCGCCTGGGCGCCGGGCAGGCCGGCCGACGAGGTCCACGGAGGGCGCGACGGCGCGACCGCCCCCACGCAGGACGGCGCCCCGGAGCCCGGACCCGAGGCCTACGACGACCCGTACCAGCCGTTCCCCGGGCACGAGCGTTCCGAGGGCGGTGCCGCGGACACGACCGGTGCGGACGAACCGAACGGGGTGCACCGTGTTGGCTGACGAGTCCCGGGGCGGCACCCCGGCTTCCGAGGGCCGGCCGAGAGGCGGAGGCCGTCACGCGGCCCCGAAGAAGCCGTTGTTCACGCGGTTCCACATGCCCGCCGGCAAGGCGATAGCCATGGCAGCGATGCCGACCGCCGTCCTCATGGGGATGGGGTTCACGCCGACCCTCGCCGTCGCCGACGACCAGCCGGCGGCCAACAGCGAGCTGGCCGACGAGTACAAGGACTGCGTGGCGGCCCTGAAGGACGCGGAGGCGTCCCCCTCGGCCTCTCCCACGCCCTCGCCGTCGGCGAGTGAGAGCAGCACCGCCGCTGCCGACGGTGCGTCGGATTCCCAGGACTCGGACGGCTCCGAGGGCTCCCAGGACAGGACCGACCCGCAGGGCGACTCCTCTTCGTCGGATTCAGGTTCCGACGACGGGGCCGCGCCCGCGCCCTCCGCCACGTCCGAGCCCGGGAAGGAACCCGAGCCGGCCGACAGCGGCGCCGTCTCTCCCGCGCCGTCGCCGTCCGAGACCGACAAGAACGTGCTGGAGGCCATAGGCGAGGGCCTCACCGGCGTGGTCGACGGGGTCGTGGACGGCCTCGCCGGCGCCGTCGCCGAGAAGACCGCCACCCCGACGCCCACCCCGTCCGCCCCGGCGAGCGGCAGCACGGGCTCGGGCGGCGGCGAGGAGGGCGCCGGGAAGAACGACGCCCCGTCCGCCGTCGAGGACACCGCGGACGAGGTCGCCGATCAGGCCGAGGACACCGTCGAGGACGTCGAGGACACCGCCACCGAGGCGGCCGGGGCCGCGGACGAGGCCACCGCGTCCCCCACGCCGAGCCCTTCGGCGAGCGAGACCACGGACCCCGACGACTGCCCCGCCGCCACGGACGACGAGGGCGGCGTGGACAACAAGGTGCCGGTCGCGGAGGACCCCTGGTACCTGCAGGCGAGTTCGCTGCTGCTGAAGGGCGCGGACTACCAGGGCATCGTCGAGGTGAAGACCTCCAGCGGCGTCCGGAAGAAGGTGCTGAAGTACGTCATCTCCGAGGGCACCGACATCGGCGATCTGCACCAGCTGGTGAAGGACGAGCGGTCCGGCAAGACGTACCACGTGCAGGCCGGCGAGGGCACGACGTCCACGATCCGCGACGGTGACACGATCATGTACACCGAAAGCATCTCGGGGAAGCTGTTCGGCCTCGTCCCGGTCACGTTCAGCCCGGACAGCCCGCCGCCGCTGAACATCCCGCTCATCCACTTCACCGACGTCGAGGTCACGCAGGCCGCCCAGTTCGGAGGGACGCTGCACATTCCCGGCATGCGGGTCTACACGACCTGAGCCACACCCCCAAGAACCCATCCGGGAGCCGCGCAACACCACTGAGGGTGCCCCCTGTCCACAGGGGGCACCCTCAGTGTCGTCACGGAGCCGGTGCGGGGCGCGTCAGTTGGCGGCGCCGCCGCCGAGGTGGTGGACGCGGACCATGTTGGTGGTGCCGGGGACGCCGGGGGGCGAGCCGGCGGTGATGATCATGATGTCGCCGGGGGAGAAGCGGTTGAGCTTGGCGATCTCCTGGTCGACCAGGTCGACCATTTCGTCGGTGCTGTTCACGAACGGCACGACGTGCGACTCCACGCCCCAGCTGAGGGCCAGCTGGTTGCGGGTGGACTCGTCGGTGGTGAAGGCCAGGATCGGCTGGGTGGCGCGGTAGCGGGACAGGCGGCGGGCGGTGTCGCCGGACTGGGTGAAGGCGACCAGGCCCTTGCCGCCGAGGAAGTCGGCGATCTCGGCGGCGGCGCGGGCCACCGAACCGCCCTGCGTGCGCGGCTTCTTGCCGGGCACCAGCGGCTGCAGGCCCTTGGAGAGCAGCTCCTGCTCGGCCGCCTGGACGATCTTCGACATCGTCTTGACGGTCTCGATCGGGTACGCGCCCACCGACGACTCCGCGGACAGCATCACCGCGTCGGCGCCGTCGAGGATGGCGTTGGCCACGTCGGAGGCCTCGGCGCGGGTCGGACGGGAGTTGGTGATCATCGACTCCATCATCTGGGTCGCCACGATCACCGGCTTGGCGTTGCGCCGGCACAGCTCGATCAGGCGCTTCTGCACCATGGGGACCTTTTCGAGCGGGTACTCGACGGCGAGGTCGCCGCGCGCGACCATCACACCGTCGAACGCCATCACGACGTCCTCCATGTTGGCCACCGCCTGCGGCTTCTCCACCTTGGCGATGACCGGGACGCGGCGGCCCTCCTCGTCCATGATCTTGTGGACGTCGGCCACGTCCTTGGCGTCCCGGACGAAGGACAGGGCGACCAGGTCGCAGCCCATCCGCAGGGCGAAGCGCAGGTCCTCGACGTCCTTCTCGGACAGCGCGGGCACGTTGACGGCCGCGCCGGGCAGGTTGATGCCCTTGTGGTCGGAGATGACGCCGCCCTCGATGACGATCGTCCGCACCCGGGGACCCTCGACGTCCAGCACCTTCAGTTCGACGTTGCCGTCGTTGATGAGGATCTGGTCGCCGCGCGCCACGTCCCCGGTCAGGCCCTTGTAGGTGGTGCCGCAGATCGACTTGTCGCCGGGCACGTCCTCGGTGGTGATGGTGAACTCGTCACCGCGCACCAGCTCGACGGGCCCTTCGGCGAAGGTCTCGAGGCGGATCTTGGGGCCCTGGAGGTCGGCGAGGACACCGATGGCCCGCCCGGTCTCCTTGGCGGCGGCCCGGACGCGGTCGTACCGCCCCTGGTGCTCGGCGTGCGAGCCGTGGCTGAAGTTGAAGCGGGCCACGTTCATGCCGGCTTCGATCAGCGCGACGAGCTGCTCGTGGGAGTCGACCGCGGGGCCGAGAGTACAGACGATTTTCGAACGGCGCATGGGGCGATCCTATCCGTTTGTTTCGCTCCGGAATATTCCGTCTGGCGGAATGTACAAACGAGGAGCGGGGTGCTCAGTTGTTCTTTCCGACCAGTGCTCCGACCAGTGCGTAGGTCTGCGTGGCGATCTCCAGTTCCTCGTCGGTCGGCACCACGGCGACCGCCACCCGTGCGTCGCCGGGGGAGATCAGCCGCGGCTCGTCACTGCGGACCGCGTTCCGTTCCGGGTCGACCAGCAGGCCCAGTCCCGCCAGGCCCGCGATGGCCGCCTCCCGCACCGCGGCGGCGTTCTCGCCGACCCCGGCCGTGAAGGTGACCGCGTCCACCGTACCGAGCACCGCGTAATAGGCGCCGATGTACTTCTTCAACCGGTGAATGTAGATGTCGAAAGCCAGCCTCGCCCGTTCGTCGCCCGCGTCGACACGGCGGCGGATCTCCCGCATGTCGTTGTCCCCGCACAGCCCGACCAGCCCGCTCTTCTTGTTGAGAAGAGTGTCGATCTCGTCCGTGGACATTCCGCCAACCCGCATCAAATGGAAGATGACGGCCGGGTCCACGTCGCCGGACCGCGTACCCATCACCAGTCCCTCCAAAGGCGTCAACCCCATGGAGGTGTCCACGCACTTCCCGCCCCGCACGGCCGAGGCGGACGCGCCGTTGCCGAGGTGCAGCACGATCACGTTCACCTCGGACGGGTCCTTGCCGAGCAGCGCGGCCGTGGTGCGGGAGACGTAGGCGTGCGAGGTGCCGTGGAAGCCGTAGCGGCGCACGCGGTGGGCGTCGGCGGTCTCGAGGTCGATGGCGTAGCGGGCGGCGGCCTCCGGCATCGTGGTGTGGAAGGCGGTGTCGAACACGGCGACCTGGGGCAGGTCGGGACGCAGGGCCCGGGCCGTGCGGATGCCGGTGAGGTTGGCCGGGTTGTGCAGCGGGGCGACCGGGATCAGCCGTTCGATCTCGGCGAGCACGGCGTCGTCGATCACGGTGGGCTCGGTGAAGCGCCTGCCGCCGTGCACCACCCGGTGGCCGATCGCGGCCAGCTCCGGGGAGTCCAGCCCGAGGCCGTCACGGGCCAGCTCGGCGGCGACGGCCTTCAGGGCGGCGTCGTGGTCGGCGATCGGGCCGGTCCGCTCCCGGCTCTCGCCGCCGGTGAGCGGGGTGTGCCGCAGCCGGGAGGTCTCCTCGCCGATCCGCTCGACGAGGCCGCCCGCGAGCCTGCGCTCGTCGCGCATGTCGAGCAGCTGGTACTTCACCGACGAGGAGCCGGAGTTGAGGACGAGGACCCGGGCGGGCCCCGCCGGGCGGGGCTCGTCGGGCAGGTCGGAGACGGGCGACGGCTGGGCGGTCACTGGGCGGGGGCCTTCCCGGTCGGGGTCTGGGCGGGGGCGGACGGGGCGGGCCGGGCGGACTCGGCCGACTGGGCCTGGATCGCGGTGATCGCGACCGTGTTGACGATGTCCTGGACCAGGGCGCCCCGCGACAGGTCGTTGACCGGCTTGCGCAGCCCCTGGAGCACGGGGCCGACGGCGATCGCGCCGGCCGAGCGCTGCACCGCCTTGTAGGTGTTGTTGCCGGTGTTGAGGTCGGGGAAGATCAGCACGCTCGCCTGCCCGGCGACCTCCGACTCGGGCAGCTTCGTCGCCGCGACCGTCGGCTCCACCGCGGCGTCGTACTGGATCGGCCCCTCCACGCTCAGGTCGGGCCGGCGCTCGCGCACGAGCCGGGTCGCCTCGCGCACCTTGTCGACGTCGGCGCCCGAGCCGGACGTGCCCGTCGAGTACGACAGCATCGCGATCCTCGGCGCCACCCCGAACCGCGCGGCCGTCGACGCCGACTGGACGGCGATGTCGGCGAGCTGCTCGGCGTCCGGGTCGGGGTTGACCGCGCAGTCGCCGTAGACGAGCACCTTGTCGGCCAGGCACATGAAGAACACCGAGGAGACGATCGCCGCGTCCGGGTTCGTCTTGATGATCTCGAAGGCCGGGCGGATGGTCGCCGCCGTGGAGTGCACCGAGCCCGACACCATGCCGTCGGCCAGGCCCTCCTGGACCATCAGCGTGCCGAAGTAGTTCACGTCGGAGACCACGTCGTACGCCAGCTCCACGGTCACGCCCTTGTGCGCGCGCAGGGCCGCGTACCGCTCGGCGAAGGGGTCGCGCAGATCGGAGACGGCCGGGTCGATCAGCTGGGCGTCGCCGAGGTCGATGCCGAGGTCGGCGGCCTTCTTGCGGATGACGTCGACCGGGCCGAGCAGGGTCAGGTCGCACACGTCCCGGCGCAGCAGCACCTCGGCGGCGTGCAGCACCCGCTCCTCGGCGCCCTCGGGCAGGACGACCCGGCGGCGGTCGGCGCGGGCCTGCTCCAGCAGTTTGTGCTCGAACATCATCGGCGTCACGCGGTCGCTGCTGGGTGCGGAGACCCGCTTGTTGAGGTCGCCGGTGTCGACGTACCGCTCGAACAGGCCGAGCGCGGTCTCCGCCTTGCGCGGGGTGGCCGCGTTCAGCTTGCCCTCCAGGGAGAACAGCTGCTCGGCGGTGGGGAAGCTGTTGGCCGGCACCGAGAGCACCGGCGTGCCGGGGGCGAGACGGCCGGCCAGGGTGAGCACGCGGTCGCCCGGCGTCTCGCCCAGGGTGAGCAGCACGCCGGCGATGGGCGGGGTGCCGGCGCTGTGCGCGGCGAGGGAGCCGACGACGAGGTCGGCGCGGTCCCCCGGGGTGACGACGAGGCAGCCCGGGGTCAGGGCGGCCAGGAAGTTCGGCAGCATCGCCCCGCCGAAGACGAAGTCCAGCGCGTCGCGGGCGAGCCCGGAGTCGTCGCCCAGGACCACCTTCGCGCCGAGGGCGTGCGCGATCTGGGAGACGGTCGGCGAGGACAGCGCGGGCTCGTCCGGCAGCACCCAGCAGGGCACCGGCAGCCGGCCGGCGAGCCGCTCGGCGATCTCGTCGCGGTCCTCGCGGGCGACCCGGTTGACGACCATGGCGAGCACGTCGCAGCCCAGCCCGTCGTAGGCGCGGTAGGCGTTGCGGGTCTCCGCGCGCACCGACTCGGCGGTCTGGCGTCGCCCGCCGACGACCGGGAGGACGGAGGCGCCGAACTCGTTGGCGAGCCGGGCGTTGAGCGACAACTCGTCCGGGAACTGGGTGTCCGCGAAGTCGGTGCCGAGGACGAGGACGACGTCGTAGTCGCGCGCGACCACGTGGAAGCGCTCGACCAGCGCGGAGACGAGCTCGTCCGCCCCCTGCTCGGCCTGGAGGGCGGACGCCTCGTGGTAGTCCATGCCGTACACGGTGGACGGGTCCTGCGTCAGCCGGTACCGGGAGCGCAGCAACTCGAAGAGCCGGTCGGGCCCGTCGTGGACGAGCGGACGGAAGACGCCCACCCGGTCGACCTGGCGGGTCAGGAGTTCCATGACCCCCAGTTCGACGACCTGGCGGCCGTCGCCGCGGTCGATCCCGGTCACGTACACGCTGCGCGTCACGTGTGCTCTCCGTCCTTCCGGTACGTCACAAGAGAATCCGTCGTGTCACAGAGATTCCGTCGTAAAGATCGCCCACAGGGGTGAGCGGAACCCTCTTGACAATACCTCCGGCCGTATGTAGAGCGCCCGTCAGTGCCCTGTCGGCAACGGCCTGCCGGACGTGGAAGAATCGGCAGTGGCTCACCGGCGTCAACAGCGAGCAGGAGACACAGCACGATGCGTATCGGAGTTCTCACCGCAGGCGGCGACTGCCCCGGCCTGAACGCAGTGATCCGGTCGGTCGTGCACCGAGCGGTCGACAACTACGGCGACGAGGTCATCGGCTTCGAGGACGGCTACTCCGGCCTGCTCGACGGCAGCTACCGCACCCTCGACCTGAACGCGGTCAGCGGCATCCTCGCCCGCGGCGGCACCATCCTCGGCTCCTCCCGGCTGGAGCGCGACCGGCTGCGCGAGGCCTGCGAGAACGCCGCCGACATCGCCCGCGACTTCGGCATCGACGCGCTGATCCCGATCGGCGGCGAGGGCACCCTGACGGCGGCCCGGATGCTCAGCGACGCGGGCCTGCCCGTGGTGGGCGTGCCGAAGACGATCGACAACGACATCTCCTCCACCGACCGCACCTTCGGCTTCGACACGGCCGTCGGCGTCGCCACCGAGGCGATGGACCGGCTCAAGACCACCGCCGAGTCCCACCAGCGCGTGATGGTCGTCGAGGTCATGGGCCGGCACGCGGGCTGGATCGCGCTGGAGTCCGGCATGGCCGCCGGCGCGCACGGCATCTGCCTGCCCGAGCGCCCGTTCGACCCCGCCGACCTCGTCAAGATGGTCGAGGAGCGGTTCGCGCGCGGCAAGAAGTTCGCCGTCATCTGCGTCGCCGAGGGCGCCCACCCGGCCGACGGCACCATGGACTACGGCAAGGGCGAGATCGACCAGTTCGGCCACGAGCGCTTCCAGGGCATCGGCACGGCACTGGCGTACGAGCTGGAGCGGCGGCTCGGCAAGGAGGCCAAGCCGGTCATCCTCGGGCACGTCCAGCGCGGCGGCACCCCGACCGCGTACGACCGCGTCCTCGCCACCCGCTTCGGCTGGCACGCCGTGGAGGCGGCCCACCGGGGCGAGTTCGGCCGGATGACCGCGCTGCGCGGCACGGACATCGTGATGGTGCCGCTGGCCGAGGCCGTCACCGAACTGAAGACGGTCCCGACGGACCGCATGGACGAGGCCGAGTCGGTCTTCTAGACCGGCGAGGTCCCCGCCCGGTCCTCCGGACCGGGCGGTCAGCCCTTGACCGCGCCGCCCAGCGCGAAGCCGCCGCCCAGCCGGCGCGCGACCAGCACGTACAGCAGGATCACCGGCGTCGAGTAGATCACCGAGAACGCGGCCAGCTGGCCGTACGCCACCATGCCGCGGTTGCCGAAGAACTCGTTGATGCTCACCGACGCCGGCATCTTCTCGGGCGTGAGCAGCAGCATGAACGGGACGAAGAAGTTCCCCCACGTCATCACGAACGAGAAGACGGTCACCACGGCCACGCCCGGCCCCATCAGCGGCAGCACGATCCGCAGCAGGGACTGCAGGGAGCCCGCCCCGTCCGTCCACGCCGCCTCCTCCAGCTCCTTCGGCACGCCGTCCATGAAGTTCTTCATCAGCCAGATCGCGAACGGCAGTTGGGACGCGGCAAAGAACAGGATCGTCCCGTGCAGGGTGTCGATCAGGTCGATCCGGACGAACAGCGCGTACACCGGCACCATGACGGCCGTGATGGGCAGGCCGGTGGCGAACAGGATCGTCAGCAGGAAGGGCCGGTTCAGCCGGGAGCGGTGGCGGGACAGCGGGTAGGCCGCGAGCGCCGCGCACACCACGGTCAGCGCGGTCGCGCCGCCGCACAGGATCAGGCTGTTGAGCAGCGGGGTGAAGGTGACGTCCGCGGTGAGCACGGCGTCGAAGTGCTCCGCCGTCAGCCCGTCCGGGGCCTTCACCCGCAGATCGGCGCCGGGGTCCACGGACGACAGCAGCACCCAGGCCAGGGGCAGCACGAACGCGGCGGCGACCGCGAGCAGCCCGGCGTCGGCGGCGAGCCGGCGCCGGGTACGCCGGTGGGAGAGGGACACGCGGCTCACACCTCCGTCCGCAGCAGCCGCAGATACACGACCGAGAACAGCGAGCCCACCAGCAGCAACAGCAGGGCCACCGCCGTGCCGTAGCCGATCATGCTGTTCTGGAAGGCCTGTTCGTACATGAACAGCGGCAGCGTCTGGCTCCGCCCGCTCGGCCCGCCCCGGGTCATCACCCAGATCAGCCCGAACACCGACAGCGTCTGCAGGGTGTTGAGCATCAGGTTCGTGCCGATGGAGCGGCGGATCATCGGCAGCGTGATGTGCCACATGCGCCGCCAGCCGCCGGCGCCGTCGACCTCGGCGGCCTCCGTGATCTCCTTCGGGATCTCGTTCAGCGCCGCCGAGTACACCAGCATCGAGAAGGCCGCGCCGCGCCATACGTTGGCGAAGGACACCGCCAGGATCGGCAGCGTGAACAGCCAGTCCTGGGACGGCAGACGGAGCAGGTCCAGCACGGCGTTCAAGGTGCCCTCGCGGCGGAAGAACGCGTACAGGAGAAAGCCCGCGACCACCTCCGGCAGGACCCACGCCGTCACCACGATCCCTCCGGTCAGCGTGCGCACCGGCTTCGAGGCGCGCCGCATCAGCGCGGCCAGGGCGAGCCCGAGGGTGTTCTGGCCGATCAGGGACGACAGCACGGTGAAGACGACGGTGAGCCAGACGGCGTTGCGGAACGCCTCGTCCCGGAACGCCGTGCGGAAGTTGTCCAGCCCGACGAACGACGCCTCGGCCTGGCCGGTGAGCTGGAGGTCGGTGAAGGCGATCCAGACGCAGTACGCCAGGGGCCCGCCGAGGAAGAGCAGCAGCAGGACGACGGCGGGGGACAGGGGCAGCAGGCGGACTAGGCGCCGGGCGGTCACTTGTGGACCACTTGGCCGTCGGTGACCTCCTCGAGCGTCTCGTCGTAGCCGCGTGCGGCCTCCGCGAC
Source organism: Streptomyces sp. NPDC006610 (assembly GCF_040611575.1). NCBI lineage: Bacteria > Bacillati > Actinomycetota > Actinomycetes > Kitasatosporales > Streptomycetaceae > Streptomyces > Streptomyces sp. NPDC006610. The sequence goes on from NZ_JBEXOP010000060.1 coordinate 11,513, forward strand.
GGACAGATCACCGGTCGTGACGCCCTCCATCGCCTCCTGGATCGCCACCGACACCTTCGGGTACGCCGGGTAGGCGGGCCGGTAGTGGGTGTGGGCGACCAGGCCGGTGAAGAACCGGGTGCCGGGCTGGGCGTCGGCGTACGCCGGGTCGCCGGCCACGTCTCCGCGGACGGCGATGCCGGAGTTGGCGACGTACCACTTGCGGGCGTTCTCCTTGGTCTGCATCGTCTTGACGAACGCGAAGGCGAGATCGGGGTTGGCGGCCTCGGCGGGGATGGCCCAGGTCCAGCCGCCGGACATGCTGACCTTGCCGGGCGCCTGGCCGTGCTGGGTGGGCATCGCGGCGAGGCCGAGCCGCTCGGACCACTCGGGCCACTCGTGGCCGCTGCCGGGCAGCCAGTCCTGCGGGAGCCAGGAGCCGTCGAGGGCGATCCCGAGCTTCCCCTGGGGCAGCAGCTCGCCGCGCACGCGGGTGGCGAAGTTGGGGTCGAGGGCGTCGGCGACGTCCGGGCCGAGCTTCTCCGCGTAGACCGTCCCGACGAAGGCGAGGGCGTCCCGGAAGCCCCGGCTGCCGGCGATCCACTTCTTGGCGCGCCGGTCGTACAGGGGGTCCGAGGTGCCGTCGTTGGTGCCGTACAGCAGCATCTGGAAGCCCTGCATGGCGGCGGCCTCGCCGGCGGGCTTGCCGGTGTAGACGTTCAGCGGGACGACGCCGGGGACCTTCCGTTTGATCGTGCGGGCGGCGTCGAGGACCTCCTCCCAGGTCCTCGGCTGCCAGTCGGCCGGCAGCCCGGCCTTCGCGAAGATCCCCCTGTCGAACCAGAGGCCCCGGGTGTCCGTCCCGTCCGGCACGCCGTACGTCTTCCCGTCCTCGCCCCGCGCCGCGGCCTTCGCCGGGTCGATGAACCGGTCCCAGTCCTTCCAGCGGGCGAGGTAGGGGTCCAGCGGCTGCAGATAGCCGCTCGTGATGTCGGAGTTGATGAGGAAGGTGTCCTCGTAGACCAGGTCGGGGGCGGTCTTGGGGGAGCGCAGCATCTGCTGGAGCTTGGTGTAGTACTCCGCGTCCGGGGCCTTGATCGGGACCAGCTTCACCTTCTTGCCCGGGTGCGCCCGCTCGAACTGCTCCTTGACGTCCGCGAGGTAGGTGTCCATCACCTTCACGGAGTTGTCCGTGGACTGCTTGAAGGAGACCTCGATCGTGTCCGGGTCGCTTCCGGAACCGCCGCCGCAGGCGGTGAGGGAGGCGGCGGCGAGGGCGAGGGCGGTGGAGAGCAGGGCGGCGGTGGGGCGCACGGGCATGACCTCCTGCGGGCGCACGTCGTTGTGGCGCGGGGATGGCTGCACGGTGAACGTAAGAGCGTGGTCCAGTCCGGTCAATGGGGCGCGCTGGGCGGTCGGGGGCGCGCTCGGGGGCGGCCGGCGGCGGCATGTGCCGTCCGGCTCAGGGGCGACCGGCCTTGGCTCGGCGGCGGCAGCGTCCGGCGCCCGGCGGCGCCGGGCCGGCGTTCAGCGGCCCGGTTCCGGGGTCGCGGGCACCCAGCGGTACACCAGTTCGGGCCTGCCCACCTGCCCGTACAGCGGGCTGCGGCCGGCCCGGCCGGCGTCGACCAGATGCTCCAGATAGCGCCGCGCCGTGATGCGCGAGATGCCCACGGCCTCGCCCACGCCGGCCGCCGTGAGCCCTTCGGCCGACTCGCGCAGCGCGCCCGTGACCCGCTCCAGCGTCGGCGCGCTCAGCCCCTTCGGCAGGGCGGCGGGGCCCGGTGCGCGCAGGGTCGCCAGCGCGCGGTCCACCTCGTCCTGGCCGCTCGCCTCGCCCGCCGCGCCCCGGAACTCGGCGTAACGCACCAGCCGGTCGCGCAGCGTCGCGAAGGTGAACGGCTTCAGCACGTACTGCACGACGCCCAGCGACACGCCCTCCCGCACCACCGCCAGGTCCCGCGCCGACGTCACCGCTATCACGTCCGCGTGATGCCCGGCCGCCCGCAGCGAGCGCGCCAGTTGCAGCCCGTGCACGTCCGGCAGGTGCAGGTCGAGCAGCAGCAGGTCCACCGGCGTGCGCTCCAGCGCGCGCCGGGCCGCCACGCCCGTGTGCGCCTTCCCGACCGCGACGAACCCCGGCACCCGGCCGACGTACATCGCATGCGCGTCGGCGGCGACCGGGTCGTCCTCGACGACCAGGACGCGGATGGGCTCGCGCTCCCCGGTCATGCGCCGGCTCCCGCGGGCGTGGCGCGCGTGGCGGCCGGCGCGGCGGTCAGCGGTAGCCGTGCCTCGAACTCGGCGCCCCCGCCCTCGGCCCCGGCCACCGACAGCGTCCCGCCGTGCCGGTGCGCCGCCTGCCGCACCAGCGCCAGCCCCAGCCCCCGCCCGCCCGGACCGGCCGGCTTGGTGGAGAAACCGCGCTGGAACACCGCCTCGGCGTGGGCCGGGTCCACGCCGTCGCCGGTGTCCGAGACCCGCAGCACCAGTTCGCCGTCCTCGGTGAGCGCCGACACCGTCACCCGGGCGGGCACCGCGCCCTGCGCGGCGTCGACGGCGTTGTCGATCAGGTTGCCGAGGATGGTGACCAGGTCGCGGGCGGGCAGCCGTTCGGGCAGCAGCCCGTCGTCGAGCCGGCTGTCCGGCGACACCACCAGCTCCACGCCCCGCTCGTTGGCCTGCGCGGTCTTGCCCAGCAGCAGCGCCGCCAGCACCGGCTCGCCGACGGCCGCGACGACCTGGTCGGTGAGCGCCTGCGCCAGCTCCAGCTCGGCCGTGGCGAACTCCACCGCCTCCTCGGCGCGGCCCAACTCGATCAGCGAGACCACCGTGTGCAGCCGGTTCGCCGCCTCGTGCGCCTGGGAGCGCAGGGCCTGGGTGAAGCCGCGCTCGGAGTCCAGCTCGCCCATCAGCGACTGCAGCTCGGTGACGTCCCGCAGGGTGACCACCGTGCCGCGGCGCTCGCCGCCCGACACCGGTGAGGTGTTCACCACCAGCACGCGGTCCGCCGTCAGATGCACCTCGTCCACCCGCGGCTCCGACGCCAGCAGCGCCCCCGTCAGCGGGGCGGGCAGTCCGAGGTCGGCCACGGAACGGCCGACCACCTCGCCCCCGAGGCCCAGCAGCTCCCGCCCGCCGTCGTTGATCAGCGCCACCCGGTACTGCCCGTCCAGCATCAGCAGTCCCTCCCGTACGGCGTGCAACGCGGCCTGATGGTAGTCGTGCATCCGGCTCAGCTCGGCGGCGTTCATGCCGTGGGTGTGCCGGCGCAGCCGGGCGTTGATCACGTACGTGCCGATCGCGCCCAGCGTCAGCGCGCCCGCGGCGACCCCGATCAGGGCGGTGAGCTGGCCGCGCACCCGCTCGCTGATCGCCTCCACCCGGATGCCGGCGCTGACCAGGCCGGTGATCCGGTCGCCGTCCCGTATCGGGGCGACCGCGCGGACCGAGGGGCCGAGGGTGCCGGTGTAGGTCTCGGTGAAGGTCTCGCCGCGCAGGGCGCGGTCGGTGTGGCCGAGGAAGCGCCCGCCGATCTGGTCGGCGCTGGGGTGGGTCCAGCGGATGCCGTCCGGGCTCATGATCGTCACGAAGTCGACGCCGGTGCCGTGGACGACCCGCAGCGCGTACGGCTGGAGGGCCGCGGTCGGGTCGGGGGCGCGGGCCGCCTCCCGCACCGAGGGCGCGTCGGCGACGGCCCGGGCCACCGCCGTCGCCTGGCGGCCCGCGGCCTCCTCGGCCTGCCGGGTGTCGCTGACGTAGGCGAACAGCGCGTACCCGGCGACCAGCACCGCGATCAGCACGGCCTGCATCGCGAACAGCTGCCCGGCCAGGCTGCGCGGCCGGGGGAGGGACGGGAGGCGCATGGCGCCAGTGTGCCCCGGCGCCCGTGCGTGAACTAAATGAACGCAAGGGTGACCGCCCTCACAGGGCGCGCCATAGTCACGGCATCCCCCGGACGTGAGCCGCACGCCGGTGACACCGACGACGACGTCAAGGAGGGCAGCCGTGGCCGGCACACCCCCGGCGGCACCTGCCGCACCCGCCGCCAAGCGGGACCGCACCCACTATCTCTACATCGCCGTGATCGTCGCGGTCGCGCTCGGCATCGCCGTGGGCCTGATCGCGCCGGACTTCGCGGTGGAGCTGAAGCCCATCGGCACCGGGTTCGTGAACCTGATCAAGATGATGATCTCGCCGATCATCTTCTGCACGATCGTGCTGGGCATCGGTTCGGTGCGCAAGGCGGCCAAGGTGGGCGCGGTCGGCGGGATCGCGCTGGCGTACTTCCTGGTCATGTCGCTGGTGGCGCTCGGCATCGGTCTGCTCGTCGGCAACCTCCTGGAGCCGGGCAGCAGCCTCGCGGTCACCGACGCGGTGCGCGAGACCGGGCAGGCGCAGGTCGAGGCGGAGGCCAAGGACACGACCGAGTTCCTGCTGGGCGTCATCCCGACGACGATCGTGTCGGCGTTCACCTCGGGCGAGGTCCTCCAGACGCTGCTGATCGCCCTGCTCGCCGGCTTCGCACTGCAGGCGATGGGCCGGGCCGGGCAGCCGGTCCTGCGCGGGATCGAGCACATCCAGCGGCTGGTCTTCCGCATCCTCGCCATGGTGATGTGGGCCGCGCCGATCGGGGCGTTCGGCGCCATCGCCGCGGTGACCGGCTCCGCGGGCCTCGACGCGCTCAAGAGCCTCGCCGTGCTCATGCTCGGTTTCTACGTGACCTGCGTGCTGTTCGTCTTCCTGGTGCTGGGCGCGCTGCTGAAGATCGTCTCGGGCCTGAACATCCTGTCCCTGTTCGCGTACCTGGGCCGGGAGTTCCTGCTGATCCTGTCCACGTCCTCCTCCGAGTCGGCGCTGCCGCGGCTGATCGCCAAGATGGAGCACCTGGGCGTCAGCAAGCCCGTCGTGGGCATCACCGTGCCGACCGGCTACTCCTTCAACCTCGACGGCACGATGATCTACATGACCATGGCGTCCCTGTTCATCGCCGACGCCATGGGCACCCCGATGTCCGTCGGCGAGCAGATCCCGCTGCTGCTGTTCCTGCTGGTCGCCTCCAAGGGCGCGGCCGGCGTCACCGGCGCGGGCCTGGCCACGCTGGCGGGCGGCCTCCAGTCGCACAAGCCCGCCCTGGTGGACGGCATCGGCCTGATCGTCGGCATCGACCGCTTCATGAGCGAGGCCCGCGCCCTGACCAACTTCGCGGGCAACGCGGTGGCCACGGTCCTGATCGGCACCTGGACCAAGGAGATCGACCGGGACCGGGTGACGGAGGTCCTGGCGGGCCGGGCGCCGTTCGACGAGAAGACCCTCCTGGACGACCACGGGGACGACCACACGGACGGCGCGGACGCGGACGCCGCGCCGGCCGGGCCGACCGCCGGCGGCGACAAGGAACTGGCCAAGGCCTGACGCCATCGCCGCCCCCTCGACCGGATTCCCCCCACCGCGCCCCGCGCCCACCCCCCTCCCCAGGGGCGCGGGGCGCACCCCTGCCCGCAGGCGCGGGCCTTGCCCTGACGTCGGCGTCAGGGCTTAGCGTCGGGACATGCGAATCGGTGAGCTGGCCGCGCGGGCCGGGACGACGGCGCGCGCGCTGCGGTACTACGAGGCGCGGGGGCTGCTGCCCGCGCGGCGGGACGGCAAGGGGTACCGGACCTACGACGAGGGGGACCTGAAGCTGCTGCGGCAGATCAGGACGCTCCAGGACTTCGGGTTCGGCCTGGAGGAGACGCGGCCCTTCGTGGAGTGTCTGCGGGCCGGGCACCCGGAGGGCGACTCCTGCCCCGCCTCGCTCGCGGTCTACCGCCGCAAGCTGGCCGAACTCGACGCGCTGATCGAAGAGCTGGGCGCGGTGCGGGCCGAGGTCGGGGCGCAGCTGGCCCGGGCCGAGCGGGCGCGGGAGTCGCTGGCCGCCGAGGCGTCGGTTCCGGGCGGTCCGGAGCCGGTCTGCGAACTGGGAGGGCACACGTCGTGATCGAAGTGACGGACGAGGACTTCGCGGCCGAGGTGATCGGCTCGGACCTGCCGGTCCTGGTGGAGTTCACCGCCGACTGGTGCCCGCCCTGCCGGCAGATGGCCCCGGTGCTGAAGGCGGTCGCCGCCGAGGAGGCGCAGCGGCTGAAGGTGGTGCAGCTGAACGTGGACGCCAACCCGGAGACCACCAACGCCTACAAGGTGCTGTCCATGCCGACGTTCATGGTCTTCCGCGCGGGTGAGCCCGTGATGTCGGTGGTGGGGGCGCGGCCCAGGCGCCGGCTGCTGGCGGAGCTGGACGAGGTGCTGTGACCCTCGTCGGGCCGTGCGGCGATCCGTAACCCGAAGGCAAACGAAAATCCCCCGGGCGGTAATTGCGCCCGGGGGATTTCTCTGCGTATATTCAATGATTCGCGACTTCGTGCCGGAAGAGGTCACGGAAACGCGGGAAGTTCGATGGACAAAGTATATCCGGGCGGGAGTGGAATTGTCAAACGTCGCTTTTCCAGACGATGAAACGCGTCGCGAGCAGGAATTCATCGACGGCCTGTACGCGCGCGTCGACCTGCTGCGGGGCGACACCGAGGCCGCCGTCACGGACGCCCTCGCGCAGGGCGACAAGCCGATGCAGGCCAGACTGGAGCGGGACGTCCTGGTCGCCGAGCGGTCCGGACTGCTCGCCGCCCTGAACGCCGTCGACGGCTCCCTGTGCTTCGGCCGGATCGACCTGAATTCCGGCGTCACCCATCACATCGGCCGGATCGGACTGCGCGCCGACGACGCCGAACGCACCCCGGTCCTGATCGACTGGCGCGCCGACGTCGCCCGCCCGTTCTATCTCGCCACCGGCCACACCCCGATGGGCCTGCGCCGGCGCCGCCACATTTCCACCGAGGGCCGCCGGGTCACCGCCCTGCACGACGAGATCCTGGACCTCGGCGACGCCACCCGCACCGGCCACGAGGACCCCACCGGCGACGCCGTGCTGCTCGCCGCGCTGAACTCCGCCCGCACCGGCCGGATGGGCGACATCGTGCGCACCATCCAGGCCGAGCAGGACGAGATCATCCGCGCCCCCCGCCGGGGCGTGCTCGTCGTCGAGGGCGGCCCCGGCACCGGCAAGACCGCCGTCGCCCTGCACCGAGCCGCGTACCTGCTCTACGAGCACCGCGAGCTGCTCGCCCGCCGCGGCGTGCTGATCGTCGGCCCCAACCCCGCGTTCCTCGGCTACATCGGCGAGGTGCTGCCCTCCCTCGGCGAGACCGGCGTGCTGCTGGCGACCGTCGGGGAGCTGTTCCCCGGGGTGCGGGCGACCGCCGCCGACACGCCCGGGGCGGCGGCGGTGAAGGGCCGCGCCGACATGGCCGACGTGCTGGCCGCCGTCGTACGGGACCGGCAGACGCTGCCCGACCCGGTCCTCGCCATCGAGCACGACCGCGAGGTCCTGATGCTGGACGACGGCCTGGTCAACGTCGCCCGCGAGCGCACCCGCGCCGCCCGGCTGCCGCACAACGTAGCCCGCGAGCACTTCGAGGGCCACATCCTCAACACCCTCACCGACATGGTCGCCGAGCGCATCGGCACCGACCCCTACGACGGCTCCAGCCTGCTCGACGCGAGCGACATCACCCAGATCCGCGACGAACTGGCCGAGAACCCCGAGGTCTGGGACGCCATCGACCGGCTGTGGCCGGTGCTCACGCCCCAGCGGCTGGTCGCGGACTTCCTCGCCGAGCCCGACCGTTACCTCTCCGCCGAGGACGCCGCCGCGGTCCGCCGCCCGGTCACCCGCGCCTGGACCGCCGCCGACGTGCCGCTGCTGGACGAGGCCGCCGAACTCCTCGGCGAGGACGACCGCCCCGCCCGCGCCCGTGCCGAACGCGAGCGGGAGACGCAGATCGCCTACGCGCAGGGCGTGCTCGACGTGTCGTACGCGTCCCGGACCTACGAGTTCGAGGACAAGGAGGAGGACGACCCCGAGGGCTCGGAGGTGCTGTCCGCGCACGACATCATCGACGCCGAGCGCTTCGCCGAGCGGCACGAGGAGGACGACCACCGCTCCACCGCCGAACGCGCCGCCGCCGACCGCACCTGGGCCTTCGGGCACATCATCGTGGACGAGGCGCAGGAACTGTCCCCGATGGCGTGGCGGCTGCTGATGCGGCGCTGCCCCACCCGCTCGATGACCCTGGTCGGAGACCCCGCCCAGACCGCGGAGGCGGCCGGCGTCGGCTCCTGGGCCGACATCCTCGCGCCGTACGTCGAGGACCGCTGGGAGCACACCCGCCTCGGCGTCAACTACCGCACGCCCGCCGAGATCATGGAACTCGCGGCGGCCGTCGTACGGGCCGAGAACCCGGACTTCGAGCCGCCCGGCTCGGTGCGCTCGACCGGAATCCGCCCCTGGGTGCGCCACGCCGGCGACCTGCCCGGCGCCGTCGCGAAGGCGGTCGCCGAGCTGACCCCCGCCGAGGGGCGGCTCGCGGTGATCGCCCCGCGCGACCTGCACCGCCGCCTCGCCGCCCACCTGGACGGCGTCACCGCCGGGGCCGAACCCGACCTGACGCGGACCGTCGTGCTGCTCGACCCGCGTCAGGCCAAGGGCCTGGAGTTCGACTCCGTCCTCGTCGTCGAGCCGGGCCGCTACGGCACCAGCGACCTCTACGTGGCCCTGACCCGCGCCACCCAGCGGCTCGGCGTCCTGCACACCGGGGACCTGCCCGAGGCGCTCAGGCGGGCCGCAGCCACACCGTAGCCAGCGGCGGCAGCGTCAGCCGGATGCTCGCGGGGCGGCCGTGCCACCCCGTGGCCTCCGGCTTGACCGGGTCCGGGTGGCCGACGCCGCTGCCGCCGTAGCGGGCCGCGTCGGTGTTGAGGACCTCGTGCCAGGCCGGGACGTCGTCCGGGACGCCGAGCCGGTAGTCGGGGCGGACGACCGGCGAGAAGTTGCTGACCGACAGCAGCGGCGTCCCGGCGGCGTCCAGCCGGAGGAAGGCGACCACGTTGTCGTCGGCGGCGTCCCCCACGATCCACTGGAAGCCGTCCGGATGGACGTCGCGCTCCCACAGCGCCGGCGTCCGCCGGTAGACGGCGTTCAGATCGCCCACCAGATCGCGCACCCCCTGGTGGTCGGCCGCCGCCCCGTACGCCGGGTCCAGCAGCCACCAGTCCGGCCCGCGCGTCTCCGACCACTCCGCGCCCTGTGCGAACTCCTGCCCCATGAACAGCAGTTGCTTGCCCGGATGGGCCCACATCCAGCCCAGGTAGGCGCGGTGGTTCGCGCGCTGCTGCCACCAGTCGCCCGGCATCTTCGACACCAGCGACCGCTTGCCGTGCACCACCTCGTCGTGCGAGATCGGCAGCACGTAGTTCTCGCTGTACGCGTACACCATCGAGAAGGTCAGCTCGTGGTGGTGGTATTTGCGGTGGATGGGGTCGTGGCCCATGTACTGGAGCGAGTCGTGCATCCAGCCCATGTTCCACTTCAGCCCGAAGCCGAGACCGCCGAAGCCGCTGGGGCCCTGGTGGTGGGTGGCGCGGGTGACGCCGTCCCACGCGGTGGACTCCTCCGCGATGGTCACCACGCCGGGCACCCTGCGGTACACGGTGGCGTTCATCTCCTGGAGGAACGCCACCGCGTCCGTGTTCTCCCGGCCGCCGTGCTCGTTCGGCGTCCACTGGCCCGGCTCGCGCGAGTAGTCGAGGTACAGCATCGAGGCGACGGCGTCCACGCGCAGCCCGTCGATGTGGAACTCCTCGCACCAGTACACCGCGTTGGCCACCAGGAAGTTGCGCACCTCGCGCCGGCCGAAGTCGAACTCCAGCGTGCCCCAGTCGGGATGGGCCGCCCGCAGCGGGTCGGAGTGCTCGTACAGGGGCCGCCCGTCGAACTCGGCCAGCGCCCAGTCGTCGCGCGGGAAGTGCGCCGGCACCCAGTCCATCAGCACGCCGATGCCGGCGCGGTGGAGGCGGTCGACCAGGTACTTGAAGTCGTCCGGGGTGCCCAGGCGGGCCGTGGGGGCGTAGAAGCCGGTGACCTGGTAGCCCCAGGAGCCGCCGAAGGGGTGCTCGGCGACCGGCATCAGCTCGACATGGGTGAAGCCGAGCTCCCTGACGTACTCGGGCAGCTGCTCGGCGAGCTGACGGTACGTCAACCCAGGCCGCCATGACGGCAGGTGCACCTCGTACACGGAGAACGGCGCCTCGTGCGCGGGGCGTTCGGCGCGGCGCGCCAGCCACTCCTCGTCGCCCCACTCGTAGGCGGAGGCGTGCACGATCGAGGACGTGTTCGGCGGTACCTCGGTACGGCGGGCCATCGGGTCGGCGCGCAGCGTCTTCGAGCCGTCCGGGCGGGTGATCTCGAACTTGTACTGCTCGCCCTCGCCGATCCCCGGCACGAACAGCTCCCACACCCCGGTCGCGCCCAGTGAGCGCATCGGGAAGCCGGTCGCGTCCCAGAAGTTGAAGCCGCCGGCCACCCGCACGCCCAGCGCGTTGGGCGCCCACACGGTGAACCGGGTGCCGGCCACGCCCTGGTGCGTCATCGGCTCGGCGCCCAGCGCCCGCCACAACTCCTCGTGCCGGCCCTCGCCGATGAGGTGCAGGTCGAGGTCGCCGAGCGTGGGCAGGAAGCGGTACGGGTCCTCGGTGTCCAGCACCGTCCCCTCGTAGCGCACCCGCAGCCGGTACGCGGGCACGTCCGTGAGCGGCAGCACCCCGGAGAAGAACCCGTCGCCGTCGTCGTGCAGCTCGGCGCTCAGCTCCCCGGCGACGACCGTGACGGCCAGGGCGTACGGGCGGAAGGCGCGGAAGACCACACCGCCGGGCACCGGGTGGCCGCCGAGCACCGAGTGCGGGGCGTGGTGGGCGCCGGCGAGGAGACGGGTGCGGTCGGCGGGGGAGAGGGCGGGGTCGACGGGGGGCGCGGACTGCGCGGGGCGGGCGGCGTCGGCGGGCCTGCGCGCGGCGGGGGTCTTCGGCGGTGCGGCTTCGGCGGGGGCGGCCTCGGCGGCGGCCTTCGCCGTCGTCCTGGCGGCGGTGGTCTTCGCGGCGGTGGTCCTGGCCGCCGTGGCGGTGGCCTTCGCCGTGGTCTTCCGGGCGGCCGTCTTCTTCGCCGCGGCGCCCTTCTGCGCCGGCACCGTCTTCTTGGCGGGGGCGGCGGTCCGGTCCGCGGCGGTCTTCGCCGCCGCCTTCTTGGCCACGGCCTTCTTCGACAGGGCCTTGTCGGCCACTGCCTTCTCGGTCACGGCCTTCTTGGTCGCCGCCGTCCTCTTGTCCGCCGCCTTCTCGGCGGGGGCCTTCCGGGCGGCGGGCGCCGCCTGCGGGTCCGCCGGCGTCCGGGCGGCCGCGGTCTTCTTCACGGCCGCGGTCTTCTTGGCGGTGGCGGACGCCTTCTTCGCGGTGGCAGGCGCCTTCTTCCGCGCCGCCATCTTCTTCGCGGGCGCGGCCGGAACCGGCGTCGAGCCCGCGGCCGGGGCCGCCTTCTCCTCGGCCGGCGGCTGCTCGGCCGTCTTCTCGGGATCCGGACCGCTGGGCGAGGTACGGGGGGTCACGGGCGGAGCCTCCTAGGAGAGGGTCAGGTCGGTCGGTCGGAAGCGAGGCGCCGTATCGCCGACAACGGCACCTGGAGCCAGTCCGGGCGGTGCCGCGCCTCGTACACGACCTCGTATACCGCCTTGTCGGTCTCATGGGCCCGCAGCAGCACCGGGTCGGTCCGCGGATCCCGCCCGCCGACCTCGGCGTACCCGGCGCAGTACGCGGCCCGGCAGGTCTGCGCCCAGTCCTCGGCCGGGGGCCGGACCGAGTGCGCGGCGTAGTCGAAGGAGCGCAGCATCCCGGCGATGTCCCGGACGACCGGCTGCGGCATACGGCGCTCCGCCAGCGGCCGGGCCGGCTCGCCCTCGAAGTCGATCAGCGTCCAGTCGCCGCCCGGCGAGCGCAGGCACTGCCCCAGATGCAGATCGCCGTGGACGCGCTGGGCGGTCCAGGTCTGGCCCTCGTCCGCCAGTTCGGTCACCGCGTCGAACGCGGCGCGCAGCCCGGGCGCGTACGGGCGCAGCGCGGGCACCGCGTGGGCGGCGGCGTCGAGGCGGTCCACCATGCCGTCGACCATCAGCCGGATCTGCGTGGGACCGAGGGTGACGGTCGGCAGGGCGTGGGCCAGCGCCGTGTGGACCTCGGCCGTGGCCCGCCCGAGCGCCCGCGCCTGCGCACCGAAGTCCTGCCGCTTGGCCAGCTCGCGCAGCGCCAGCTCCCAGCCGTCGGCCGCGCCCCGGACGAAGGGCTGGAGGACGCCGAGGACGTACGACTCCCCGGCCAGCTCCGTGCGCATCCACGCCGTCGGCGCGGGCACCCGCGGGCAGCCCTCGCGGGCCAGCGCGAGCGGCAGCTCCAGATCGGGGTTGACGCCGGGCACGATCCGGCGCAGCAACTTGAGAATGAACGTATCTCCGTAGACGACCGAGGAGTTGGACTGTTCCGCGGTCACCGGGCGGGGCATCAGGCCGGAACGGATCTCCCGGTCGGCGTCGCGCTCGAAGCGCAGGGAGCCGATGCGGGCCCGGGCGCGCAGCGCCTCCAGGAGCACCTCGGCGGGCCGGGGGTCGTGCAGGGCCTCGTACGCCGTGCGTCCGGCGAGCGGACCCTCGGTGACGTGGCCGATGAGCGCGGGCGCCAGCCGGGGCGGCAGCGCCTCGCGCACGCCTATCAGCAGCTGGTAGCAGTCGGCGGGGGCGGGGGGTGCGCCCGGGACCGGCGCGCTCGGCTGGTGGGCGCGCACCAGCAGGTGGTAGAGGCCGAGTCTGCCCGTGGCGGGCAGCAGTTCGGTGGCCGCCACCAGGGAGAACCCGGTGACCGGGCGGCCCTTGCCCGCGAACCAGCGCTGCCGCGGCAGCCACTCCCGCAGCAGGGGGTCCAGGGACGCGAGCAGGCTCGTGCTGGGCGTCGTGGTCGTGGCGACGCGGGTGACGGCGTCCGACATGGCGTACGTCCTTTCCCCGGGTGGGCGGGGTGTTACTGATGCGTGCCCCGGGCGGGACGGGGGAAACCGCCCCGCCCGCGGCTTTCGGCGGCGTCCGCGGACCTGGCCTAGACGGCGTCCTCGCGGAGCCGGAACCAGTAGAAGCCGTGGCCCGCCAGGGTCAGCAGGTACGGCAGTTCGCCGATGGCCGGGAAGCGCACCCCGCCGATCAGCTCCACGGGATGGCGCCCGGCGAACTCGCGCAGGTCGAGCTCGGTCGGCTGGGCGAAGCGGGAGAAGTTGTGCACGCACAGCACGAGGTCGTCGCCGTGCTCCCGCAGGAACGCCAGGACGGCCGGGTTGGACGAGGGCAGTTCGGTGAACGACCCGAGTCCGAAGGCGTGGTTCTGCTTGCGGATCTCGATCATCCGGCGGGTCCAGTGCAGCAGCGAGGAGGGCGACGCCATGGACGCCTCGACGTTGGTGACCTGGTAGCCGTAGACCGGGTCCATGATCGTGGGCAGGAAGAGACGGCCGGGATCGCAGGACGAGAAACCGGCGTTGCGGTCCGGGGTCCACTGCATGGGCGTGCGGACGGCGTCGCGGTCGCCGAGCCAGATGTTGTCGCCCATGCCGATCTCGTCGCCGTAGTAGAGGATCGGCGAGCCCGGCAGGGACAGCAGCAGGGCCGTGAACAGCTCGATCTGGTTGCGGTCGTTGTCGAGGAGCGGGGCGAGCCTTCGGCGGATGCCGATGTTGGCGCGCATCCGGGGGTCCTTGGCGTACTCCGCGTACATGTAGTCGCGCTCTTCGTCGGTGACCATCTCCAGGGTCAGCTCGTCGTGGTTGCGCAGGAAGATGCCCCACTGGCAGCCCGACGGGATCGCCGGCGTCTTGGCCAGGATCTCGGAGATGGGGTAGCGCGACTCGCGGCGCACGGCCATGAAGATGCGGGGCATGACCGGGAAGTGGAAGGCCATGTGGCACTCGTCGCCGCCGCCCGTGTAGTCGCCGAAGTAGTCGACGACGTCCTCCGGCCACTGGTTGGCCTCCGCCAGCAGGACGGTGTCCGGGTAGTGGGCGTCGATCTCCTTGCGGACCCGCTTGAGGAACTCGTGCGTGGCGGGGAGGTTCTCGCAGTTGGTGCCCTCCTCGGCGTAGAGGTAGGGCACGGCGTCCAGCCGGAAGCCGTCGATGCCGAGGTCGAGCCAGAACCTCAGCGCGGAGATGATCTCCTCCTGAACGGCCGGGTTCTCGTAGTTGAGGTCCGGCTGGTGGGAGAAGAAGCGGTGGAAGAAGTACTGCTTGCGGACCGGGTCGAAGGTCCAGTTGGACACTTCCGTGTCGACGAAGATGATGCGGGCGTCCTGGTACTGCTTGTCGTCGTCGGCCCACATGTAGTAGTCGCCGTAGGGGCCGTCCGGGTTGTTGCGGGACTCCTGGAACCACGGGTGCTGGTCGCTGGTGTGGTTCATGACGAAGTCGATGATCACGCGCATGCCGCGCTGGTGGGCGGCGTCCACGAACTCCACGAAGTCGGCGAGGTCGCCGAACTCGGGCAGGACGGCGGTGTAGTCGGAGACGTCGTAGCCGCCGTCCTTGAGGGGGGACTGGAAGAAGGGCGGCAGCCACAGGCAGTCGACGCCGAGCCACTGGAGGTAGTCGAGCTTGGCGGTCAGCCCCTTGAGGTCGCCGACGCCGTCGCCGTTGCTGTCCTGGAAGGAGCGGACGAGGACCTCGTAGAAGACCGCGCGCTTGAACCACTCGGGGTCGCGGTCCTTGGCCGGGGTGTCCTCGAACGTGTCCTGTACGGGCTCGTTGACGGTCATGGTGTGGGTGACCCTCCGATCTGCGGGGTGGACGGTCGCAGGACGGTGAAGAGGTGCGCCGGCCGGCGGCCGGGCTCCAGCCGCACGTAGTTGGCCCTGCCCCAGTGATAGGTCTCGCCGGTCAGCTCGTCGCGTACCGGCACCGACTCGGCCCAGTCCAGGCCGAGTTGCGGCATGTCCAACGAGACCGTGGCCTCCTGGGTGTGGTGAGGGTCGAGGTTGGCGACCACCAGAACCGTGTTCGATCCGGAGCGCTTGCTGTACGCGATGACCGCTTCCTGGTCGGCGTGGTGGAAGTGGATGTCCCGCAGCTGCCGCAGGGCGGGGCTGTGCCGGCGGATCTCGTTGAGGCGGGTGATCAGGGGGGCGATGGTGCGGCCCTCGCGTTCGGCGGCGTCCCAGTCGCGGGGGCGCAGCTGGTACTTCTC
>NZ_JBEXOP010000061.1:0-24952 GCF_040611575.1 Streptomyces sp. NPDC006610
CCCGTCCGGTCGGGGGCGCTCTAAAACTCCCTCGCCCCGCGGGGGGTCGGCTCACTCTGGGCGCTCCCCGCGCGCGGCGGCCGGGGCGCGCGGGCGACGAGCCCGGCCGCCGGGCCTTCGGCTTTGGCCGTGGGCGCGGTGCCGCCGGACGCCGCGGGCTTTCCGAACCCTTCGGGGCGTCGCTGCGGCCGCTTGGCCGTCGGTTTCGGTCGTCCGGTGGCGGGTCGGCTGCTCGGCCGTCGGTTCCGGTCGTCCGGTGGCGGGTCGGCTGCTTGGCTCTCGGCTCCTGCCGCTTCGGTGCGAGCCCGGTGATGCCGTCCCGGCCCTCCGGCGAGAACCCCGGCCCACCCCGGCGAAGCTCCCGGCCCCCGGCGAACCCCCCGCCCCCGGACGAAATCCGCTCGCCCGCACGCCCCCGCCCCGGCAGAATCCCCGCGTGATCGGCGAACAGCAGGACCCCGTGCCCACCTCCCTGCGGGTCGGCGGCGAGAACGACGAGCTGCGGCGGCGGCTCGACGACGAACTCACCGCGTTCAACGCCGCGGCGACCGGAGCCGGGGAGCCCGCGGAGTTCTCCGTCGACGTCACCGATGACGCCGGCGACCTCGTCGCAGGGCTCACGGGATGGATCTGGGGCACCCTCTGCGCCGTGGACATGCTGTGGGTCCGCGAGGACCGGCGGCACGCAGGCCGGGGACGCCGGCTGATGCGCGCCGCGGAGGCGGAGGGCGCCCGGCGCGGCTGCACCGACATGGTCGTCCCCTCGTTCGCCTTCCAGGCCCCCGGCTTCTACCGCGGCCTCGGCTTCCGGGAGACCGGCCGTACCGAGGGCATCCCCGGAGGCCACCACGACGTGCACTTCCACAAGCCCGTCCGCGCCGCGCCGGGGCCCGTCCCCGCCACGTAGGGTGGATGCCCATGACGACCAGCAGCACCACCTCCGAGGACGTGGCCGCCGAACTCGCCCGTCTGCGCGACAGCATCGACAACATCGACGCGGCCGTCGTCCACATGCTCGCCGAGCGCTTCAAGTGCACCCAGCAGGTCGGCCGCCTCAAGGCCCAGCACCGGCTGCCGCCCGCCGACCCCTCCCGCGAGGCCCGCCAGATCGCCCGGCTGCGCGCCCTCGCCGAGAGCGCCAAACTGGACCCGGCCTTCGCCGAGAAGTTCCTGAACTTCATCATCGCCGAGGTCATCCGGCACCACGAGCGCATCGCCGAGGACACCGGCGCCACCCCCGGCACCGACTGACCCGCGGGCCCGGCCGGTACCGCGTCCGGGCCCGCGGTACGCCCCGGCGCGGGCCGGCACCCGCGACCGTGTTCCCGACCGCCCCTGTCCCGGCGTCCGGGGCATCGGGCAGCATGTGCAGCATGTCCGTACTGACGCGCGACGAAGCGCAGACCCGTGCCCGGCTCCTCGACGTCCACCGCTACACGATCGACCTCGATCTGACGACCGGCGACGAGACCTTCGACTCCCGCACCGTGATCACCTTCAGCGTCCGCCCGGACCAGGACGTCACGGACACGTTCGTGGAGCTCAAGCCCGCCGAACTGCGCTCGGTCACCCTGGACGGACAGCCCCTGGACCCCGCCGCCCTCGACGGCGACCGCCTGCCGCTGAAGGACCTCGCCCCCGGCGAACACGAACTGCGCCTCGACACCGCCATGCGCTACTCGCGCACCGGCGAGGGCATGCACCGCTTCACCGACCCCGCCGACGGCGAGACCTACCTCTACACCCAGCTCTTCCTCGACGACGTCCAGCGCGTCTTCCCCGCCTTCGACCAGCCCGACCTCAAGGCCGTCTTCGACGTCACGGTCACCGCCCCCCGCCACTGGACCGTCCTCGCCAACGGCGTCACCGAACACCTCGGCGACGGCCGCTGGCGCGCCGCGACCACCCCGCCGATCTCCACCTACCTCGTCGCCGTCGCCGCCGGCCCCTGGCACTCCGTGCGCACCGAGCACCGCGGACTGCCGTTCGGCATCCACTGCCGCCGCTCCCTCGCCCCCCACCTCGACGCGGACGCCGCGGAAATCCTCGAGATCACCCGGCAGTGCTACGACCGCTACCACGAGAAGTTCGAGGAGCCCTACCCGTTCGACTCCTACGACCAGGCCTTCGTCCCCGAGTTCAACGCCGGCGCCATGGAGAACCCCGGACTGGTCACCTTCCGCGACGAGTTCGTCTACCGCTCCGCCGTCACCGACACCGAGCGCCAGACCCGCGCCATGGTCATCGCCCACGAGATGGCCCACATGTGGTTCGGCGACCTCGTCACCCTCGCGTGGTGGGACGACATCTGGCTCAACGAGTCCTTCGCCGAGTACATGGGCTACCAGACCCTCACCGAGGCCACCCGCTTCACCGGCACCTGGACCGACTTCGGCGTCGTCCGCAAGCCCTGGGGCTACGACGCCGACCAGCGGCCCTCCACCCACCCCGTCGCCCCCGAGGCCGTCGACGACACCGCCGCCGCGCTGCTCAACTTCGACGGCATCTCCTACGCCAAGGGCGCCTCCGCCCTGCGCCAGCTCGTCGCCTGGCTCGGCGAGAAGGACTTCCTCGCCGGCATCAACACCCACATCGCCCGGCACCGCTTCGGCAACGCCACCCTCGCCGACTTCATCGACTCCCTGGCCCGCAACACCGATCGCGACGTCCACGCCTGGGCCGACGCCTGGCTGCGCACCACCGGCGTCGACACCCTCGTCCCCGAGGTGCGCGCCGACGACGCCTCCTGGCACCTGGACGTCGGCAACGAGGGCAGCCCCGGCACCCGCTCCGGCCCCGATCCGTCCCGCGACCGCGACGGCACGCGGCGCCCGGCCACGCTCACCCGACCGCCCGCCCGCCGCCCCCACCACCTCGCCATCGGCCTCTACGACCCCGAGCCCGGCAACCCCCGCGGCCTGACCCTGCGCCGCCGCATCCAGGAGGACCTCCCCGCGAGCGGCGACCTCCGCCTCGCCTTCCACGGCCCCCGCCCCGCCCTCGTCCTCCTCAACGACGGCGACCTCACCTACGCCAAGATCCGCCTCGACGCCGGATCGCTCGACACCGCCCTGCGCGCCCTGTCCGGCCTGCCCGACCCGCTCACCCGCGCCGTCGTCTGGAACGCCCTGCGCGACGCCGTCCGCGACGGCGAACTGCCGCCCACCGCCTACCTCGACGCCGCCCGCGCCCACATCCCGTACGAGACCGACCTCGCCCTCGTCCAGGGCGTCCTCGGCTTCGCCCGCACGCAGATCGCCGACCGCTACCTCGCCCCCGACCGGCGGCCCGCCGCCCTCGCCACCCTCACCGAGCTGTGCCGCGACCTGATCCGCCGCACCGAGGACGGCGACAACCCCGGCCTGCGCCTGATCGCCGTACGCCACCGCATCGACTGCGCCGCCCACCCCGACACCATCGCCGCCTGGCTCGCCGACGGCATCGTGCCCGGCGGCCCCGAACTCGACCCCGAGCTGCGCTGGCGCATCCTCGGCCGCCTCGCCGTCCTCGGCGCCACCGACGAGGCCGCCATCGCCGCCGAACTCGACCGCGACCCGAGCGCCACCGGCCGCGAAGGCGCCGCCCGCTGCCGCGCCGCCCTCCCCGAACCGGAGGCCAAGCGGGCCGCCTGGGACGCCATGTTCGCCGGCGACGACCTGTCCAACTACCTCTTCACGGCCACCGCCCAGGGCTTCTGGCAGCCCGAACAGGCCGACCTGGTAAGGGAGTTCGTGCCCCGCTACTTCCAGGACGCCGTCGCCGTCGCCGAACGCCGCGGCCCCGCCATCGCCGACGCCGCCGGCCGCTGGGCCTTCCCCGCCCACGCCGTCGACGACGACACCCTGAACCTGGGAGAGCGGTGCCTGCGCGAGGACGACCCGATTCCGGCCCTGCACCGCAAGCTGAGCGACCAGCTCGACGACCTCGCCCGCGCCCTGCGCGTGCGCAAGGGGTAGGCAGGGCGCCGGGCAGCGGCGCGGCCCGCTGCACGCCGCGGACGCGGGGCGGTGGGGCTCCTGTGTACGGCCTCGCCGGGCTCTCGGGGCGCGCAGGGGGGGGGGGCCGGGACACCGGGCCTGCGTGCGCGGCGGCGCGCTGCCCGCCGGGTGGTCGCGGGGCCGTGGCGCTCCCGCGCACGCGCTCGCCCGTGCTCTGCCGGTACGCGAGGCGTGGGCAGCGGGACCAACCCGCAGCGGCCCCCTGCCGGCCTGCGGACCGGAGGCCCTCGCGCTCCCGCGCACCCCCGCGTGCGCCCACGGCGCCGCCGGGACGGGCAGCGGTCCGCCCCTGCCGCGGACCGCTGCCCGCCCGTGGTCCCGAGCCGTAGCGCCCCCGTACCGCGTCCGGCGTCGGCCGCGACGAGGGTGCGCCCGCCCTCGGTACGGAGCCGTCCACCCCGCCCGCCGAGGCGCTGGCAGCCGACGCCGCAGCCGGACGGGTGGACGGCGCATTCCGCCGCACCGGAGGGCCGACCGGAAACGGAATCCGCGTCGGCAGCAGGCCGCCCTGTGGGAGGCGGTGCGCCGAGCGGCGACGTCACGCGAAGCGGGAGCCGTCCCGGCCGACGGACCTGCGCCTGACCACGACAAGAGGCGCGGGCAGGCTCGTACGCGGCTCCCGGCAGGCGGCCGGCCGGCGCGCACACGCCCCCGTCGGCCACCACGATTCCCTCCTTCGGGTCTCCCTCCGGACTCTCCCGGGCGTGCCGCCTCCCGCGGGCCCAAGCTGGGTGCTCCCGGCCCACGCCCGCCCCGGAGGACCCCGTGCGCATCCCGCCCCTCGCGTCAGGACCCCAAGGCGCCGACGCGCTGCGGCCGTTGCTCGCCACCGTCCTCGACGCCCTGGACGCCGGAGCCCGCGCCCGCGGCGGCCCACTGCCCTCCGGCGGACCCGAGGCCGTCGCCGCCCGGATGCGGGAGGCGCTCGGCGACGTCCTGCCCGAGGACGGCGACCCCGACGCCCTGCGCCGCATCGTCCACGCCCTCGCCGCCGGCGCCGCCGACCCCGCGCACCCCCTGTGCGCCGCCCATCTGCACTGCCCGCCCCTCGCCGTCGCCACCGCCGCCGACCTCGCCGCGAGCGCCCTCAACCCGTCCCTCGACTCCTGGGACCAGGCCCCTTCCGCCGCCGCCCTCGAAGCCCTGGTCACCCGCGCCCTCGCCGCCGAGACGGGCGCCGCCGACTGCCTCGTCACCACCGGCGGCACCGAGTCCAACCTCCTCGCCCTGCTCCTCGCCCGCGAGGCGCACGGTCCCGCGGTGCGGCTCGTGCACGGAGCCAACGCCCACCATTCCCTGCCCCGCGCCGCCTGGCTTCTCGGCCTGCCCCGCCCCGTCGCCCTCCCCACCCCCGGCGGCACCCTGGACCCCGACTCCCTCGGCACGGCCCTCGCCGCCCTCCCCGGTCCCGTCCTCGTCGCCGCCACCGCCGGCACCACCGACGCCGGGCTCATCGACCCCCTCCCCGAGATCGCCGCCCACTGCCACGCCCACGGCGCCCGCCTGCACGTCGACGCCGCCTACGGGGGAGGACTCCTGTTCAGCGCCCGGCGCCGCAACCTCCTCGCCGGCCTCGACGCCGCCCACACCGTCACCCTCGACCTGCACAAACTGGGCTGGCAGCCCGTCGCCGCCGGACTCCTCGCCGTCGCCCGCGCCGACGACCTCGCCGCCCTGCGCCAGCGCGCCGACTACCTCAACGCCGACGACGACACCGAGGCCGGCCTCCCCGACCTGCTCGGCCGCTCCCTGCGCACCACCCGGCGGCCCGACGTCCTCAAGACCGCCGTCACCCTCAAGACCCTCGGCCGCCGGGGCCTGGGCGCCCTCGTCGACCAGGTCTGCGACCACGCCCAACACCTCGCCGACCTCGTCGCCGCCGGCCCCGGCCTCGAACTCCACGCCCGGCCCACCCTCAGCACCGTCCTCTTCCGGCCCGCCCACGCCGACGACACCACGGTCGCCGCGATCCGCCGGCGCCTCCTGCACACCGGCGACGCCGTCCTCGGCCGCGCCCGCGCCGACGGCCGCCTCTGGCTCAAGGCCACCCTCCTCAACCCCCACACCCGGCCCCCGGACCTGGCCGCCCTGCTCACGCTCGTGGAAGGAACCAGCCCTCGATGAACCAGCCCTCGGCGACCCACCCGACGTCCCAGCCCTCGGCGACCCACCCCCCGACGACCCAGCCCCCCACCCCCCGCGACCTCGTCGGCATCGGCATCGGCCCCCTCAACCTCTCCCTCGCCGCCCTCGCGCACCCCCTCACCCACCTCGACACCGTCTTCTACGAACAGCGCCCCGCCTTCCACTGGCACCCCGGCCAGCTCGTCGACGGCACCACCCTCCAGGTCCCGTTCCTCGCCGACCTCGTCACCCTCGCCGACCCCACCAGCCCCTGGACCTTCCTCAACCACCTCAGACACCGCGACCGGCTCTTCCCCTTCTACTTCGCCGAGCGCTTCCACGTGCCCCGCGCCGAATACGACGCCTACTGCCGCTGGGTCGCCGAGAGCCTGCCCGCACTCCACTTCGGCCACCGCGTCGACGCCGTCCGCTGGAACCCCCGCCGCGAACTCTTCGAGGTCGACCACACCCGCCTCGGCCCCACCGGCGAAGCCGAGTCCACCGGCCGCACCCGCGCCCGCAACATCGCCCTCGCCCTCGGCACCGCACCCCACGTCCCCGAACCCCTGCGGCACCTCGCCACCGCCCCCGACGGACCGCCCGTGCTGCACGCCACCGACTACCTCCACCACCGCGACGCCGTGCTCGCCGCCGGGCACGTCACGGTCGTCGGCTCCGGACAGTCGGGCGCCGAGATCTTCCTCGACCTGCTCCGCCACCGCCCCGCCGGCCGCGAACGCCTCCACTGGATCGGCCGCACCCCCGCCTTCGCCCCCATGGAGTACTCCAAGCTCGGCCTGGAGCACTTCACCCCCGACTACGCCCGCTACTTCCACGCCCTCGCCGAACCCGTCCGCGACCGCCTCGCCACCACCCAGTGGCAGCTCCACAAGGGCGTCGACGCCGGCACCCTCGCCGCCATCCACGACGAGCTGTACGCGCGGACCCTGCACGGCGACTGGCCCGACGCCGTCCTCACCCCCGGCGTGCGCGTCCTCGGCGCGGCCCGCACGACCGCCGCCCGGATCGAACTCCACCTCGAACACATCGAACAGCGCACCCGCACCCGGCTCACCACCGACGCCGTCGTCCTCGCCACCGGCCACCGTGAACGCCCCCTCGAACACCTCCTCGCCCCCCTGGCTCCCCACCTCCGCCGCGACGACGCCGGTCGCCCCCGCGTCGACGAGGACTTCCGCCTCGACCTCGACCCGACGGTCACGGGCAGCGTCTTCGTGCAGAACGCCGGCCTGCACACCCACGGCGTCGGCGCCCCCGACCTCGGCCTCGCCGCCTGGCGCGGCGCCCACATCCTCAACACCCTCACCGGCAAGGAGACGTACCCCCTGCCCCGGCGCACCGCCTTCACCACCTTCGGCCTGGAACGGCAGCAGCCTCACACCCCGCCCACGGACGGAGTGTGAGGCTGCTGCCGGGCCGGCGGGCGCGGATCAGAACACCGGCGTGCCCTCACGCGTCAGCCGCCAGTCCACCGACGCGAAGTCCTTCGGGTCCAGCACACCCTTCGCCGTCACCCACTCCGCGATCCGCGTGCGGATCTCCGTCGACTCCGACCACAGCTCCTGCGCCGACGCGACATGCGGGAACGCGCCGCCGCCGTTGGCCCGGTAATTGTTCACCGCGAACACGAACCGCTGCGCGTCGTCCAGCGGAGCGCCCGCGTACGCCAGGTTCCTGATCCGCGAACCGGCCGGCCGCGCGATGTCGATGTCGTAGGTCAGCCCCGACACGTAGTCGTAGTTGTAGTCCGGCCGGCCGCCCGCGTTGGTCAGCCTCGCCACGTCGACCTCCGCGCCCGCCGGGGTCTGCACGAAGTACTCCGCCGAGTACTCCAGGTACGCCCGCACCTGCGCGCCCGTCATCACCTTGGCGACCAGGGTGTTGTCGTACACGTACAGGCTCGACAGGTCCCGGATCGTCACCTCGCCCGCCGGGATCTCGGACGTCCGCGAGAACGGCGACGCCTGCGCCAGCACCGGCAGCGACGCGTACTCGGTGCCCGCCAGCGCGGCCCTGACCACGTCCTCCTGCACCTTGGTGATCAGGTCGATGATCGGGGCGTCCTTGTAGCGGGCGTCCACCGTCGTCAGCGTCTCGGTCGCGGTGCCCACGACCTGGTTGACGTAGTCCACGACCGCCGCGTGCTCGTCGTCCAGCAGCCGGGCGATCTCCGGGTCGTCCGCCACCGTGTTCGAGTTGCGCAGCGACGCCTTGACCGACTCCACCTGCCAACGGCCCTTGGAGAACACCAGCTCGAAGTCGAACAGCGTCAGCCGCTCCGCGTAGCACAGCGGTTCCGACAGCACGACGGTCCTGCCGGTCTCCTCGTTCGTGACCAGCAACTCCTCGATCTCCGTGTGCGCGTGACCGACCAGGATCGCGTCGATCCCCGGCACCTGCCGCGCCACGTTCGCCGCCGCGTTCTCCACGTACGGCAGCTGGTCACCGTAGGACGACGTGCCGGACGAGCCGCTGTGCGCCGACACGACCACCACGTCCGCGCCCATCGACCGCAGCTTCGGCACCCACTTCGCCGCCTGCTCCTCCAGCCCCGGGAACACCAGCTTGCCCTGCACGTACGCCTTGTCCCAGATCGCGATGCCCGGGTTCGTCAGCCCCAGCACCGCCACCTTCACCGGCGGCGCCCCCGGCACCCGGAACGTCTTCATGAAGTACGGCGGGAAGGCCGGCCGCAGCGTCTTCGCGTCCACCGCGTTCGCCCCGAGCAGCGGGAAGTCGCACTGCTCCTCGAACTTGCGCAGCGTTTCGAGGCCGTAGTTGAACTCGTGGTTGCCGAGCGCCACGGCGTCGTACCCGATGGCGTTCATCGCCTGCGCCATCGGGTGCACCGGACCGCCCTCGGCGGTGATCGGGTCGACCTTGGCGAAGTAGTACGTCAGCGGCGTGCCCTGGATGGTGTCGCCCGCGTCCAGCAGCAGCGTGTTGCGGGCGCCCTTCTCCTCTCGCACCTGCTTCACCAGCGTGGCGATCCGCGCCAGGCCCTTGGCGTTGCCCTTCGCGTCGGAGTACTCGGCGTCCTTGAAGTAGTCCCAGTTGAAGACGTTGCCGTGCAGGTCGGTCGTGCCCATGACGGTGAAGGAGTACCGCTTGGCCGGCTTGGGGCGCCTGTCCGCCGTCTCGGCGGCCTCCGCGGCCGACGCCGCCACCGTGCCGGCGATCGCGGCCGCCGCCCCGGTGGCGGCGGACTTCTTCAGGAACTTCCGGCGGTTCAGGCGGTTCGGGCGGTTCAACGGCATGTCGTGCTCTCTCCTCCAACAGTCACCACGCGCGTGGATAACGCGCGTAGATTCTGACCCGCGCATGACGTACGGGAACAGGTCCGCCACGTTGCGATCCGGTGACCGAAGCCGTGGACACGGCGGGCCGACCTGCTCATCGGAGCGGGCTACCGCACATCCAGTATTTGTCAACACCCCTTCACGCAAAGGTTGTTGAGTGGTCATGCCGGGCCAATTCTCTACTGGCCGGTAAGCCCTAGGCTCGAAACATGCGCCGAGCGAAGATCGTTTGTACTCTGGGTCCCGCCACCGACTCCTACGACCAGATCAAGGCACTGGTCGAAGCCGGAATGGACGTCGCACGCCTCAACCTCAGCCACGGCAGCCACGCCGAACACGAGGACCGCTACCGGCGCGTGCGCAAGGCCGCCGACGAGGCCGGCCGCAGCGTCGGCATCCTCGCCGACCTCCAGGGCCCCAAGATCCGCCTCGGCCGCTTCACCGAGGGCCCCGTCCTCCTCGAACGCGGCGACACCTTCACCATCACCGTCGAGGACGGCGTCGGCGGCGACCGCGACATCTGCGGCACCACCTACAAGGGCCTCGCCGGCGACGTCAGCCCCGGCGAACGCATCCTCGTGGACGACGGCCGGGTCACCCTCGAAGTCACCGAGGTCGACGGCCCCCGCGTCCGCACGACCGTCGTCGAAGGCGGCATGGTCTCCGACCACAAGGGCCTCAACCTCCCCGGCGTCGCCGTCTCCGTCCCCGCCCTCTCCGACAAGGACGAGGCCGACCTGCGCTGGGCGCTGCGCGCCGGCTGCGACGTCATCGCCCTCTCCTTCGTGCGCAGCGGACGCGACATCGAGGACGTCCACCGCATCATGGACGAGGAGGGCCGCCGCCTCCCCGTGATCGCCAAGGTGGAGAAGCCGCAGGCCGTCGACAACATCGAGGACATCGTCGCCGCCTTCGACGGCATCATGGTCGCCCGCGGCGACCTCGGCGTCGAAATGCCCCTGGAGCAGGTGCCGATCGTCCAGAAGCGCGCCGTCAAGCTCGCCCGGCGCAACGCCAAGCCGGTGATCGTCGCCACCCAGATGCTCGACTCGATGATCGAGAACTCCCGCCCCACCCGCGCCGAGGCCTCCGACGTCGCCAACGCCGTCCTCGACGGCACCGACGCGGTGATGCTCTCCGGCGAGACCAGCGTCGGCAAGTACGCCATCCAGACCGTGCGCACGATGGCCAAGATCGTCGAGGCGGCCGAGCAGGACCTCCTCGCCAAGGGACTGCCCCCGCTGACCGAGCACAACAAGCCCCGCACCCAGGGCGGCGCCGTCGCCCGCGCCGCCGCCGAGATGGGCGACTTCCTCGGCGCCCGCTTCCTCGTCGCCTTCACCCAGTCCGGCGACACGGCCCGCCGCCTGTCCCGCTACCGCTCCCCGATCCCCCTGCTCGCCTTCACCCCCGACCCGGCGACCCGCTCGCAGCTCAGCCTGACCTGGGGCGTGGAGACGTTCCTCGGCCCGCACGTGGACTCGACGGACGCGATGGTCGACCAGGTGGACGAACTGCTGACCAAGTACGGCCGCTGCGAGCCGGGCGACACGGTGGTCATCACGGCGGGCTCCCCGCCCGGGATGTCGGGCACGACGAACCTGGTGCACGTGCACCACATCGGGGAGAAGCGCTGAGTTTGGTGACCTTGAAAAAGAAGGAAAAGTACCCCGGGTCGGATTCGAACCGACGCTGGATGGTGTTTGAGACCATTGCCTCTACCGCTGGGCTACCGGGGCTTCCTTTGAAATGAAGGTCAGCGGTCACCCGCCGTGCCCCCACTTTACCGCAGCTGGGTACGCTCTTGGGAGCAGTACCGGCCTGCCTCGCACCAAGGAGCCCACGTGACCGCCCCCGAGTCGCCCCAGCCCGTAGACGCGCCCGACGACGACAAGTCTCACGTGCCGCCGCTGACGACCCGCGTCGTCATCGCCGAGGACGAGGCGCTGATCCGGCTCGACCTCAAGGAGATGCTGGAGGAAGAGGGCTACACGGTCGTCGGCGAGGCCGGTGACGGCGAGCAGGCCGTGGAACTGGCCCGGGAGCACCGGCCAGACCTGGTGATCCTCGACGTGAAGATGCCGAAGCTGGACGGCATCTCCGCGGCCGAGAAGATCGCCGAGGAGTCGATCGCCCCGGTGCTGATGCTGACCGCGTTCTCGCAGCGGGACCTCGTGGAGCGGGCGCGGGACGCCGGTGCGATGGCGTACCTGGTGAAGCCGTTCAGCAAGAGCGACGTCGTGCCGGCGATCGAGATGGCCGTCTCCCGGTACACGCAGCTCAAGGAGCTGGAGAAGGAGGTCGCCGACCTCTCCCAGCGACTGGAGACGCGCAAGCTGGTGGACCGGGCCAAGTCGATCCTGCAGACGGAGTACGGCCTGACGGAGCCGGCGGCGTTCCGCTGGATCCAGAAGACGTCGATGGACCGCAGGATGTCGATGCAGCAGGTCGCGGAGGCGGTCATCCAGGACGCGGCGGAGAAGAAGGCGGAGAAGGGCTGAGGGCCCGTGGGCGACGCGAAGAGGCCCGCGTCTCCCGACGATCAGGTCGGGAGACGCGGGCCTCTTCGTCGCGCCCGGAGGGTCAGTCCTCGCCGAGGTAGGCCTTGCGGACCGACTCGTCGTGGAGGAGGTCGCGGCCGGAGCCGGACAGGACGATGTTGCCGACCTCCATCACATGGCCGTGGTCGGCCAGCGACAGCGCGGCCTGGGCGTTCTGCTCGACGAGCAGGATCGTGGTGCCCTGGGACTTCAGCTCCGCGATCGTCGCCATGATCTTCTGCATCATGATCGGCGACAGGCCCATGGACGGCTCGTCCAGCATCAGCAGCTTCGGCTGGGACATCAGGGCGCGGCCCATGGCCAGCATCTGCTGCTCACCGCCGGAGAGGGTGCCCGCGGCCTGCTTGCGGCGCTCCCCGAGGATGGGGAAGAGGTCGTAGGCGCGCTGGATGTCCCGCTCGATGCCGGGCTTGTCGCTGCGCAGGAAGGCGCCGAGGCGGAGGTTGTCCTCGATCGTCATGCGCGGGAAGATGTGCCGGCCCTCGGGGGAATGGGCGAGCCCGAGGGAGACCACCTTGTGGGCCGGGATCTTCTTCAGGGACCTGCCCATGAACTTGATCTGCCCGCCGACCGGCTTGAGCAGGCCCGACAGGGTCCGCAGCGTGGTCGTCTTGCCGGCGCCGTTGGTGCCGATCAGCGTGACGACCTCGCCGGCGTCGACCTTGAACGAGATGCCCTTGACGGCTTCGATCTTGCCGTAGGCGACCCGGAGGTCCTCGACTTCGAGCAGTGCGGTCATCGGTCGTTCTCCTTGCCGGACGGGGTGTCGGCCTGTGTCTCGGCGGCCTCTACCTCCGCGATCTCCTCCTCGCCGGGGGAGTCCTCGAAGGGCTCCCCGAGGTAGGCGGCGACGACACGCTCGTCGCCCTGGACGGTCGCGCTGTCGCCCTCCACGAGCTTCTCGCCCTGGACGAGGACGGCGACGCGGTCGCAGAGGTTGAAGATGAACCGCATGTCGTGCTCGATGACGAGGACGGCGATGCCCTGGTCCCGGATGGCGAAGACCAGTTCCTCGGTGGCGCGGGTCTCCTGCGGGTTCATGCCGGCCGTGGGCTCGTCGAGGAGCAGGAGGCCGGGCTCACTGGCGAGGGCGCGCGCGATCTCCAGTTTGCGCTGCTCGCCGTAGGGGAGGTTGCGCGCCAGGTGCTCGGCCTTGCCGGCCAGGCCGACGAACTCGAGCAGCTCCATGGCGCGGGCCCGGGAGGCCGCTTCGGCCCGGTGGAAACCGGGGCCGCGCAGCAGGGCCGACCACAGGCCCTCCTTGGTGCGGGTGTGGCGGCCGACGAGCACGTTCTCCAGGACCGTCATGTTGGCGAACAGACGGATGTTCTGGAAGGTGCGCGCGATGCCGGCGGCGGTCACCTTGAAGGACTTGGGCGGCAGCACCTGTCCCTTGTAGCGGACCTCGCCCTCGGTCGGGACGTAGAGGCCCGTGAGGCAGTTGAAGAAGGTGGTCTTGCCGGCGCCGTTGGGGCCGATCAGACCGACGATCTCGCCGCTGTTGACCTGGAGGTCCACTCCGCGCACGGCCGTGAGGCCGCCGAAGCGCATCGTGACGCCCCGGGCGTCGAGGACGGCCTCGCCGGGCACGGCGGCGGGGGCGGAGTCCTTGGTGGTGGTGTCGGTTGTCATGGGTCAGGCCCCTGCCTTGCTGAGGACTGTGGGTGCTTCCGTGTCTTCGTGGAACTCCAGCTGGCGGCGCCGGTTGGGGATGAGGCCTTCGGGGCGGAAGCGCATCAGCAGAACCAGCGTGAGGCCGAAGGCGAAGAGCTGGAAGTCGCCGAGGAACTGGAGCTTGGCGGGGATGAGGTAGAGCAGCGCCGCGCCGACGAGGGGCCCGCTGATGGTGCCCATGCCGCCGAGGACGACCGCGGCCAGCAGAAACGCCGAGTTGGGCGGGACGACGTGCGCGAACTGGTACTGCTCGGGAGTGACGGTGTAGGTCACGTGGGCCTGGACGGTGCCGGCGAGGCCGGCGAGTGCGGCGCCGAGGGCGAAGGCGATCAGCTTGACGCGGAAGCCGTTGATGCCCATGGCGAGTGCCGCGGTCTCGTCCTCGCGGATGGCGATCCAGGCGCGGCCGATGCGGGAGTCGCTGCTGCGCCGGAAGACGATGACGACGAGCAGCGTGATGAGCAGCATCAGCAGGAAGTAGTTGGCGAAGCGGGCGATGGTGAACCCGAGGATGGTGTGTTCCTCGCCGAAGTCGAAGCCGAGGATGTTGAGGTTCGGGATCGACGGGATGCCGTTGGAGCCGTTGGTGATGTCGGGTCCGGAGGTGCCGTCCATGTTGAGGACGGTGATGCGGAAGATCTCTCCGAAGCCGAGAGTCACGATGGCGAGGTAGTCGCCGCGCAGCCGCAGGGTCGGGGCGCCGATGATGACGCCGAAGACCATGGCCACCGCCGCGCCGAGCAGCGCGGAGAGCCAGAACGGCAGGTGGATGTCGAACGGCGAGTTGGGGGAGCCGGAGACCATGGCCGCGGTGTAGGCGCCGACGCCGAGGAAGGCGACGTAACCGAGGTCGAGGAGGCCGGCGAGGCCGACGACGATGTTGAGTCCGAGGGCGACGGTGGCGAAGATCAGGATGTAGACGCCGATGGTCGCGTACTGGTCGTCGGACTGGGTGAAGGGGAAGAGCGCGGCGGCGACGAACGCGCCGATCATCGTCAGCGTGCGGTACTTCGCCGTGACGGCGGAGACGCGGCCCACGAGACCGGCCTTCGCGACGGCGGCGAAGCCGAAGCCGGCGGTGATCAGGAAGCCGACGAACAGCTCGTCGTACTCGGTGCCGATGCCGTAGGTGAAGACGAACAGGCCGACGCCGAGCGCCGCGACGATGATCAGGATCTCCGCGTACGAGGGGAGCGCGCGGGCGGGCGCCGGGGTGCCGGAGGCGAACGCGGCCTTGAGGACGGCGCCCATGTGGCGCAGCTCGCCCATGAACCGTTCCCAGCCGGTGTCGTCCGGGTCGACCGGGTCGGGCGCGGGCCGCCGGAAAGGCAGGCCGAGGGCGCCGACGAGGGCGACGAGCGTGGAGAGCGCGACGACGTAACCGCCCGGCTCCAGGTTGACGACACCGCCCAGCTGGACGGCGATCGCGATGATCGTGTACCAGGCGGTGACGAAAGTGCCGAGCGCGGCGAGCTTGAGAGCGCTGTGCGCGCCGGCCGGGACGAGCCAGCGCAGGCCCTTGACGCCGTAGGAGGCGACGCCGAACAGAGTGGTGAGGATGCCGCCGACGAGGACGAGCACTTGGAGGCCGCCCGGGTAGCCGTAGACCGTGAGGTCGCCGGGGAACTCGGAGGTCCAGGTCCAGGCCAGGAAGGTGGAGACGATCGTGAGGGCGCCGCCGGCGGTGGCGAGCGCACGGCCGAGGGGCTCGGTGATGCCGACGATGAGGCCGGTGTCGCCGGTGGCCGGGGCCTGCGGGGTGCGGGGTGCGGTGGTCTGTGTGGTCATCGGTCTCACGCCCTGTCCGCGACGCGCTCGCCGAGCAGACCCTGGGGCCTGACGAGGAGTACCAGGATGAGGAGTACGAAGGCCCAGACGTTGGCCCAGGACTGGCTGCCGAACTGCTCCATACCGGGGATGTCGGAGATGTAGGCGGTGGAGAGGGCCTCGGCGACGCCGAGGACGAGACCGCCGAGCATGGCGCCGTAGATGTTGCCGATGCCGCCGAGGACGGCGGCGGTGAAGGCCTTGAGGCCCAGGATGAAGCCCATGCGGAACTGGACCTCGCCGTACTTGAGGCCGTAGGCGACGGCGCCGACGGCGGCGAAGGTGGCGCCGAGGGCGAACGCGACCACGATGATGCGGTCGGTGTTGATGCCCATGAGCTTGGCGGTGTCCGGGTCCTGCGCGGTGGCCTGCATGCCGCGGCCGGTGCGGGTCTTCATCACGAAGTAGGCGAGGATCGCCATACTGATCGGCGCGGCGACGAGGAGGAAGACGTCGCCGGTCTGGATGGTGACGCTGCCGATCTCGAAGGGGCCGCCCTCGATCTGCGGGAAGGTGATCGCGGATCGCGCGTCGGGGTACCACACCCACACGGCCTGCTGCAGGGCCAGGGAGAGGCCGATGGCGGTGATGAGCGGGGCCAGGCGTGGTGCGTTGCGCAGGGGGCGGTACGCGAACCGTTCCGCTCCCATCGCGACCAGGACGGCCGCGATGATGCCTCCGATGAGCATCAGGGGCAGTGCCACCCACATGGACGTGCCGTCGGGCAGCACGTACAGGTAGATCGTGAGCGCGCCGAAGCCGCCCACCATGAAGATCTCGCCGTGGGCGAAGTTGATGAGCTGGACGATGCCATAGACCATCGTGTAGCCGATGGCGACCAGCCCGTACATGGATCCTAGTAGCAGGCCGTTGACCAGCTGCTGCGGCAGTTCGTTCACCGCATGTCCTCCGAGACGTGTCGATGATTCGACGGAAGTGACCGGATGCGAGTCCGCGCGGGGCGCCAGTGGTGCAAGCGCCCCGCGCGGCTCATGATGTGGGTGCGGGTGTGGGTCAGCCCTCGTAGGTGCCGGACTTGGCGGGCTTCCAGGCGCCGCCCTCGACCGAGTAGACGGTGAGCTGCTTGTTGGTGGCGTCACCGAACTCGTCGAAGGAGACCTTGCCGGTCACACCGTCGAACGAGACATTCTGCATGGCCGTGGTGACCTGCTCGCGGGCGTCCTCGGGCAGCTTGCCGTCGTTCTTCTCGACGACGGTCTTGACGGCCTCGATGATCGCCCAGGCGGAGTCGTAGGAGTAGCCGCCGTAGGCCTCGAACGGCTCCTTGTAGCCCTCGGCCTCGTAGTTGGCGACGAACTCCTTGGCGGAGGGCAGTTCCTCCACGGGGGCGCCGACCGAGGTGGCCAGGTCGCCGGTGCCGCTGGCGCCGGCCAGCTTGATGAAGTCGGCGCTGTAGATGCCGTCGCCGCCGACCAGCGGGATCTTGGCGCCGGCGGCCTTGATCTGCTTGCTGAGCGGGCCGGCCTGCGGGTACTCGCCGCCGTAGTAGACGACGTCCGCGCCGGAGCTCTTGACCTTGGTGGCGACCGCGGAGAAGTCCTTGGTCTCGGGGTCGATGTGCTCGGTGCCCACGACCTTGCCGCCGAGCTTCTTGAACTCCTCGGAGAAGGTCGACGCGAGGCCCGCGCCGTAGGTCTTCTTGTCGTCGATGACGAAGACCTTCTTCTTCTTGGCGTCGTTGAAGACGTACTGCGCGGCGAACGGGCCCTGGATGGCGTCCGTGGTCGCGGTGCGGAAGTACGACTTGTAGGTGCGCTTCTTGCTGGTCTGCCAGTCCACGCCCTGGGTCAGGGCGGGGTTGGTGTTGGCCGGGGAGACCTGGACCAGCTTGGCGTCGTCGAAGACCTTCTGCATCGACTCGGCGACGGAGGAGTTCAGCGGGCCGACGACGCCGAGGACGTCCTTGTTGGCGACGAGCTTGGTGGCGTTCTGCTGGCCGGAGGCGGGCTGCGCCTGGTCGTCGAGGGCCTGGATCTCGAACTCGATGCCCTCGACGTACTTCTCCTTGTTGGCCGTCTTGGCGGCCAGGTCCACGGAGTTCTTGATGCCGAGGCCCAGCGCGGACAGGTCGCCCGTCAGCGGGGCGTCGACGCCGATGACGACCTTGGTGGTGCCGCCGCTGTCGGAGCCGCCACCGTCCTCGTCGCGCGAACCGCAGGCGGTGAGGGTGAGCGCTCCCGCCGCCAGCGCGGCGGTTATGGCGATGAGCGAACGTTGACGCACGATGAGTCCTTTCCATGGCGCGGCCCTTCCCCGTGGAAGGAAGCCGAGTCGAGCGCTGTGGCCGAAGAGACGCTCTTGGCGTCGATTCCGACGGCGCGGTGACTGGCCGTGACTCTAGGCGGGTGGAGGTTACGTGGAGGAGTGTCTGGCCAAGGCTGTGACGCTCTTGTTATGACACGACGTAATGCAGAGCGGTACTGAGCGGGTGGAAGTGCGGAATTCGGACTGATTCGCCCTGTCCGCATGGCGAGACGTGCAGGACGTGGGCCGCGTCCTATCAGGAGTGTTCTTGGGCTTTGGTGGTGTCGGATCCTGGGACGAAATCGTTGCTGCGGGCTACTTGAAGGGTGCTGGAGGGGGCGTGGGCATAGCGCTCACCCCGGATGAAACTGCGCTCTTCCATTGCGTGCGTATTACGCAGCGTTACCTCCCGAAAAGGGAGCGCGTCGTTCCGCGGTGGTTTTCGGCAATCGGTTACCCGCATGGTGATGATCACGTTCCAGGGGCATTTCGTGATCGTCCGGAATGGAGGACGCGGAATCGACGTCTGGGAAAGACCGGCGTACGGCGGATCGACGCGCGTCATGGTGACGCCAGGACCGGAGCGGGTGGCGAGCGCACAGGCGCCCTCGGAGGCGGCCGGGCCGGCGAAGAGAGGGCGGTGACGCCGGGCGCAGAGCCGGCGGAGGCGACCGAGCTGCGGACTGCGGGCCGACGGCGCCTCGTCGACGCCCGTGCCCCGGCCCGGCTTCCGGGGACCGATGCCGCTCAACTCCACGGCCCCCCAGTCGGATCCCCGTCGCGGTGGCGCTGGGCGCAGCGCTCGCGGGCCTGACGGTCGATCAGCTCGTCGGCGGATCGCGGGCCCCGGTGCTTCCGCTCGGCACGGGCGGCGTCCACGACGTCCATCAGGATCGCGTACTGCCCGTTGGACAGGCCCATCGACTGGTAGTCGCCGTAGGCGTTCTGGTCGAGCACTTCGCGCGACCAGTGGGCGACGATGCGGGCGCACAAGTCCGCGGGCGACGTCGCGGACGGGACGGGCGAGGGCGACGGGGACGGTGACTGCGCGAGGGTGGCGGTGCGCGCCATGCCCGCATCCCGTGCGCCCACGGTCGTCCCGTTCCCCGGGCCGGAGTCGGCGCATCCGGTGGCCAGCGCGCCGATCAGCAGCGCCGACCCGAGCACCGCCCTCGGTCGATGGGGCCCTCCCGTTGCCATGCCCCGACGCTAAACGGCCGGGGCGGCGGCGGCAACTTCCGGTTGAGTAAAGGCACTTGGGAGATGGGGACATGGGTGGACGAGGCCGCCGATTCCGGCGGCTCCCGCGCTATCCGGCCGCGCCCGGCTGCTGCGCCTCGCCCGGGTTCGCGTCGCGCAGCAGGCAGGTCAGCCGGGCGGTGCAGACGCGGCGGCCCTGCTCGTCGCTGATCACGGTCTCGTACGTCGCCGTGGAGCGCCCCCGGTGCACCGGCGTCGCCACGCCGGTGACCATGCCCGAGCGCAGGCCCCGGTGGTGCGTGCAGTTCAGGTCGACGCCGACGGCGATCTTGGTGGAGCCGCCGTGCAGCATCGCGCCGACGGAGCCGAGGGTCTCGGCCAGCACGGCCGAGGCGCCGCCGTGCAGCAGGCCGTACGGCTGGGTGTTGCCCTCCACCGGCATGGTGGCGACGACGCGGTCCGCCGAGGCCTCCAGTATCTCGATGCCCATGCGCCGGCCCAGATCCCCGGCGGAGAACAGGGCGGGCAGGTCGATGCCGAGCGCCGCGTACTCGTCGATGACCTCTTGCGGGAACTTCACGGTGTGCTGCTCGCCCATGGGGCCCGGCTCCGTTTCGTCGGTCGCGCTGGCTGAGCGGTCGCTCAGTCGGCTGCCGATTGTTCCAGACGGACGACCACGGACTTGCTGGCCGGGGTGTTGCTCGTGTCGGCGGTCGCGTCCAGCGGCACCAGGACGTTGGTTTCCGGGTAGTAGGCGGCGGCGCAGCCCCGCGCGGTCGGGTAGTGGACGACCCGGAAGCCGGGCGCCCGCCGCTCCAGGCCGTCCCGCCACTCGCCGACCAGGTCGACGTAGGACCCGTCCGCGACCTTCAGCTCGGCGGCGTCGGCCGGGTTCACCAGGACGACCCGGCGGCCGTTCCTGATGCCCCGGTAGCGGTCGTCGAGGCCGTAGATCGTGGTGTTGTACTGGTCGTGCGAGCGCAGCGTCTGGAGCAGCAGCCTGCCCGGGGGCAGCCGCGGGTACTCGACGGGGGCCGCGGTGAAGTTGGCCTTGCCGGTGGCGGTGGGGAAGCGGCGCTCGTCGCGCGGGGCGTGCGGCAGGACGAATCCGGCCGGGTCGGCCACGCGCGCATTGAAGTCCTCGAAGCCGGGGATCACCCGCGCGATGCGGTCCCGGATCGTCGCGTAGTCCCTCTCGAACTCCTCCCACGGGACGCGGCTCTTCCCGCCGAGCACCCGGCGGGCCAGCCGGCACACGATCGCCGGCTCGGACAGCAGGTACGGGCTCGCGGGCTCCAGACGGCCACGGGAGGCGTGCACCATGCCCATGGAGTCCTCGACGGTCACGAACTGCTCGCCGCCGCCCTGGACGTCGCGCTCGGTGCGGCCGAGGGTGGGCAGGATCAGGGCGCGCGCTCCGGTGACGACGTGGCTGCGGTTGAGCTTGGTCGACACGTGCACGGTCAGCCGGGCGCGCCGCATCGCCGCCTCGGTGACGTCCGTGTCGGGGGAGGCGGAGACGAAGTTGCCGCCCATCGCGAAGAACACCTTGGCCTGCCCGTCGCGCAGCGCGCGGATGGCGCGTACGACGTCGTAGCCGTGGCGGCGCGGGGGAGCGAAGGCGAACTCCTTCTCCAGGGCGTCCAGGAAGGCGGGCGCGGGCCGCTCGAAGATGCCCATCGTGCGGTCGCCCTGCACGTTGGAGTGGCCGCGCACCGGGCACACGCCCGCGCCGGGCCGGCCGATGTTGCCGCGCAGCAGCAGGAAGTTGACGATCTCGCGGATGGTCGGCACGGAGTGCTTGTGCTGGGTGAGGCCCATGGCCCAGCAGACGATGGTGCGCCGCGAGCCGAGGACCATCGCGAAGGCCTTCTCGACGTCCGCGCGGGTGAGGCCGGTCGCGGCGAGCGTCTCGTCCCAGTCGGCGTCCCGGGCGGCGTCGGCGAACTCCTCGTAGCCGTGGGTGTGGGCGCGGACGAACTCCTCGTCGACGGCTCCCTCGGTCTGGACGATCAGCTTGTTCAGCAGACGGAAGAGGGCCTGGTCGCCGCCGATGCGGATCTGCAGGAACAGATCGGTCAGTGCGGCCCCGCCGGCCACCAGCCCCTTGGCGGTCTGCGGGTTCTTGAAGCGCTCCAAGCCCGCTTCCGGCAGCGGGTTGACGCTGATGATCCGCGCACCGTTCGCCTTGGCCTGCTCCAGGGCGGTGAGCATGCGCGGATGGTTGGTGCCCGGGTTCTGCCCGGCGACGATGATCAGGTCCGCCTTGTGCAGGTCCTCCAGCAGGACGCTGCCCTTGCCGATGCCGATGGTCTCGGTCAGCGCCGAGCCCGACGACTCGTGGCACATGTTGGAGCAGTCGGGCAGGTTGTTGGTGCCCAGCTCGCGCGCGAACAGCTGGTAGAGGAACGCGGCCTCGTTGCTGGTGCGGCCCGAGGTGTAGAAGACGGCCTCGTCGGGGGAGCGGAGCGCGGCGATCTCCTCGGCGACGATGTCGAACGCCCGCTCCCAGGTGACCGGCTCGTAGTGTTCGCCGCCCTCGGGCAGGTACATGGGGTGCGTGAGACGGCCCTGCTGGCCGAGCCAGTAGCCGCTGCGGGTCGCGAGGTCGGCGACCGGGTGCGCGGCGAAGAACTCCGGGGTGACCCGGCGCACGGTGGCCTCCTCGGCGACCGCCTTCGCGCCGTTCTCGCAGAACTCCATCGTGTGCCGGTGTTCCGGCTCGGGCCAGGCGCAACCGGGACAGTCGAAGCCGTCTTTCTGGTTGACGCTGAGCAGCGTCAGCGCGGTGCGCTTGAGGCCCATCTGCTGCTGGGCGTGGCGCAGGCTGTGTCCGATGGCCGGCAGCCCGGCGGCCGCATGCCGAGGGCCCGCCACGTGCGGCGCGTCCTGCACGGGATCGCTCTTCGGCGGCTTCGAGGCCATCGCACGCTCTCCTTCGACTCGGCCGGGAGCAACCCGTCCACGGCTCCTCCTCCGATACTCGCACGCACCACCGACAATGCACCGGGGCCGACGTGCGGGGGCGAGGCCAATGGTCGCGGGCGGCGGGGCAGGTGAGGAGGGGGACGGCCGGGTGCGGCTGACGGGCGTCGCGCCGCCGACGTGCGGCCCGCCGCCCGCGCGCGGCACCCGCCGGCGGTGCCGCGGCAGTGGCGGGGGCGGTGGGGCGTCGTTGTCAGTGGGCCGTGGCAGGATCGGGGTCGTGGCAGAGACAGCATCGAAGAAGACCGACAGCAACCCCGGCGGCAGCCGTCCGCGGCTGATGCTCATGGACGGGCACTCGCTGGCCTACCGCGCGTTCTTCGCGCTGCCCGCGGAGAATTTCACGACCGCGACCGGCCAGCCGACGAACGCGATCTACGGCTTCGCGTCGATGCTGGCCAACACGCTCCGCGACGAGGCGCCCACGCACTTCGCGGTGGCCTTCGACGTGTCCCGCAGGACATGGCGCTCCGAGGAGTTCACCGAGTACAAGGCGAACCGCTCCAAGACCCCGGACGAGTTCAAGGGCCAGGTCGAACTGATCGGCGAGCTGCTCGACGCGATGCACGCGCAGCGTTTCGCCGTCGACGGCTACGAGGCGGACGACGTCATCGCCACCCTCGCCACCCAGGCCGAGGCCGAGGGTTTCGACGTGCTGATCGTCACGGGCGACCGCGATTCCTTCCAGCTGGTGAGCGACCACATCACGGTGCTCTATCCGACCAAGGGCGTCTCCGAGCTGACCCGGTTCACCCCGGAGAAGGTCGTGGAGAAGTACGGGCTGACGCCCGCGCAGTACCCCGACTTCGCCGCCCTGCGCGGAGACCCCTCCGACAACCTGCCGGGCATCCCCGGCGTCGGTGAGAAGACCGCCGCGAAGTGGATCAACCAGTTCGGTTCCTTCGCCGAGCTGGTCGAGCGGGTCGACGAGGTCAAGGGCAAGGCCGGGCAGAACCTGCGCGACCACCTGGAGGCGGTGAAGCTGAACCGCCGCCTCACCGAGCTGGAGCGCCACGTCGAGCTGCCGAAGACCGTCGCCGACCTGACCCGCGCCCCGTACGACCGCAAGGCCGTCGCCATGGTGCTGGACACCCTGGAGATCAGGAACCCCTCCCTGCGCGAGCGCCTCTTCGCCGTCGACCCCGGCGCCGAGGAGGCCGAGGTGACCCCGATCGCGGCGGACGGCGTCGAACTGGACGGCACGGTGCTCGCCACCGGCGAGGTCGCCGCCTGGCTCGCCGAGCACGGCACGGACGTCCTCGGCGTCGCCACCGTCGACACCTGGGCCCTGGGCGCCGGCTCGGTCGCCGAGATCGCCCTCGCCGCGCCCTCCGGAGCGGCGGCGTGGTTCGACCCGTCGCAGCTGGACGAGACCGACGAGGCCGCGTTCGCCGACTGGCTGGCCGACGCGGACCGGCCCAAGGTGTTCCACAACGCCAAGGGCGCCATGCGCGTCTTCGCCGAGCACGGCTGGAGCGTCGAGGGCGTCACCATGGACACCGCCCTGGCCGCCTACCTCGTCAAGCCGGGCCGCCGTTCCTTCGACCTGGACGCGCTGTCCATGGAGTACCTGCACCGCGAGCTGGCCCCCGCCGCCGCGGCCGACGGCCAGCTCGCCTTCGGCACGGACGACGGCGCCGAGGCCGAGGCGCTCATGATCCAGGCCCGCGCCATCCTCGACCTGGGCCAGGCATTCGAGGGCCGTCTGGAGGAGGTGGGCGCCGCCGACCTGCTGCGCGACATGGAGCTGCCGACCTCCGCGCTGCTCGCCCGCATGGAGCGGCACGGCATCGCCGCCGACCGGGCCCACCTGGAGGCCATGGAGCAGATGTTCGCCGGCGCGGTCCAGCAGGCGGTGAAGGAGGCGCACGCCGCGGCGGGCCACGAGTTCAACCTGGGCTCGCCCAAGCAGCTTCAGGAGGTGCTCTTCGGCGAGCTGGGCCTGCCGAAGACGAAGAAGACCAAGACCGGCTACACCACCGACGCCGACGCCCTGGCCTGGCTCGCCGCCCAGACGGACAACGAACTGCCGGTCATCATGCTCCGCCACCGGGAGCAGGCGAAGCTGCGCGTCACCGTCGAGGGCCTGATCAAGACGATCGCGACGGACGGACGGATCCACACCACCTTCAACCAGACGGTCGCCGCGACCGGCCGGCTGTCCTCCACCGACCCCAACCTGCAGAACATCCCCGTGCGCACCGACGAGGGCCGGGCCATCCGCCGCGGCTTCGTCGTCGGCGAGGGCTTCGAGTCGCTGCTGACCGCCGACTACAGCCAGATCGAGCTGCGGGTGATGGCCCACTTGTCGGAGGACG
Organism: Streptomyces sp. NPDC006610; assembly: GCF_040611575.1. Lineage (NCBI taxonomy): Bacteria > Bacillati > Actinomycetota > Actinomycetes > Kitasatosporales > Streptomycetaceae > Streptomyces > Streptomyces sp. NPDC006610. The sequence continues at coordinate 24,273 of NZ_JBEXOP010000061.1, forward strand.
AAGGGCTGATCGAGGCGTTCACCTCCGGCGAGGACCTGCACACCACGGCCGCCTCACAGGTGTTCGGGGTCGCCCCGGCCGCGGTCGACGCGGAGATGCGCCGCAAGATCAAGGCCATGTCGTACGGCCTGGCGTACGGGCTGTCGGCGTTCGGCCTGTCCCAGCAGCTGAACATCGAGGCCGCGGAGGCGCGCGCCCTGATGGACGCGTACTTCGAGCGGTTCGGCGGCGTACGGGACTATCTGCGCCGGGCGGTCGACGAGGCCCGGGCGACGGGCTACACGGCGACCCTCTTCGGCCGCCGCCGCTATCTGCCCGACCTCAACAGCGACAACCGCCAGCGCCGGGAGGCGGCCGAGCGGATGGCCCTCAACGCGCCGATCCAGGGCACGGCGGCGGACATCGTGAAGATCGCCATGCTCAAGGTCGACCAGGCACTGCGCGCCGCGGACCTGAACTCGCGCATGCTGCTCCAGGTCCACGACGAAATCGTCCTGGAACTGGCCCCCGGTGAGCGCGAGGCGGTGGAGACCCTGGTCCGCCGCGAAATGGCGGGCGCCGTCCAGCTCAGGGCCCCCCTGGACGTCTCCGTGGGCGTCGGCCCGGACTGGGAGTCGGCGGCCCACTGACACCGTCCGCCGACCGCGTCGCGCGGCGGCACCCGACGCCGCGCGGGTGCC
>NZ_JBEXOP010000062.1:0-24401 GCF_040611575.1 Streptomyces sp. NPDC006610
CTCAAGGAACGGCCGCTTCCTTTGTACTCACCCTCTCGGGCTTTCCTCCGGGCGCTTCCCTTCGGTCTTGCGTTTCCGACTCTATCAGATCCTTTTCCGACCTGATCCCCAGTCAGCGGGGTTTGCCTTCCCGGCCGTTGGGCCGTTCCGACGTCTCAAACCTTAGCGGATCCTCCCGGCGATTCCCAATCGGGCCGCCGAGCCCCTATTCGAATTGAATTCGGGCACGCCGAAATCAACCCCGTCGGGAGATCTTGCTGTGGTGTGAGTGCCGCTGTCGCGGCGGAAGGTGTCGTCGGCAGAACCGTTACGGCCCCGCGGCAACCCGAAGAACCTTACGGATCGGGCAGGGGGCTGTCAAGCATCCCCCGTCAAGGGCGGGACTGGCCCTCAGTCGAGGTCGGCCAGGCGCCCGCCGGCGTCCGGCTGGGCGTGTTCCACCCTGCGCAGGAGTCTGGTCAGGACCTCGCCCAGGGCGAGCCGTTCCTCGGGCGAGAGGTCCTGGAGCAGCTCCTCCTCGAAGACCGTGGCCAGGCGCATGGCCTCCAGCCACTTCTCGCGGCCGTCGGGGGTCAGCTCGACGATCACCCGCACGCGGTTCGACTCGTCCCGCTCCCGGGTCACGAGTCCCTCGGTGACCATCCGGTCGATCCGGTGGGTCATCGCGGCCGGCGTCAGCCCGAGACGCTTGGCGAGTTCGCTGGGACCCATCCGATAGGGGGCTCCGGAGAGGACGAGGGCCTTGAGGACCTCCCACTCGGCGTTGCTGATGCCGAGGGCGGCGGTCTGGCGGCCGTACGCGACGTTCATCCGGCGGTTCAGGCGGGACAGCGCCGACACGATCTTCTCGACCTGGGGGTCGAGGTCCTGGAACTCGCGCTGGTAGGCGGCGATCTGTTCTTCGAGTGTCGGCTCGTTGAGGCCGGGGGTGTCGCCCATGGGGCCCGAGTATCCCATGCGGGCGCTTGGCGTCGAAGTCCTTGGATGTGTACTCTTTAGCTTCGAACTTTAGGTTCGAAGTCTTCACTCCTAACTTCTGATGGTCCTCTTCCGAGGTCGCCGTCTTCCGAGATGAGAGAGGTGAGCGTGACCAGGGCGATGGGCGCTGCGATGCGCCGGATCCACATGGGCAACGCACTCAGCGCGTTCGGGCTCGGTTTCACCGTCCCCTACCTGTACGTCTATGTGGCGCAGGTGCGGGGGCTCGGGGCGGTGACGGCCGGGCTGGTGCTCGCCGTCTTCGCCGTGGCGGCGCTGATCGTGCTGCCGTTCGCCGGGCGGGCCATCGTCCGCCGGGGTCCGTTGCCGGTGCTGCTCGCCGCCCTGGTCACCGCCGCTCTGGGGGCGCTGAGCCTTGGGCTCGCGGGCAGTGCGGCGGCCGTGCTGCTGTCGGCGGGGGCGCTGGGGGCCGGGCAGGCCGTGATGCAACCGGCGCTGGCGACGATGATCGTGGACTGCTCGACGGCAGAGACCCGGTCGCGGGCGTTCGCCACGCAGTTCTTCCTGCAGAACCTGGGTCTCGGCGTCGGCGGGCTGATCGGCGGCCATCTGGTCGACACCAGCCGCGCCTCCTCCTTCACTTTGCTGTTCGCGATCGAGGCGGCGATGTTCCTGCTGCTGGTCGTGGTGCTGGCGACGGTGCGGATGCCGCACTCGCCGCGGATCGAGGACGCACCGGCGGGGTCGGGCCGGGGCAGCTGGAAGCAGTTGCTGGGCAACCGGGCCATGGTGCAGCTGTGCGTGCTCGGGTTCGTGCTGTTCTTCGCCTGCTACGGCCAGTTCGAGTCGGGGCTGAGCGCGTACGGCGTGGAGGCCGCCGGGATCTCGACGTCCGTGCTGGGGACGGCGCTGGCCGCCAACACGCTGGTGATCGTCGTGGCGCAGTTCGCGGTGCTGCGGTTCGTCGAGCGGCGGCGGCGGTCGCGGGTGATCGCGGCCGTGGGGCTGATCTGGGGCGTGGCCTGGGTCGCGGCGGGGTTCGCCGGGCTGGGGAGCGTCAGCCAGGAGATGGCGACGGCTGCGTTCGTGTCGACGTACGCGCTGTTCGGGCTGGGTGAGGCCATGCTGTCGCCGACGGTGGCCCCGCTGGTGGCCGATCTCGCGCCGACAGGGCTCGCGGGGCAGTACAACTCGGCGTTCGCCCTGGTGAAGCAGCTGGCGCTGGCCGTCGGGCCGGCGGTGGGCGGGCCGATGGGCGCCTCGCTGCACGGGCCGTACGTCGTGACCTTCCTGCTGTTCTCGCTGGGGATCACCGTGCTGGCGGTGCGGCTGGGGCGGCGGCTGACCGAGGCGCAGGACCGGCCGTGGGCGGTCCGGAACCGGGTCGTCGCGCGAGGTCCGGCGGCCTCCGCGGAGTCGGTGTCGGCCTAACCGGCGCCGGTGGCGGGTCCGGTCCCCGGGAGGACGAACTCGCACCAGACCGCCTTGCCGCCGCCGGGGGTGCGGCGGCAGCCCCAGTTGGACGCGATGGTGGCGACGATGGCGATGCCCCGGCCCGACTCGTCGCCCGGTTCCGCGCGGCGGCGTCTGGGGAGGTGGTCGTCGCCGTCGGTCACCTCGACGATGAGGCGGCGGTCGGTGCGGCGCAGCCGCAGACGCATGGGCGGGGTGCCGTGCTGGAGGGAGTTGGCGACGAGTTCGCTGGCCGCGAGGACACCGAGGTCGTGCAGCTCGGCGGGGAACCGCCAGCTGGTGAGGACGCCGGAGGCGAAGGCCCGCGCGCGGGGCGCTGCTTCGACGCCGCCGAGCAGATCCAGGGCGGCGTTGCGGAACAGGTCGCCGTCCGCGCCGGTGCGGGCGGGGTGCTGGAGGACCAGGACGGCGACGTCGTCGTCGTGGTCGGCGGTGACGCCGGCCGAGCGCATCAGGCGGTCGCAGATGACCTGCGGGGTGCCGGTGGCTCCGGCGAGGGCGCGCTGAAGGGCCTCGATGCCCTCGTCCAGGTCGGCGTCCCGGCGTTCGACCAGGCCGTCCGTGTAGAGGACGGCGGTGGAGCCGGGGGCGAGGGGGACGGAGCCGGAGGCGTGCATCCAGCCGCCGGTGCCGAGCGGGGGGCCGGTCGGCTCGTCGGCGCGCAGCACCTTGCCGTTCTCGTCGCGGACGAGGATGGGCAGATGGCCGGCCGAGGCGTACACCAGCCGTCCCTCGTTCGGGTCGTGGATGGCGTAGACGCAGGTGGCGATCTGGTGGGCGTCGATCTCGGCGGCGAGGCCGTCGAGGAGCTGGAGCACCTCGTGCGGGGGCAGGTCGAGGCGGGCGTACGCGCGGACGGCGGTGCGCAGCTGGCCCATGACGGCCGCCGCGCGCACCCCGCGGCCCATGACGTCGCCGATGACGAGAGCGGTGCGGCCGCCGCCGAGGGTGATGACGTCGTACCAGTCGCCGCCGACCGCGGCCTCGGTGCCGCCGGGCTGGTAGGTCGCGGCGATGCGCAGGTCGTCGGGTTGTTCCAGCTCCTGGGGGAGGAGGGAGCGCTGGAGGGTGACGGCGGTCTCGCGCTGGCGTCGTTCGCTGGCTCTGAGGCGTTCGGCGGCCTCGGCGTGGTCGGTGACGTCGGTGGCGAAGACGAGAACACCGGGGCCGCGGGGGGCGCGGCCGGCGGCCTCGGCGACCGGGGTGCAGGTGAACGTGTAGGAGCGGCCGTCGAGGGCCTTGCGGGACTTGACCGTGCGGGGCTTTCCGCTGCGCAGGACCTGGTCGAGGAGGGGGAGGAGGCCCAGTTCGCACAGTTCGGGCAGGGCCGCGCGGGCGGGTTCGCCGGGCGGGCGGGCTCCGAAGGCGGTGGCGTAGGCGTCGTTGACGTAGGCGAGGCGGTGGTCGGGGCCGTGGACGAGGGCGACGAGGGCGGGGACCCGTTCGAGGATGTCGCGCGCGGGCAGGTCGTCCATGGCGGGGACGGACGGGGGATCGTCGGTCAGTTGTTCGGCGCGGGCCGCGGGGACGGCGTTGTCACCTCCCCGGCGGTCAGTGGCGACCTGGTGGTCGGTCCGCGCTGCGGCGCGGCGCTGCGTTCCGGGGAGCCGAGCGCTCCAGCGCGTGAAGTTCACGAATCCTTGCCTCGTGTAGTGGTCGTCGGCCGGCTCCGGACCCGGCCCGGGGTCCCTGGGGGAGGGCCTCTGCGGGCAGGGCGTGCGGGGGTCCGCTGTGCTGTGCGGCACAGTCTGGCAGGGTGGCCGACCGGGCCGACATCCGTCAGACGCCGGGGTGGCCGCGGTAGTTCCTCGGAGGGGTCAGTTCGACTCGTTCGGGTCTTGAGAAGGCTTTCCACCGGCCGCCAGTTCGAACTCCGCACGGGGATGTTCGAGTGAACCGAGGGAGACGATCTCCCGTTTGAAGAGGCCGGAGAGGGTCCATTCGGCCAGTACGCGCGCCTTGCGGTTGACGGTGGGCACCCTGCTGAGGTGATAAGCGCGGTGCATCAGCCAGGCGGGGTAGCCCTTGAGCCGGCGTCCGCACACATGGGCGACGCCCTTGTGCAGCCCGAGGGAGGCGACGGAGCCCGCGTACTTGTGCGTGTACGTCTCCAGGGGCTCGCCGCGCAGGGAGTGGACGACGTTGTCGCCGAGGACCTTGGCCTGGCGCAGGGCGTGCTGGGCGTTGGGGGCGCAACTCGCGCCGGGCTCGGCGGCGGTGACGTCGGGGACGGCGGCGGCGTCGCCCGCGGCCCACGCGTGCGCGTGTCCTTCGACGGCCAGCTCGGCGGTGCACACCAGCCGGCCGCGCGCGTCGCGGGGCAGGTCGGTGGCGGCGAGCAGCGGATGGGGTTTGACACCGGCCGTCCACACGACCGTACGGGTGGGGAAGCGCTGGCCGTCGCTGAGGACGGCGACCCGGTCGGCGCACGATTCCAGGCGGGTGCCGAGGAGCACCTGGATGTTGCGGCGGCGCAGTTCGGTGAGGGCGTAGCGGCCCATCTCGGGGCCGACCTCGGGCAGGATGCGGTCGGAGGCCTCGACGAGGATCCACTTCATGTCCTCGGGGGGGACGTTGTGGTAGTACCGCGCGGTGTAGCGGGCCATGTCCTCCAGCTCGGCGAGCGCCTCCACGCCCGCGTAGCCGCCGCCGACGAAGACGAAGGTGAGGGCCGCGTCGCGGACGGCGGGGTCGCGGGTGGAGGAGGCGATGTCCATCTGCTCGATGACGTGGTTGCGCAGGCGGATGGCCTCCTCGACGGTCTTGAAACCGATGCCGTGGTCGGCGAGACCGGGGACGGGCAGGGTGCGCGAGACGGAGCCGGGGGCGAGGACGAGTTCGTCGTACGGCAGCCGGCGTTCGCCCGCCCCCTCCTCGGTGGCGAGGGTGCTGACGGTGGCGACGCGCTCGGCGTGGCGCACGGCGGTGGCCTCGCCGACGACGACGTCGCAGTGGCCGAGGACGCGGCGCAGCGGTACGACGACGTGGCGGGGGGAGATGGAACCTGCGGCCGCCTCCGGGAGGAACGGCTGGTACGTCATGTACGGGTCGGGGGTGACGACCGTGATCGCGGCGTCGCCGCGTCCCAGTCCGGCTCTCAGCCGCCGCTGCAGGCGCAGGGCCGTGTACATCCCGACGTAGCCGCCGCCGACAACGAGAATGCGCGCACGTTCCTTCACCATCCCATGACGCACCCGGCGCCTTCGTTTGTCCACAGGCCCGGCAATTTGTGTGACCGGACGCCGAGGGCGCCCGGAGTTGGCCGAAATGACAGGGTCCGGATAAGCGCCGCAGGTCAGGGGCGTACGCCGGGTGCTTCAAGGGGGCGGAATCAGGACGTATACGACCCGTACTCCGATCGAGGGGCGCAGTGTGCGGAACCTCCCCCTTCTGAATTGACGCTCACTCAACTATGTTCGTATGCCGACGGGGTGTAGGGGGATGCGCTCATCGGGCCCGCGACGGGCGGGTTCGTGGTCCAGGCTCGTTCCACGCGCTCCGGTGCCGATGGCGGGGAGAGTCTCCGGGGGGAGACGTCATTACCGGGGGAATTCGTATGCACATTCAGGACTCTCGTTGGTCTACCGCGTCCGCCGTCGGGGCGGGCGGCGCGGTCGGCGCGGCGGTGGGGAACGGACGCGGGGACGGGCCGCGGACGACACCGCTGCGGGTGGACGCACAGCGCAATCTGGAGCACGTGCTGAGGGCGGCGCGCGAGGTCTTCGGCGAGCTGGGGTACGGCGCGCCGATGGAGGACGTGGCGCGGCGCGCGCGCGTGGGCGTGGGCACGGTGTACCGGCGCTTCCCGAGCAAGGACGTCCTGGTGCGGCGCATAGCCGAGGAGGAGACCTCCCGGCTGACCGACCAGGCCCGGGCCGCGCTCGGCCAGGAGGACGAGCCGTGGTCGGCGCTGTCGCGCTTCCTGCGCACGTCGGTGGCGTCCGGCGCGGGCCGGCTGCTGCCGCCGCAGATACTGCGGGTCGGCGTGCCGGACCAGGAGGAGGGCACGGAGGCGGCGGGCTCGGAGGAGGCGCGGGTGCCGCAGCAGCGGATGCAGCCGGCCTCCGGCGAGCTGCGGCTGGTGCCGGAGGGCGGTCCGGCGGAGGACGACGCGGGGGCGGCGGCGCTGCTCGAGGTGGTGGGCCGGCTCGTGGAGCGGGCGCGCGCGGCGGGCGAGCTGCGGCCGGACGTGTCGGTGTCGGACGTGCTGCTGGTGATCGCGACGGCGGCCCCGTCGCTGCCGGACCCGGCGCAGCAGGCAGCGGCGTCGGCGCGGCTGCTGGACATCCTGCTGGAAGGGCTGCGGTCCCGGCCGGCGTGAGCGCGCGGTGGTCCGGGGCGGTTGCGGACCGGCGTGGGCGCGGTGGTTCGGGGCGAGTGAGGTCCGTCGTGGCGCGGTGGTCCGGCGCGGGCGGCGTTCGCCGCGGACGCGCGGTGGTCCGGACACGCGGTGGTCCGGCGCGGACGCGGTTCGCGGCGGACGGGGCCGGTGCGAGTGCGGAGGGGCTCCGTGCGGTCCGGGCCGGTGCGGTGGGGTCCCGAGGCGGAGCCGCCGACCGCGCTCGCCGACGCCGGTCCGGCCCGTGCGGGTGAGGTCCGTCAACTCGATGCGGGGCGGAGGCGGTTGCATTCTGCCCCGTTCGAGTGACGTCTTGCACTGGTTCGCGGTGAAACCCCACGAACGGGTAAATGGTCCCCGGGGCCCGTCCGGAACACATTCGAATATGGCAGTCTGACCCGGTGTTCTGGACGGTTCGGCAGGCGGCGGGGGCGGCGCGATGAGCGTTGACGGGCGGGACGAGGCACTCGGCGAGAGCGGCGCGGAGAACGGCGACGCCGTGCCGTCGCCGCTGGTGCCGAGCCAGAAGGAGCGACCGGACGTCCAGTACGCCGACCATGCCGACGACCTGCCCTACGGCGTCCCGGCGCAGCGCGACTGGCGGGAGGACAGCGTCCTGCCGCCGCCGGTGGAGCTGCCGCCGTCCGACGCCGAGCTGATCGGGCGGATGCGCGAGGGTGACGACACGGCGTACGAGGAGCTGTACCGGCGCCATGCCGAAGCCGTGCGCCGGTATGCGCGCACCTGCTGCCGGGACGCCCACACGGCGGACGACCTCACCGCCGAGGTCTTCGCGCGCGTGCTCCAGGCGGTGCGCGGCGGCTCCGGGCCCGAGCACGCCGTGCGCGCCTATCTGCTCACCACGGTCCGCCGGGTCGCCGCGAACTGGACGAGTTCCGCCAAGCGGGAGCACCTGGTCGACGACTTCGCGGTGTTCGCCGCACAGGCGACGCGCACCTCGGAGGTGTCCGACACCGACACGCTCGACCTGGGCGCCGACGTGCGGGCGATGCACGAGGCCGAGCAGTCGCTGGCGATGCAGGCGTTCCGCTCTCTGCCCGAGCGCTGGCAGGCCGTGCTGTGGCACACCGAGGTCGAGGACGAGTCGCCGAGCGAGGTCGCCACGCTCTTCGGGCTGGACGCCAACGGCACGCGCGTGCTGGCCAGCCGCGCCCGCGAGGGCCTCAAGCAGGCCTACCTCCAGGCCCACGTCAGCACGTCCCTCGCGGACGACGAGGGCTGCGCCCGCTACGCCGACCAGCTCGGCACGTACGCCCGCCGAAGGCTCCGCACGCGCGCGGAGCGGGGGCTGCGCAAGCACCTGGAGGAGTGCGCCAGGTGCCGACTGGCGGCGAGCCAGATCGAGGAGCTCGCCGGCGGCATCCCCGCGGTCGTGCCGGTCGCGGTCATCGGCTGGTTCGGCGCCGCCGGGTACGCCAAGGCGGCCGGGCTCGTCGCCGGGGGCGCGGGAGCCGGTGCGGCGGGCGCCGCCGGCGCTGCCGCGGCGGCGGGCGGTTCGTCCGGCGGAGCGGGCGCGGGCGGTGGCGCGGCGGCCTCGGAAGGGCTGGGCGCGCCGGTGAAGGCGGGGATCGCGGCCGGTGTCGTCGCGGTCGCAGCCGCGGCGGCCCTGGCGCTCGCGCTGGTCGGCGGCGAGGCCCCGGCCCGCAAGCCGGAGGCCGGACCGCCCGTGTCGGCGCCGGCCGCCCTGCCCGAGCCGCCCGCCCCGGTCCCGGCCCCCGAGGAGCCCGAGCCGCAGCCCCCCGCCGTCCCGGCGGCGGCCCCGACGCCTACGCCCACCCCGACGCCGACCCCCGCCCCCACGCCGTCCCCTTCCCGGAAGCCGAGCCCCCCGCCCACCCCGACCCCGACGCCCACCCCGACCCCCACACCCACCCCGGCTCCGACGCCGCCGCCCGCTCCGGCCGCCTTCGAGCTGAGCGAGCTGTCGTACGACGTCAACGGCGACGGCACCGGGCCCGAGCTGCGGATGGCGGAGAGCAGCTGGGTCTGGCAGCGCCAGGGCCTGTCGATCGGCGACACGACGTACGCGCACGGCGCGACGGTGCAGGGCAGTTCCTCCGTCACCATCGACCTCAACCGGGCCTGCACCTCGTACGACGCCGTGGTCGGGGTGGACGACCTGACGCAGAAGCTCGGCCACGTCTACTTCTCCGTCTACGCGGACGGCGACCAGCTGTGGAGGTCGGGCCGGATCAAGGGCGGCGACGCGGCGGTGCCGATCCGTGTGAGCCTCGCCGGGCGCGAGACCGTGCGCCTGGTGGTCGAGCCGCACAGCCACTTCGACGACGTGGCGCTGGCGGACTGGGCGAACTCGTCCTTCACCTGCTCCTGAGACGCCGAAAGGTTTCGGCGAAGCCTCGCGCGTCCTCCTGGGCGAACCCGCTCACGCCCGTCCGGCGGGAGAGCCGTGCGCCCGGAGCGGTGCACACGTGATTGCTGGGGGCTGGGCGGCTCAGTCCGGAGAGCGGTGCACACATCTTGGAGCAGGATGCTCAACCGGGAGCGCTGCACACATTTTGGAGCAGGGCGCTCGGTCCGGAGCGGCGCACACCCCTCGGAGCGGGACGCTCGATCCGGAGCGGTGCACATCTGTTGGAGCGGAGCGCTCGGTCCGGAGCGGTGCACAGGAAGCGGATCAGTGCTCCCGACTTTGGGCAGCGGTCGCCACCCAGAGCAGAGCACCTGTGCCAGATCACTGCATACATGCGAGAGCACCACTCCCGCTTTGAAGCACCGATCCGCCCTCAACAACCCGCCTAGCGACCCGCACTACCCACCCGGCGCCAGCGCCCCCCGCCGCGGCTGGATGCCCGTCGGCACCGCACGCGCACGCGCCGGAGTTCCCGTCCAGCAGGTGCCCCGGCGGGCGAGCAGACGGCGCAGCCACAGCTCCAGGGAGACCAGGTCCGCAAGGCCGTCCAGCGGCAGGGGCTCGCCCTGGGCCGCCGCGCGCAGCGCCTTGCGGACGACCCGCGCCTCCACCAGCCCCGCTTCGGCCAGCAGCGGCGTGTCGAACAGCTCCACGAGCGAGTCCACGGCCACCCTCAGCCCCGTCCGTTCGGCGGCGGCCGCCGGGGCCTGCGAGGGCGCGCCCCAACCCGGCGGCAGGCCGTCGACGCCCGCCCCCTTCAACACCGTGCGCAGGATCGCCGCCCGCGCCCCCGGCTTGACCCGCAGCGACTCGGGCAGGGCCAGACAGGCGCGGACGACCTGGTTGTCGAGGAACGGGGCGTGCAGCCGCTGGAAGCGGATCTCCGCCGCCTGCTCCAGGACCCGCAGGTCGGCCGCGGCCCGCGCCAGGGCCGCCCGCGCGCGGAAGTCGCCGGGACGCAGGCCCGGGCCGATGCCCGAGCGGTGGGTCGCCCGCTGCAAGCGAATCGATACTTCGGCCAGCGCCTCCCCGGTCAGCCAGCGCGCCGCCGGCCCCGGTCTCGCCCAGGTCAGCGCGGCCAGCGAAGCCTCCACCGCTCCGCCGGGGTCCTCGAAGCGGTGCCGGCGCAGCTGGTCGGCGAGGCTCTCCAGGCCCTCCCGATAGGTGGTGCGGGCCAGCCGCCGCGCCGCCGCGTACACCCGCGCGGGAACCAGGACCGAGCCGTCGGCCCTGGCCAGCGCGGCCACCGGGCGGACCAGGTGCCGCCGCTGCCGGTCCATCAGCAGGTCGGCGAGGCGGGCGGGGTGGGCGTCGAGCACCTGGCGGGCGCCGTGGCCGGTGAGGTGGTCGGCGCTGCCGGCGGCGAGGCGGGCGCGGTGGCGGGCGGCCGTCACCAGGGTGGACGCCGGCTCGTCGGTCAGCGGCCCTTCCAGATGGGCGTACGGCAGGGTGTCCTCGCCGCCGGTCACCACCACGTGGTGCAGGCGCGGGTTGGCCGCCAGGGCCCCGGCCCGCTCCAGCTCGGCCTCCTGGCCGCCGACCGCCAGATCGTTGAAGGTGACCGCCAGCAGCCGCTCCCCCGCGCCCGTGCCGTGTCCCAGGATGGTGCCCGGCATTCCGGGCAGGCCCGCCGCGAGCAGGGCGAGCGTCGCCGACGCCGGGCCGCCGGAGAGGTCGGCCCCGATGCCGGGCACCGGCATGCCGCGCGCGGCGCGCCGCTCGGCCGGTCCCATGCCGGGCACGGGGCCGGGGTCCATGTCGGCGCCGGGGACGTGGCGGGGCGCGGCGAGGCGGGCGCGTACGGCCTCGACGAGCGCCTCGCGCACGCCGTCCACGGCGCTGTCCGGGTCGGCGGGCGGCGCGGCCACCGCGAGGGAGGCGACCGGCTCGTACCCGGCGACCTCGCGGGCACCGGCGCGCAGGATCAGAGCGTGCCCGGGCGGAACGCGCCGTACGCCGTCGTAGGGGGTGGAGTCGTGCAGCGCGTCGGGGACGTCGGGGGCGGCCAGCAGGGCGGCGAGGTGGCCGAAGTCGAGGTTGGCCTCAATGAGGTCGGCGAGCGGCAGCGCGGCGGTGGCGTAGGCGGTGCCGCCGGCCCAGGGGGTGTGGAAGACGGGCCGGGCGCCGGCGATGTCGCCGCAGACGGTGATCCGCCGGCCGATCCGCACGACCGCCGTGTAGCTGCCGGACCAGGCCGTCAGATGACGCAGCGCCCCGCCGCGCGCGGCGAACAGGCCGACGCGCAGGGCCTCGTCGGAGGCGCCGCAGGTGCCGAGCACCGCGATCCGGGTGTCCGGGTCGGCCGTGACGACGCGCACCTCGTCGGGGCGCCAGTCGCCGACCGCCCACAGCGGATCGGGGTCGCCCCACAGGAGTTGGGAACCCACCGGGTGCAGGGTCTCGCCGTCGTGACCGGTCGCGCCCGCCGAGCCGGGACCGGCGACGCCCGCGGCGGTGCTGCTCCATCCCACCAACCACCGCATCGACGCCTCCACAAGCTGTGGACAACCAGTGCACTTCCGGAACCGGTTCCCCATGCTGCCACGAAGGACGCGCCGCGGAGCGGCGGCGGAGCCGCTAGGAGGCCATCGAAATGCGCCCGCGCACTCCTGCCAAGTGCCGGTCGCATGTGCACACTTCTCCCCGGTGCGGCGTCCGGCATCCGCCGCGGTGCACGCGGAGCCGATGCGAATGCGCCCCCGGCGCGCTCCCCGCAAACCGCCAATGCGCCCTCAAATCCCGTGGTAGCAGCGGGAATTGACCTTCATGGACAGGGGTATATTTTCGGCCAAATCCCGGGCCGGGTCCGGCAGCTGCGCGCGCCGCGCACACGCTCCGTACAGGCTGGGCGCACCACCGGCGCACGCGCGCGGTCCGGGAGACGCCACTCGTCTCCCGGACCGGTCCGCCGCCAGCGGGGATGTAGGCGGCGGTATCCCCCAGCCCACTGGTCCAGCACAGCGGGCCGACCCACGCACAGCCATGGAACCCCCGCCCGGCCGGCCGGAGGAGAGCGCACGGGCGGGCGCATGGCCACACACCCCGGGGCACGCGCCGGGCACGCCGCAACAGTCCGTACCGGGACCGTACTTCCGTACGCGCCACAATCCCGCCATCCGGAACTATGCCTCTTAACGCTTGGGATGCGGCGAACTACGCTGGGTTTACGAATGCCGCGCGGTTATGCCAGAGCGGCAGCCGTCTGTGTCGAGGGGTGGCGCATGTCCAGGGAGCAACGCGGGCCGAACGAAAAACTCGGCGCCGTTCTCGCCCTCGCGGGAATCAGCAACGCCGGCCTCGCGCGACGCGTCAACGACCTTGGCGCGCAACGCGGGTTGACGCTTCGCTACGACAAGACCTCCGTGGCGCGCTGGGTGTCGAAGGGCATGGTGCCGCAGGGCGCCGCGCCGCACCTGATCGCCGCCGCGATAGGGCAGAAGCTCGGCCGCCCTGTGCCGCTCCACGAGATCGGGCTGGCGGACGCGGACCCCGCTCCGGAGGTGGGCCTCGCCTTCCCCCGGGACGTCGGACAGGCGGTGCGCTCGGCGACGGAGCTGTACCGGCTGGACCTCGCCGGCCGGCGGGCGGGCTCGGGCGGCATCTGGCAGTCGCTCGCCGGGTCGTTCGCGGTCAGCGCCTATGCCACCCCCGCCTCGCGGTGGCTGATAACGCCCGCCGACAGCTCGGTCGCCCGCGACGCCGGCCCCGCCGAGGCCGCCGGGACGCCGATCAAGGTCGGCCACAGCGACGTGCGCAAGCTGCGGGAGGCCGCGGAGGACGCCCGGCGCTGGGACTCCAAGTACGGGGGCGGCGACTGGCGTTCGTCGATGGTGCCGGAGTGCCTGCGGGTGGAGGCCGCGCCGCTGCTGCTCGGCTCCTACTCCGACGAGGTGGGCCGCGCCCTGTTCGGCGCCTCAGCCGAACTGACCCGGCTCGCGGGCTGGATGGCCTTCGACACCGGCCAGCAGGAGGCCGCCCAGCGGTACTACATCCAGGCGCTGCGTCTCGCGCGCGCGGCGGCCGACGTCCCCCTCGGGGGCTACGTCCTGGCCTCCATGTCCCTCCAGGCCACCTACCGCGGCTTCGGCGACGAGGGCGTCGACCTCGCGCAGGCCGCCCTGGAGCGCAACCGCGGGCTGGCCACCGCCCGCACCATGAGCTTCTTCCGTCTCGTCGAGGCACGCGCGCACGCGCGCGCCGGGGACGCCCAGGCCGCCGGCGCGGCCCTGAAGTCGGCCGAAGCCTGGCTGGAGCGCTCCCGCGACGGCGACAGCGACCCCTCCTGGCTCGGCTTCTACGGCTACGACCGGTTCGCCGCCGACGCCGCCGAGTGCTACCGCGACCTGAAGGCCCCGCGCCAGGTCCGCCGCTTCACCGAGCAGGCCCTGTCCCGGCCCACCGAGGAGTTCGTCCGCTCGCACGGGCTGCGGCTCGTCGTCTCCGCCGTCGCCGAACTGGAGTCCGGCAACCTGGACGCGGCCTGCGAGCAGGGCGTGCGGGCGGTCGAGGTCGCCGGCCGGATCTCCTCCGCACGCACCACCGAGTACGTGCGGGACCTCCTGCACCGCCTGGAGCCGTACGGCGACGAGCCGCGGGTCGTGGAGCTGCGCGAGCGGGCCCGGCCGCTGCTCATGGCGCCCGCCTGACCGGGTACGGCGACGGCCCGGAACGGCCCGCCGGGCGGTTCCGGGCGGGAACCCGGGTTTGAGGGCATTGTCAGTGGCGCAGTGCACTATCGAAGCCGGGAGGTGAAACAGGTGCACAAGATCGCCTACGACTGCGACGTGCTGGTGATCGGCGGCGGGATCGTCGGCCTGTCGACGGCGTACGCGATCACCCGCGCCGCGCCGGGCACCCGCGTGACCGTGCTGGAGAAGGAGCCGGGCCCGGCCCGCCACCAGACCGGCCGCAACAGCGGCGTCATCCACAGCGGCGTCTACTACCGCCCCGGCTCCCTCAAGGCGCGGTTCGCGGTGCGCGGCGCCGCCGAGCTGGTGAAGTTCTGCGCCGAGTACGACATCCCGCACGCCGTCACCGGCAAGCTCATCGTGGCCACCGAGCGGTCCGAGCTGCCCCGGCTGCACGCCCTGGTCCAGCGCGGCCGGGAGAACGGCATACCGGTGCGGGAGCTGGTCGCCGCGCAGATCGCCGAGTACGAGCCCGAGGTGCGGGGCCTGGCCGCCATACACGTCGGCACCACGGGCGTCTGCGACTACTCCGAGGTCGCCCGCCGGCTCGCCGACGCCTCCGGCGCGCGGATCCACTACGACGCCGAGGTCGTCGCCGTCGACCGCCGCCCGTCCCTGGGCGTGGCCGTGCGCACGGCGGCCGGCGCGGTGCTGCGCGGCAGGGCCCTGGTGAACTGCGCCGGGCTGTACTGCGACCGGATCGCCCGGCTCACCGGCGACGACCCGGGCATGCGGATCATCCCCTTCCGCGGCGAGTACTACGAGCTGGCCCGGCCCGAGCTGGTCCGCGGCCTGGTCTATCCCGTCCCCGACCCGGCGTTCCCGTTCCTCGGCGTGCACCTCACCCGCGGCATCGACGGCGGCGTCCACATCGGTCCCAACGCCGTCCCGGCGCTCGCCCGCGAGGGCTACGGCCCGGGCGTGGTCCGCCCGCGCGAGCTGGCGCTGAGCCTCACCTGGCCGGGCGCCTGGCGGATGGCCCGCCGCCACTGGCGGTACGGCGCCGGGGAGCTGCGCCGCTCCGCCTCGAAGGCGGCGTTCACCGAGGCGGTGCGCCGGTTGCTCCCGGCGGTGACGCAGGACGACCTGGTCCCGGCGTCGTCCGGGGTGCGCGCCCAGGCGGTGCTGCGCGACGGCTCCCTCGCCGACGACTTCCTGATCCGGGAGTCGCCGCGCGTCGTCCACGTTCTGAACGCCCCGTCCCCGGCGGCCACGGCGTCGCTGCCGATCGGCCGGGAGGTGGCGCGGCGGGTGCTGGGGGTGCTGAGTGGGGCGTGAGCGTGAGGGGGTGCGCGTGCCGCCGAGGTCCGGAGGGGCGCAAGGTCGCGTGTCACCGAGGACTGGGCGGCCGCGGAACCGCGCACCGGCGGGAGCCGGGCGGGCCCGGAACCGCGCGCCCGCAAGGGCCGGACGGGCACGGAACCGCGTACCGATGGAAGCCGGGCGGGCGCGGGACCGCATGCCACCGACAACCCGGCGAACGCAGAACCGCGTACGGGCGTCGGCGCCCCGCGGACCGCGCCGGGGATGGCACCGGCACCGTCTCCGCACGCCGCACGCCCCCGCCGCCCGTAAAATCGACCCCACTGTGTCTGACTCCGTGAACACCCCCGAAGCCCCCCGCTCCGCCTCCCCCGGCACCGCTCCGTCGCGCGGCCGGGACAAGGCGGAGCCGAGGTTCCCGGACGGGCCCAAGGCGGATCCCGCCGGGTCGCACTTCGAGCGGCGGATCCGGAGCTTCCAGCCCCGCCGGAGCCGGGTGACCGCCGGGCAGGCGGACGCCCTGCAACGGCTGTGGCACCGGTGGGGCCTGGACATCGACGGGCAGCGCGTCCTCGACCTGGCCGAGCTGTTCGGCAACGACCACCCCGTCGTCCTGGAGATCGGCTTCGGCATGGGCGAGGCCACCGCCCAGATGGCCGCCGCCGACCCCGGCACCAACATCCTCGCCGTCGACGTGCACACCCCCGGCCAGGGCAACCTGCTGGGCCTGGCCGAGCGCAACGGCCTGGCCAACGTCCGGGTCGGCAACGGCGACGCCATCATCCTGCTGCGCGAGATGCTGGCCCCCGACTCCCTCGACGGGCTGCGCGTCTTCTTCCCCGACCCCTGGCCGAAGAAGCGGCACCACAAGCGGCGGCTGATCCAGCCGGACTTCCTCACCCTCGCCGCGGCCCGGCTGAGGCCGGGGGCGATCCTGCACTGCGCCACGGACTGGGAGCCGTACGCCGAGCAGATGCTGGAGGTGCTCACCGTGCACCCCGCGTACGAGAACACCAGCCCCGACGGCGGTTTCGCGCCACGCCCCGCCTTCCGCCCCCTCACCCGCTTCGAGGGCCAGGGCCTGGACAAGGGCCATGCCGTGAACGACCTGCTCTTCCGCCGCGTACCGCACCGGTCCTTGCCGTAAGGGGGCGCAGTGGCCACCGGTCCCCCGCACCCGACGCCCTTAGCCACTCCGGACGGCGGCGTCCCGGCGCACGCGCCCTGGTGGCGCCGGCGCCGGCTGGGCTACGCCGCGCTGACCACGCTGCTGGCGATGTCGGGGCTGGTCATCCTCGCCCTGGTCCGCGAGGAGACCGGCACCGACGGGTTCCTGGTCGGCCTCGGACTCGCGGTCCTGCCGGTGCCGCTGCTGATAGCCGTCTTCCGCTGGCTGGACCGCGTCGATCCCGGCCCCTGGCGCAATCTGGCCTTCGCCTTCGCCTGGGGCGCCTGTGCGGCGGCGCTGATGGCGATCGTCGCCAACAGCTTCGCCGTCCGCTGGATCGCCACGGCGACCGCCGACCCGGCGAGCGCGAACACCCTCGGCGCGACGGTGATAGCGCCGGTCGTCGAGGAGACCACCAAGGCCGTCGCCGTCCTGCTGCTGTTCCTCTTCCGCCGCCGCGATCTCACCGGCATCGTCGACGGCGTCGTCCTGGCCGGGATCACCGCGACCGGCTTCGCCTTCACCGAGAACATCCTCTACCTGGGCAACGCCTTCGGCGCCGACCGGCTCAGCGGTGACGGCATCGCCACGGTCACGGCGGCGACGTTCTTCGTCCGGGTCGTCATGTCGCCCTTCGCGCATCCCCTGTTCACCGTCCTGACCGGCATCGGCTTCGGACTCGCGGCCCTCGCCGGGGAGCGGCAGCGGCTGCGCCGGATCCTGCCGCCGCTGGGCGGGCTGCTGCTCGCGATGGGCATGCACGCCCTGTGGAACGGTTCGGCGACCTTCGGCGAGTACGGCTTCTTCGCGGTGTACGGCGGTTTCATGGTGCCGGTGTTCGGCCTGCTGACGTGGCTGGTGATCTGGAGCCGGCAGCGTGCACTGCGCACGGTGCGCGAGGAACTGCCCGCCTACGCCGCGGCCGGCTGGCTCGCTCCGGCCGAGCCGTACGCGCTGGGCTCGCTGCGGGCGCGGCGGCTGGCCCGCGAGTACGCCGGCCACCATCTGGGCCGGCCGGCGGCGCGCACGGTGGCCGAGTACCAGTCCCGCGCGACCTCGCTGGCGCAGCTGCGCCGCCGGCTGCGGCAGGGCAGGGCGGGGGCGGACTTCGCCGTGCGGGAGGGTGAGCTGCTGCGGGAGCTGTGGTCCCGGCGGGAGGTCGCCCGTCCGGCGCTGGAGCACGCGGCGCGCGTCACCGCGCCGGTGGCACCGGTGGCCGTACCCCCGTGGGCGGCGGGGCCGCAGGCGTGGCACCCGGCGCAGTACAACCCGTACCGGACGTGAGGACCCGCGATCGGCAGCCCTGACGTCGGGGGGGTGCCGTCAGGACCGCCGGGGATCGAAGGTGTGCCGCGTCGGCGGCGGACGTCAGGGGTTGAGGCCCTTGTCGCGCAGCCAGGCGATGGGGTCGACGGCGCCGCCGTCGCCGGTGCGCACCTCGAGGTGGAGGTGGGGGCCGGTGACGTTGCCGGTGGCGCCCACGCGCCCGATCACGTCGCCGGTGTTGACCTTCTGGCCCACGGTGACGCTGATCGACGACTGGTGGGCGTAGAGGATCTCGGTGCCGTCCTCGAGGGTGAGCACGGTCTTGTAGCCGTACGACCCGTCCCAGCCGGCCTGCGTGATGGTGCCGGTGTGGACGGCCTTGATGAGGGTGCCGGTGGGGGCGGCGAAGTCGACGCCGGTGTGGTAGCCGGACGACCACATGGCGCCGGCCTGGCCGTACGTCGAGGTGAGGGTGTACGAGGAGGTCGGCAGCGTGTACTGGCGGGCCAGCTCGGCGAGGCGCTCGGCCTCGGCCTTCTTGCGGGCCTCCTCCTCCGCGGCGGCCTTGGCGGCGGCGGCCTTGGCCTCCGCCTCCTTCTCGGCCTTGGCGGCGGCTTCGGCGGCGGCCTTCTCGGCAGCGGCGACGGCCTCCGCGGCGGCCTTGCTCTCGACCTGCTCCTGCTGCTGTTCGGCCTGGGCGATGATCCGGGCGCGCAGGGCCTCGCCGGCGTCGGTGGTGCCCTGGGCGGTGTCGGCGGTGGTGACACCGGCGCCGCTGAGCGGTGCGGCGGCGGTCTGCGCGACGGCGGTGTCGGCGGCGTCCTCGGCGTCGTCCGAGAGCAGGGAGCCGACGTTGGGCAGGTCGGGCATCGAGATCGACACCGGCGGCTTGCCGGTCTGCGCGGTGGCCATGCCGCCCGCGCCGACGGCCGCTATGACGCCGACGCCGAGAACGGTGGAGCTGCGGGCGAGTCCGCCGCCGCGCTGCTTGGCGACGCGGTGCTTGCCACGGACGGGGCGGACGGAGTCGGCGGTGGGGTTCCACTCCTCCCACGGCCCCTCGTCGGTGCGCTGTCCGCCGTAGACGACGGTGTCCTCGGAGCGCGGTGCCGGGAAGAACGGGGCTTGCGGGGCAGGCGGGTTGGACGCCACGTGGGCGTACTCCTTTCCTTCCTTCTCGCCTACCGGGTTAGCTGACGGGTTCGGAGCAGGAAGGTCTCCTACGCGCGTAAACCATCCGTGCCGATACGGCGGCCTACGCCCGATTCACCCCAAGGTGATGGTTCCCCGGTTCCCTTGCGGGATTCGGCGTGTGCGCACGGAGCCGCCTCTTGTGACGGCTGGGACGACCGCGCTGCGTTATCGGACGTTAATAGAACCGGGGCCTGAATTCCAAGCCGTTCAGCTTGATCATTAACGTTCTCGGCCGGGACGTACGGCTCACGAGCGGCGAAAACCGGGCGAGTTGACCCGGGCTCAGGAGCGGACGAGTTTATGACGGTGTCTCAGATGTTACCCGTGCACGGTCGTACGACTACCTGACGTGACCGAGGTGGAGGGCGTGCCGCGGACAGCGCGGTCGGCGCGGACAACACTCAGGGCCGGAACCCATGATCTGCTGATCAGGATTCCGGCCCTGGGCCTTCAGTAGCGGGGACAGGATTTGAACCTGCGACCTCTGGGTTATGAGCCCAGCGAGCTACCGAGCTGCTCCACCCCGCGTCGATGAATCCAGTGTACGCCATCCGCGGGAGCCCTCACGCCAGGGTTTTCGCCGACCCGGACCGCCCGCTCCTCAGCCGCCGGGGTTGCCGGTGTGGGTGAGGCTCTCCCAGGCGACGAAGCGGTGGTCGGTGCCGGCAAGGGCCCCCGGCCGGGCAGCAGCGCTGCGGGCGGCCGCGGCGGGCTTGTCGAGCCGCTGTTCCAGGTGGTTGAGGACGACCGCCGGCGGCGGCCCGGCCGTCCCCCCGCACCGCCGCAGCCCCGCCGCCTGCCGGTCGAGCGTGGCCCTGAGCCGGTCCTCCACCTCGCTGTACACGTCGACGCCCTGGTGCCAGGCGGTCTCGGCGATGTGCGCGGCGGCGGCGAGCGAGGCGCCGGTCCGCCGCAGGTGCCGGCAGTCCGTGCGGGCGGCGGACCGGCCCCGCTCCAGCGGAAATTGGGCGGGGACGTGCTCGCGGAAGCGGCGGAGGGCGGCGTCGAAGGCGCGGTGGTCGTCGAGGAAGACGGCCATGCCGAGGGCGGCGTCGGCGGCGACGAGCTCCCGGTGACCGTCGTCGGCCCGGCCCGGCCGGGTGACCTCGGGCAGATGGACGGTGCGCAGCATCCCCTCGAACCGCCGCATGTACCCGGCCTCCCATCCGGCGCCCGGTGCGTGCCGCACGATCTCGGCGGCCCGCGCCCAGGTCCCGCCGGTCCACGCGGCCTGCAGCGCGGCGTCGCCCCCGGTGTGCCGGCGCAGCCTCTCCGACCACGCGTCCATGATCTCGATCGCCTTTTCGGCGTGCTGCCGCTTGCCGGTGACGCCGTACAGGAGCGCCTGCGTGTAGGCGGCGATCGCGTCCTTTCGTTCGGCGGCGCAGCCGCGCCCGGCCCTGCCGCCGGGGCAGTGGACGGTCCTCACCGGCCGCGCCCGGTGTCGGTACGACCCGTACGGGCTGTCCCGCATGTCGAGGTAGGCCTTCAGCCACGGCTGCCGTCCGGCGGTGACGTTCTCGCGTACGACGTCCAGCTGCCGGGCGTTGACCAGCACGCCGGGGTGGGTGAACCCGGCGTCGGCGGGCAGCGCGCGCACCATGGTCCGTCCCCCGGCGTCCATGACCCCGCACGCCCCGACCAGCCCGCCGGCCAGCGCCGCCGCGAGCCCCGCGCCGGCCACGCCCAGGACCACCCGCCTGCTCGCAACCCTCGTGCCCCTCGTGGCTCTCACAGCCCTCGTGGCTCTCATGGCCCTCATGCGCGCCGCCTCCGCGTCCGTCCTGCCGTGCTGCTTCACCCAGGGGCAGCGTGACCCGGCGCGCGGCGAGGCGCAGCGGATGTTGGGCCGATGGGCGGTCCGCCGGACGGGGAGCGGGCAGCGCGCCGGCCGGACGGGAGGGCGCGCCCCGCCCGCTCCACCGCTGCTCCGCCCCACCGGCGACGGACACTCCTCACCCCGCCAGGTGACGGTTGGGCGCCTTGGCCCGCTCCTCCAGTTCCGGCAGGACGACGACGTCGGCGCCGGCCGCGGCGAGCAGTCCGCTGCCGTCCGCGCCGGTGACGAAGGTGTCCGGCTCCCGCCAGGCGGTCACCACCCGGCGGACACCCGCGTCCAGAATCAGCCGGGCGCAGGGGCGCGGCCGGGAGGCGCGTCGGGCGCACGGCTCCAGGCTGCTGTACACCGTGGCTCCGGCGAGCCGCGGATCGTCCGGGGCGATCTTCGCGAGCGCCGCCTCCTCCGCGTGGACGACCGGGTCCCCGCCCTCGCGCGAGTGCCCGCGGGCCAGTTCGGCGCCGTCCGCCGCGACGACCACGGCCCCCACGCTGAACGCCGTGCGCGAGGGCGGGCACCGCTCCGCCAGCTCGCAGGCGAGCGCCAGCCAGCGCCGGTCGGCGGCCGACGGCAGCTGCCCGGCGCCGGGTGCGGTGGGCTCGTAGCGCATGAGGACGACGTCCTCGATGGCCCGCGTCTCCACGAGCCGCAGCCGTCCGCCCTGGTAGGGGCCGGGTCCGAAGAGTCGGGGGGCGTCCGGCTGCCCGACGAGCAACGGGGCCAGTACCAGCTGGAGTTCGTCGGCGAGCCCGGCCCGCAGCAGTTGCGTGTGGACGACGCCGCCCCCCTCGACCATCAGCCGCCCAACGCCGCGTTCGTCGTGCAGGTGCCGCAGCACGGCCCGCCAGTCGAGGGCGTCCCCGAGGGCGACGACGTCCGCGGCGATCCGGGCGGCGCGCAGTCGCTCGGCGCCGGAGGCGGTCGTGTAGACGACCTTCTCCCCGCCGGTGTGCCAGAAGTCGGCGCCGGGGTCGAGGTCGCCGGAGCCGCTGACGGTCGCCTTGAGCGGGTACGCGGGCTTGCCGGCCGCCACTCTCGCCGCCCGCCGCTCGGGGGAGTTGACCAGCAGCCGCGGGTTGTCGGCCCGGATGGTGCCGGCGCCGACGAGGACGGCGTCGACGGACGCCCGTACCTCGTCGACCCGGTCGAAGTCGGCCCGGCCGGACAGCATCAGGCGGTCGGGGCCGGTGTCGTCCAGGTAGCCGTCGAGGGAGACGGCGGCGGAGAGCAGGACGTGGGGCAGGGGCATCGGCGTATCCACCCGGGGAGCAGGAACGGACAGGACTCGCCCTCAGTCTGACCGTCCCGGCCTCGCACCTGCCGCGGTCCCCCGTCTCGCCCTTGCGGCCGCCTTCGCCGCCTCAGCCCTCCTCCGGCTCCGCAATGTCGACCATCCACTGCACCCCGAACCGGTCCGTGCACATCCCGAAGACGTCGCCCCACATCTGCTTCTCCAGCGGCACGGTGACGGTGCCGTCGGCGGAGAGCTTCTCCCAGTAGCCGCGCAGCTCGGCGTCGTCGTCGCCGCTGACGCTCACCGCGTGGTCGGTGCCGGGCGTGTAGGGCATCCCGGGCGGGTTGTCGGCGCCCATCAGGGTGAAGCCGGCCGGCGTCTCCAGCATGCCGTGCATGATCTTCTCGGCGTCGGGGCCCTCCCCCTGGCCCATCTCGCCGAAGGTGCTGAGCCGGAGCGTGCCGCCGAAGACCTCCTTGTAGAACTCCAGCGCCTGCCGGGCGTCGCCGTCGAAGCTGATGTACGGGTTGAGACGCGATGCCATGATGCCCTCCTGAAACCGCCCCGAACCGGGACGAAACAGCCGAACGATCCGGATACGCGGAGACTAACGCCCCCCACTGACAACGGCCTGCCGGGCGGGCTCAGGGCCTGGTGAGGGACACCGCACGGCATCGCGGGAACGTCCAACGCAGCAGCGCCCCGGCCTGTTCGTGAACCAGGCCGGGGCGCTGTGAGGTGTAGGCCCTGTGGGACTCGAACCCACAACCAATGGATTAAAAGTCCACTGCTCTGCCAATTGAGCTAAGGGCCCAGGCGATGTTGCCTCCCCGAGCATAGCCGGACGACGCCCTGTCGCCGATCGGGTATCGGACAACGCGCTGTCTCCGCGTCGGCGGCAGGGCCTCGGGGGTCACGGGTCGGCCGGTTCCGGGGCCGTGACGCGGGGTCCGGCGTGGGCGCGGGCGCGGGGGTGGTCGGGGTTGAGGAACCAGTGGCGCGCCGAGGCCAGCCACCAGGTCGCGGCGAAGCCGAGGACGACCAGGACGGCGACGGGGGCGTAGTTGAAGGTCTCCGGGGTGACCGGGGAGACCTGCGGCAGCATGAACAGGACCGTGATCACGCCGACCCAGGCCACCGCCACCACGCCGATCGCCCGGGACCAGCGGCCCAGGTGCCAGGGGCCCCGTTCGAAGGCGTCGCCCTTGCGCAGGCGCAGCAGGGTGGGGATGACGTAGGCGATGTAGAGGCCGATCACGGCGATCGAGGTGACGGCCGCGTAGGCGGTGACGTTGATCAGGTACGGCAGGCCGAGCGCGAGGGCGCCGCCCGCGGCGAGCCACACCGCGGCCACGGGCGTTCTGGTGCGGGGGCTGACCGTGTGCCAGACGTGGGAGAAGGGCAGTGCGCCGTCGCGGGAGAAGGCGTAGATCATGCGGCTGTTGGCCGTCACCGACGCCATCCCGCAGAACAGCTGCGCGCCGATCACGACGAGCAGCAGCAGCTTGCCCGCGGTGGCGCCGAGGGCGTCGAGGAGGATCTGGGCGGGCGGGGCGCCGGTCGCGGAGGTGCGGGCGCCCTCGTAGGACTGGATGGCGAAGGTGAAGCCGAGCAGCAGCACGAAGCCCGCGATCCAGGACGTCCAGATGGAGCGGACGATGCCCTTCGGGCCGGCCGTGGAGGCGTCGCGGGTCTCCTCGGTCATGTGCGCGGAGGCGTCGTACCCGGTGAAGGTGTACTGCGCCATCAGGAGGCCGAGGGCGACGACGTAGGCGCTGCTGCCCCAGCCCGTGTTGTTGACGAACTCGCCGAAGACGAACGACGCGGACCGGTGCTCGTCCGGCACGAAGGTCAGCGCGCCGACGATCACCGCGACGCCGAGCACGTGCCACCACACGCTGACGCTGTTGAGGAGGGCGACGATCCGGACGCCGAACGTGTTCAGCAGGCCGTGCAGGACGAGGATCCCGGCGAAGAGGAGGATCGTGCGGCCCGGGGTGACCTCCCAGCCGAACTGGAGGTTCAGATAGGCCCCGAGGAAGGACGCCGCGCCGAAGTCGATGCCGGCCGTCACGGCGACCTGGCCGAGCACGTTGAACCAGCCCGTGAACCAGGCCCACGCGGCGGCCGTGCGGGCGGGCGCGAGGCGGTGGGCCCAGAAGTACAGGCCCGCCGACGTCGGGTACGCCGAGCAGATCTCGGCCATCGCCAGGCCGACGAACAGCGTCATCAGGCCGACGGCGACCCAGCCCCAGGTGATCACCGCCGGGCCGCCCGTGTTCATGCCGAACAGATAGAGGGTCAGACAGCCCGACAGGACGGAGATGATCGTGAAGGAGACCGCGTAGTTGGAGAACGCCGACATGCGGCGGGCGAGAACCTGCGTGTAGCCGAGCTGGGCCAGCCGTTCCTCGTCCGACGGCCCGCTCGCGATGGCGTCATCTGTCATGCCCCCAGCGATGCCCATGCCGGGGGCGTGACACACGTCACGAAACGGCTAGAAGAGGCCCTTGTAGCCGCTCCAGCCCGTCGCGATCTTCACTCGGCCGCCGAACGAGCCCTTGCCGTCACCGCTGTTGCGGTACAGGTTGCCGCCGCTGTCGCGGGC
>NZ_JBEXOP010000063.1:0-24346 GCF_040611575.1 Streptomyces sp. NPDC006610
GCCCGCACACCCGCGCGGGCCGGGAGCCGGCGCTTTCCGGCCATGTCCGGCAGAGGTTCTCCCAACGCTCACTTCCCGTTGGGAAACGGAACAAGGGTTTCCTCCTAGGGTGACGGTCGCCGCCCCCCGGTCCGTTGCATCGAGAGGACTCCCATGTCAGGCACGTCCGCAGGCACACCGACCGGTCCCGGTTTCGAACGACGCTCCCTGCTGCGCGGCGCCGCGGCGGTCGCTGCCGCGTCCGTTCCCTTCCAGGCCCTCGCCGCGCGCACGGCGGCCGCCGAGCCGGCCAAGTTCCCCTTCGACTCCGGGTACGGCCCGCTGAGCCCGGTGAAGGACCAGGCGACCGGTCTGGAACTGCTGCACCTGCCGCGCGGCTTCGAGTACATCTCGTACGGCTGGACCAACGACCTCATGGACGACGGCGTGCGCACCCCGGGCGCGCACGACGGCATGGCGGCCTTCCGCTACGGCGACCGGGTCCACCTCGTGCGCAACCACGAACGCGGCGCCGGTCCCGCCTTCACCGCCCCCGCCTACAACCCGGAGGCCGGCGGCGGCACCACCACCCTGGTCTTCGACCCGGACGCCGGCCAGTGGCTGGAGTCCTACGGCAGCCTCGGCGGCACCCTGCGCAACTGCGCCGGCGGTCCCACCCCCTGGAACACCTGGCTGACCTGCGAGGAGACCTTCTCCACGACCGCCGGCAAGCGCCACGGCTACATTTTCGAGGTGGCCTCCGAGGGCAAGGGCAATCCCGAGCCCTACAAGGCCATGGGCCGGTTCAACCACGAGGCGGTCGCCGTCGACCCGGCGACGGGTTACGTCTACGAGACGGAGGACCGCGGCGACGCGTGCCTGTACCGCTTCGTTCCGGCCGTCGCGGGGGACCTGTCCAAGGGCGGCCGGCTGGAGGCCCTGCGCATCGGCGGCGCGGCGTACGACACCCGCCTCGACGGCGAGAAGGCGTACGGCACCGTCTCCTGGGTGCCCGTGGAGGACGTCGACCCGGCCACGGACACGGTCCGGTACCAGGCGCAGGCGAACGGCGCCGCGGTGTTCAGCCGCCTGGAGGGCGCCTGGTACGGCAACGACCGCATCTACGTGATCACGACCGACGGCGGTCCCGCCCGTCAGGGCCAGGTCTTCGAACTCGACCCGGCCACCGACGAGTTCCGGGTGCTGTTCGCCTCGCCCGGCGCCGAGGTGCTCAACGCTCCCGACAACATGTGCGTCAGCCCGCGCGGCGGCCTGGTGCTCTGCGAGGACGGCGGCGGGACCGAGTACGTCCACGGACTGACCACCGACGGCGAGATCTTCCGCTTCGCCGCCAACAACGCGGACCTGCGCGGCGGAACCGCCGGCAAGGACGTCCCCGCGGCCGACCACCGGGGCTCGGAGTGGGCCGGCTCGGTGTTCGAACCGAAGAACGGCAACTGGCTGTTCGTGAACATCCAGACCCCGGGCATCACCTTCGCGATCACCGGGCCCTGGCGCCGGGGCGCCCTGTAGCCCCGGGCGCGGAACGAGGGACGCGTCGAGGCTCCGTACGCCCGGCCCGCCGTCACCGGGTCCGGTGCGCCGGTGGCCTCGACGCGCTCCCGCGACGCCGTCCAAGGCCGCCGGCGTCAGCACCATGAGCAGGCCCACTGCTCCCGGGGCGCGTCGGGGAACGGACGGGAGGCGAGACAGCTGTCCACGAGCCGCAGGGCGTGGTGCGCCGTCGACCGCACGGACGGGGCCGTGGTGTCGAGGACGCGTGCCGCCGCCGCGTCGTCCAGACCGACGGCGACGCGCAGCAGCAGGGCGTCCGCCAGGTCCGGCGGCAGCGCCGACAGCACGTGCTGGACGTCGTCGGCGAGGCCCGCCCGGTCCGGGGCGGGGGCCGGCCGCGGCCGGTCGGGGATGCGGCGGCGGGCGAGGGACACGGCCCAGACACGGAGGTCGGTGCCGTCGCCCCGGAAGCCGAACACCCCGTTCGCGATGTCCCGCCACACGGCCGAGGCCGCCGCCGCGGCTGCCGTCTCGTCGCCCAGCCGGGTGGTCAGGTAGCGGGCCAGCGCCGGGTGCAACTGCCGGTAGAGGGCCTGGAAGGCCCTCTCGTCCCCCTGTCTCGCGCGGGCCAGGGCGGCGGTGAGCCGTGCGTCGCCCGGCTCGCGAAGCTGCCCTGCCCTGTGCTGGTTCGCCGCCACGCCTGCCTCTCGGTCCGGTTGCGCGGCCCGCGGGCCCCCTGCCGCGCCCGTACGCCGCCCCATGTGTTCTGCGCGTGGACGCACGGGTTCGTCACAGAGGGCTCGGCCAACGCTTACCCGTTCGAGACGTCCGACACGAACCGTACGAAGGGAGCCCAGCCCTCACGGCCCACGGCGAAGGGCGTGCGGGCGAGGTCCTTGGAGTCCCGTATGTGAACGGCTCCCTCGGCGATGGCGATCTCGACGCAGCTGTCGCCCTGGGTGCCGCTGTAACTGGACTTGAACCAGGCGAGTTCCGTCGTTCCGCTGCTCATAGCTCTCCTCGCAGTCGTTCCAACAGGTCCCTGGATTCCTTCGGGTTGAGGGCCTGCGAGCGCAGTGTGTCATAGCGCTGCCAGAGGAGAGTCACCTCTCTCCGGTCCGAGATCAACCGGCCGTTCTGTTGTCCTTCGGAGTACCCCAGCCGCCGCCCGTTTCCGGTCTCCAGCAACTGGACCGGCCCGTCCAAGCATGCGTGGAACTCCAACTCCAGCGGCACCAACTGGAGGGTCACGTTACGAGGAGCAGTGAGCGCGAGCACACGCTCCAGCAGGCTCGCGTGCACCTCCACCCCACCCAGCCTGCGCCGGAACACCGACTCCTCGACGATGAAGCTGAACGGCACGGTGGGCCGCTCCCACAGCAGCCGCTGCCGTTCCATTCGCGCCGTGAGCTGCGCTTCCATTTGCCTGTCGGTCAGCAGCGGGATGCTGTTGTCGAACACCGCCCGCGCATACGCCTCCGACTGCAACAGCCCCGGCACCAACCGGCATTCGTAGGTGCACAGACTCACCGCCTGCCGCTCCAGCCGGGCCCACCGCCGGAACCAGGCCGCCAGCCCCGCCTCCCCCCGGCTGATGTGGTTGGCGGCCTTGCGCAGCGCCCCGGTGTTGCCGGTCGCCTCCTCCGCGCGCTCGATGAACGCCTCGTCGGGCATGCGGCGGCCCAGCTCGACGGATTCGACGGTGTGCCGGGAGTACTGGACGAGGCCGGCGAAGGCCGTGCGGCTGAGCCCCTTGTACTCGCGTAACGCCTGGACGACCGCGCCGAAGGTGCGCAGACTGTCCGAGGGATGGGGTTCCCGCTCCCCCGCCGGAGTCGTCGCGGCGTCCGCGTCGGTGTCCGCGTCCGTGGCCGCCTCCGTCTCGACGATGTCCATCCGTCGCTCCTCTCTCCGGCCGCTCGGGCCCGCAGGGCGTTCGGCACACAGCGTGACGGCGCGCGACCCGTACTGTCCACTCACTGTGCCCGTACGCTGACTGCGCGTACGGGGTCCGGGGCTCGCACGAGGGCCTTCACGGACGCCACCCTGGCGTCATGAACCACGCAACTCCCCACGTCACGGCCTCCCCCCTCACCTTCACGCAGCTGCTGTCGTCCACGCGGCGCGGCGCTCGGCTCGCCCGGCTGCTCGCGGTGAGCCAACTGCGGTCCTGGGACGCCCCGCAGGACCTCACGGAGCGTGCCGAAGGCGTCGTGGCGGAGCTGGCCGCCAACGCCGTACTGCACGGCAGCGTGTCGGGGCGCAGCTTCCGGCTGTCGCTGGCGTTCGAGGCGTCGGGCGGTCGGCTGTGCGTCGAGGTCACCGACGCGCGGGGGGACAGGTGGCCGCAGGGCCGTCCCGCGGGGGCGGCGCCGGACGGGTCGCTGGACACCGGCGGGCGCGGCCTCGCGCTCGTCGCCGCGCTGGCCGACCACTGGCAGACGCTGCCCTAC
This sequence comes from Streptomyces sp. NPDC006610, assembly GCF_040611575.1. NCBI lineage: Bacteria > Bacillati > Actinomycetota > Actinomycetes > Kitasatosporales > Streptomycetaceae > Streptomyces > Streptomyces sp. NPDC006610. The sequence goes on from NZ_JBEXOP010000063.1 coordinate 3,948, forward strand.
CCGCCCAGCGGCAAGACCGTCCGGGCGGTGCTGACGACGCCGGTGCGGGGGTGACCGTCCGCCCGGGAGACGACGCGGTTCGTCGAGTTCGGTCACGCATGAGGGCGAGCGGCGTTCTCCGGAGGACCGTCCTTCGTCTTCTCCGTCGCGTACCGGAAGGTCTCGCGCCGCATCTCGCCCTTCCACTCCCCCAGGAACGCCGCCACCTCCTCCGGGTGGACCCGCCCGGCGACCTTCAGCAGCCAGCCGACGCTCTTCTGCACGTACGCGTCGTCGTCGTGCAGGAGCCGGACGCAGTTGTCGAAGACGTGGGAGAGCGGCAGCTCGAAGGTCGTCGCGCCCACCGTGCGCCGTACGAACTTCACCACCGCCACGTTGGCGGCGCGCCGGGCCCACGGGGAGGGGGAGCGGGTCCACGGCCGGGTCCGCGGGATCAGGTCGAGGTGGCCGAGGAAGAAGGGGTAGAGCAGTTTCAGGCAGAGGTCGTCGCACTGGGCCCAGTTGGAGACGCGGTGTTCGAGCCAGTCGAGGCTGCGGTCGAGGAGTTCGGGCCCCAGGTCGCGTCTGGCGGACTTGTGCAGCAGGGCGAAGGCCAGGAGGACCTCCTCGTGGTGCGTCGCCCGGGACAGCACCTCCTCGGCCAGCAGGAGCCGCGTCGCCGCGGGCACGTCCGGCCGCTCGCGGACGTGGGCGTGGGCGAGGGCGGCCACGGCGGCGTTCGGGACGCCGAGCGCGGCGAAGCCGTTCGGGAAGTACCGCCGCACGCGCTCGGCGAAGGCGGGGTCGGCCTCGGCGGCGAGCAGTGCGAGGAGCCGGCCGGCGGCCTCCCCGACACCGTCCGTCACGGCGTCGGCCCCTGTTCGATGTCACGCACCGGGGCCTTCACACCCGACTCCTCGAAGACCGCGGCCGCCGCGTCGAGCAGCGCCTCCTGACGGCGCCGCCCGTCCGCCCGCCTGCCCCGGACCACGCGCCCCGCGCCTTCGTCACCGCCGCCGCTCACCGCGCCGCTCCCTCCGTGCCGACCCGTCGTTCTCGAACCTGTCTTCGGAAACCCGTTCTCGAACGCCGTTCCACTCGCCCATCGTGGCAGACGGAGGTGCGACGGTCGCCCGGCTGCCGCCGAGGGGCCGCCCGGTCGGCACGGCCGGTCGGCCGGGTGGGCCCGCCCGGTCAGCCGACGACCGACTGGGCCGGCCGCGTCGCGGACGCCGCCGCCACCGCCGTGGCCAGGCAGTCGCGCGGCGGACGGCCGAGCAGGCGGGCGAGGTCCGGGCCGGCGCCGCCGAGGAAGCCGTGCCGGATGCCCGTCGCGATGGACGCCAGCATGGGGGGCTGGAAGGGCAGCAGGCCCGGCGTCTCCTCCAGGAGCCGGCGCCGGTACTCGCCGAGCCCGATCACGCGGTGCGGCACGCCGAGCCGGTCGGCGACCTGCGCTGCCGTGATCGGCGGGCCGGTGAGGTCGTAGGTGCGCCCGCTGTGTGCCGCGGGGTCGGCCGCGACGACCGCCGCGGCCTCGGCGAGGTCCGCGCGGGCGACCGCGGCCAGGGCGCCGTCGCCGAACGCCGACTCCAGCCCGTCGCCGGCCCAGGTCAGCAGGCCGCCGAAGAGTTCGGCGTACAGCCCGTTGCGCAGGATCGTCCAGGCGAAGTCCCCGGCGCGGACGAGCCGCTCGGTCACCCGGTGCGCCGCCGCGAAGGCGAGGTGGTCGCCGGCGCCGGTCAGGCTCGTGTAGACGACGTGCCGTACGCCGTCCCGGGCGGCGGCGTCGAGCACGGCCGCGTGCCGGGCCACGACCCGGTCGTCCTCGGCGTAACCGGCGGAGACCAGCAGCAGGGTGGACACGCCCGCGAGGTCGAGACCGGCGGGGTCGTCGAAGTCGAGGCGCCGCATTCCGTCGCCGGGGGTGCGGCTGCCGCCGCGTGCGGCGACCCCGCGGGCGTGCAGCGCGGCGAGCGCCGCCGCGCCGAGGTTTCCGTTGGCTCCGGTCACCAGGATCATGGGGTCACGGTCTCCCGTCGTGGTTCTCATCGGTAACTAGGCTGGGCTCCGGTGATCCTCATCCGCCCGGCCACCGGCCACAAGGAGGCAGTTCCATGTCACCCACGCACACGGAGGTAACCCCCGAGGTCTCAGCCGCCGACCTCGAACCCTGCGGGCGCAAGGAGCATCCGGACTGCGGGATCCGCGACGTCCTGGACCGCATCGGCGACAAGTGGTCGGTCCTCGTGATCGTCGAACTCGCGGGCGGCCCACGCCGGTTCCGGGAACTGCAGCGCGCGATCGACGGCATCTCCCAGCGCATGCTCACCCTCACGGTGCGCAGACTCGAACGCGACGGCCTGGTCCTGCGCACGGTGTACCCGACCGTCCCGGCCCAGGTCGACTACCGCCTGACCCCGACCGGGACGGGTCTGACCCACCTGGTCAAGGCCCTCGCGGACTGGTCCCTCGCCCACCGCCCGCTCATCGCCGAGGCGCGGCGGGAGTACGACCGGAACCACCCGGGGCACGACATCCGGTGACGCCGGTCGACCGACGCGGCCGGCGTTTCGGCGGCGGAGACGCCGGTCGACGGGCGAAGAGGCCGGTCGACCGGCGGGGGGCCACACGACAGGTGGCGACCGCACGGCCGGCCGGAGCCGTCCCGGGGACGTGGCCGGGCGCCCCGCTCAGCCGCCCACCGCCCCCGGCACCTCCTCCGTCACCCCGTTCCACGCGGAGCCCGGATCGCTGCCGTACGGGCGGGTGATGACCTCCAGGCCGTGTCCGGCGGGGTCCGTGAAGTACACGCCCCGGCCGCCGTCGTTGCGGTTGATCCGGCCCGGGCGCCTGCCGTGCGGATCGGCCTGGACGGGGACCCGGCCCGCGACGAGCCGGGCGAGAATCGCGTCGAACTCCTCCTCCGAGACGAGGAACGCGTAGTGCTGTACGGGGATGTCGACGTCGACGGTCGCGAAGTCGAGCGTGACGCCGTTGGCGGTCGTCACCGGCAGGAACATCCCGGCCGGCTCGCCGACCTCCAGGCCGAGGATCCCGGCGAGGAAACGGGCGGACTTCTCCCGGTCAGGGGTGAGAACGATGGTGTGGTTGAACTCGACCGACACTGGTCAATGCCTCCATGGGCATCCGCGGCGCCTCCATGCCTCACCCGGCCGGTGACCGACACGCGACGCCGCGCCGTGGATCGTAGACGCCGCCCGTCCGCCGCGTCGACCCGTTTTCACCGGCCGGAACGCGCCCCCTCCCCCGCCGTCCACACCGTGCCGCGGGCCTCGTACTCCAGCATCTGCTCCAGGCCGACGGCCGCGTCCGCGCCCAGTTCGCGGCGTACGAGCCACAGGGCGAGGTCGAGTCCGGAGGTGACCCCGCCCGCGGTCACCAGGTCGCCGTCGTCCACGACGCGGGCGTTCTTCAGGACGCCGCCCTCGCGTTCGAGGTCGGCGCGCGCCCGGTGGTGGGTGGTGCAGGGACGGCCGCGGGTCACGCCGGCGGCGGAGAGCAGCATCACGCCGGTGCACAGGGCGGCGACGGTCAGGTCCGGGCGGGCCGCCGCCTCGGCGAGGGCGCGCGGCAGGTCGCCGCGGCGGATCTCGGCCCAGACGCCGGGGTCGTCGCGGCGCGCGTATCCGCCGCCGGGCACGACGAGGAGGTCCGCCTCGGCGGGGGCCCAGCGGCGGTCGGCGCGGAGCCTGGTGCCGTAGGCGGCCGTGACGGTGCGGGGGCCGTCCAGGATGACGTAGTCGACCTCGACCCGCCGGTCGGTGAAGTAGTCGGAGGCGGACAGCACCTCGTAGGGCGCGGCCAGATCGAGTTCCTCCACGCCGTCGAACAGGACCACGTGGACGCGGAGCGGGCCGGTGGGGGCGGTCGATTCGGCGGCGGCGGCCGTGCGGGCGCCCAGGGCCGTGGCGCCGGCTGCGGCCGTCGCGGCCGTGGCGGTCAGGAGGGTGCGGCGGTTCATGCGGGCGGTTCTCCTTCGCTCGGTCAGTTGCCCCAGCGGGCGGCGTCGGTCATGGTCTCCAGGCGGGTGACGTGCGGAGGGGTCGAGCGTTCCCGGAGCAGTTCGGCGGCGAGGGAGTAGGGCGGGGCCTTCCGGGGGCGGCGCCGGGCCTGGGCGACCACCTCGTCGACGAGCGTCGTGGCCATGGACAGCCGGGGGTACGCGGCGTGGACGGCGGCGCCGGTCTCGTCGCTGACGAACTCGGTGCCCACGCCGAAGTCCATGCCGATCCCGCCGCGGACCAGGGCGCACAGCGTGCCGCGGCGCTCGGCGATGCCCACCGAGGTGTGCAGGGCGATGGCCTCCCACACGGCGTCCACGCCGGCCGCCGGCAGGCCCTGCGCGGTGAGGAACTCCGCCGCCGCGTCCGCGCCGTCGACCTCGAAGCGCTGGTCGCGGTCGCCCGCCTCGGTGAGGCCGAGGTCGTGCAGGACGCAGGCCAGGAAGAGCAGTTCGGGGTCGTAGTCGTGGCCGGGGCGCGCGCCGCGGTGGTCGGCGAGGAGGCGGGCGAACAGGGCGGTGCGGACGCTGTGGTGGGCCGCGGCGGCGGACTCCGCGTCCAGGACCAGCTTCAACGCGCTGCGCGCCAGGGGTGTTTCGGGGATCGGCGGAACGCCGGCCGTCGTCATGGGTTCCATGGCCTCCATGCTCGGCAGGAAGGCGCGTCGCCGACAGTGGCAGAATTGCCGTTATGCGGAAGGAAGCTGCCTCAGAGGGAGTCGAGGGCATGAGGCCGCCGCACCGGGTGGCGGTGCTCGTGCTCGACGGCGTCCTGCCCCTCGATCTGGGCATCCCCGCCCAGGTGTTCATCGCCGTGCCGGGAAGGCCGTACGAGGTGACGCTGTGCGGGATCTCGGGGCGGCCCGTGGCGACCTCGGCGGGGTTCGAGGTGACGGTGGCCGCCGGGCTGGAGGCGGTGCGGCGGGCGGACACCGTGGTGGTGCCGGGGTACGCGCCCCATCTGCGGAAGGTCCCGGGACCGGTGCTCGACGCGCTGGCCGGGGCGCACGCCGCCGGGCGGCGCCTGGTCTCCATCTGCACCGGCGCGTTCGCGCTCGCCGCCGCCGGGGTCCTCGACGGCCGCAGGGCCACCACGCACTGGCTCTACGCCGACGAGCTGGCGGCGCGGCATCCGGGCGTATCGGTCGACCCGCGGGTGCTGTACGTGGACGAGGGCCAGGTGCTGACCTCGGCCGGCGTCGCGGCCGGCATCGATCTGTGCCTGCACCTGGTCCGCCGCGATCTGGGCGCCCGTACGGCCAACCAGGTGGCGCGCACCCTCGTCTCCGCGCCGCACCGCGACGGCGGACAGGCCCAGTACATCCGGCGGCCCCTGGCCGTCGAGGCGGGCGGCTCCACGCTCGCGCCGACCCGGGAGTGGGCCCTGGCCCGGCTGCACGAGCAGCTGACGGTGCCTCAACTGGCGGCGCGGGCCCACATGGCGCCGCGCACCTTCGCCCGGCACTTCGTCGCCGAGACCGGCACCACGCCGCTGCGGTGGCTGCTCGCGGCCCGGCTCGACCGGGCGCGGGAGCTGCTGGAGAGCACCGGCCTCGGCATCGACCAGGTCGCCGAGCGGTGCGGCCTGGGCAGCCCCGCCAACCTGCGGCTGCACTTCCGCCGGGCTCTGGGGACCACACCCACCGCCTACCGCGCGGCGTTCGCGCCACCGGAAGCGGGAACGGCGGAAGCAGGGCCGCCCGAGGCGGGTCCGGCGGAACCAGGGCCGCCGGTTCCGGAGTCCCCGGAACCGGGCGGCGCCGCGCCGCCCGGCGCCCCGGCCGTCAGCGCGCGACCAGGCGGACCTCGCGCTCGTGCACGGCGTGGAAGTGCGGCAGCGGCAGGCCGCTCGCGGAGTTCAGCTCCATGACCGCCGCCTCGACGCCCGCGGCGCCCGGGCGTACCGCGTCCTCGGCGACGCGGCCGGTGTTGCGCCAGCGGTGGACCTTGCCGTCGCACACGGCCCGGGTGCCGCCGACGGAGTGGCGGGTGTCGGAGCCCTGCATCACCGAACTGCTCACGAACGCCGGGCCCTTGGAGCCGACGCAGGCGTAGGTGCCGGAGAGGACGACCGTGCCGTCGGGGGCGAGTCGGGCCTGGCGGTCGATCGTGACCATGCCGGTCGGTCCGGCCGACGCGGGCGCGGCGGGGGCGGCGGCGAGCAGGGCGAGCGCCGCGGTCGCCGTGGCGGCCAGGGCCGGCCGCCGGGACAGCAGAGTACGCAGTGACATGAGCGGAACCTCCTATTGTGTGGGGATTCCACAGGTACCTGCCGTACCCGGCCGCCGCCGGGACCGTCACCCCAACGGTGGCGAGTCCCCGCCCCGGCCACCGGTCGGCGACGAAGCGGCCGGGCGGCCGGCCAGGCCCGGCGTGTTCCCGCCGCGCCCACCGCGCAGCCCCCATGACCAGCGACGATCCCGGCGACCTAAGATGATCAACGTGTCCGAGCACCACACACCCCGGTCCCTCATCGTCACCCTCTACGGCGCGTACGGCCGTCGGATGCCCGGGCCGGTGCCCGTGGCGGAGCTGATCCGGCTGCTGGCCGCGGTCGGAGTGGACGCGCCCTCGGTGCGCTCGTCGGTGTCCCGGCTCAAACGGCGCGGGCTGCTGGTGCCCGCCCGCACCGACCGGGGCGCGGCCGGCTACGAACTCTCCCCCGAGGCACGCGAGTTGCTGGAGGACAGCGACCGGCGGGTGTACGCCACCGCGCCGCCCGGGGACGAGGGCTGGGTGCTCGCGGTGTTCTCGGTGCCGGAGTCGGAGCGGCAGAAGCGGCACGTACTGCGCTCCCGGCTGGCCGGTCTCGGCTTCGGCACGGCGGCGCCGGGCGTGTGGATAGCCCCGGCGCGGCTGTACGAGGAGACCCGGCACACGCTGCGGCGGCTGCGCCTCGACCCGTACGTCGACCTGTTCCGCGGCGAGCACCTCGGCTTCGCCGCCACCGTCGAGGCCGTCGCCCGCTGGTGGGACCTGGCCGCCATCGCCAAGCGGCACGAGGCGTTCCTCGACCGGCACGAGCCCGTGCTGCGCGCGTGGCGGCGGCGCGAGGACCGGCCGCCCGAGGAGGCGTACCGGGACCATCTGCTCGCCCTCGACTCCTGGCGTCACCTCCCCTACGCCGACCCCGGACTCCCGGACCGGCTGCTCCCGGCGAACTGGCCCGGACGGCGCTCGGCGGAGGTGTTCCGGGAGCTGCACGAGCGACTGCGCGATGCGGGGGCGGTGTTCGCCGGGCTGTGATGCGGCATCCGGCGGCTCACGCCGCGGGGGCCGCCGGCCGTTCCGGCACGCCGGGACGCGGTCTTCGCAGGGCTGTGATCCGCATCGGCGGCCCGTCCGTCCGGGGCGCCGCAGTCGGGCAGCCGGTGTGGTCCGGTCACCGTGTCACCGCTCGTCCACAAGCCCGTAACGGCGGGATCGGCGGGGAGCGGCGGGGCGTTCGTGCGGGTAGGCCGTCGACGCCGGGACGCAGGTCCCGGACGGCGCCCGTCGTGCGAGTTCCGGGGCGGGGGCCGTACCATTTCCGCCATCGAAAGCAGGACACCCTGATGCCGGCCCACGGGACCTGCAGCACGAACGGATCCGCCTTGCACGAACGCCCTTCCGGCGCCGCCTCCTGGCGCATAGCGCTGCCGCACACCACCGCGGCCGTGCCCGTGGCCCGCGCACTGGTGCGTACCGCCCTCGCCGAGCTGGAGCACGGAGCCGACAGCGACACCGCCGAGCTGCTCACCGCCGAACTGGTGGCGAACGCGGTCGAGCACACCGCCGGCGACGCCCCGATAGAGCTGGTGGTGGAGCTGGTGCCGACGGGCTGCAAGGTCGAGGTGCACGACCCCGACCCGGCGCCGCCCGGCCGGCTGGTCCACCCGGCCGACGGCGAGCCCGACCCCTGGCAGGAGCACGGGCGGGGCCTTCTGCTGATCCGCACGCTCAGCTCGTCCTGCGGCCACCGCCCCACCGAGTCGGGCAAGGCGGTGTGGTTCCGGCTGGCCGCGGTGCCCCGGCAGTGGCGGCCCCGCCCGGCGTGACGGACGCGGGCAGGGCTCCGGCGCGTCGCCCCACCCGCGCGGCGCGGTTCAGGCCAGCGTCGCGACCAGCACCGCCTTGATCGTGTGCAGCCGGTTCTCCGCCTCGTCGAAGACCACCGAGTGGGCCGACTCGAAGACCTCGTCCGTGACCTCCAGGGACTCCAGCCCGTGGGTCTCGTGGATCTCGCGCCCGACCTTGGTGCCCAGGTCGTGGAAGGCGGGCAGGCAGTGCAGGAACTTCACGTCCGGGTTGCCGGTGGCGCGCAGCACGTCCATGGTCACGGCGTACGGCGCCAGGGCCGCGATCCGCTCGTCCCAGACCTCCTTGGGCTCCCCCATGGACACCCACACGTCCGTGGCGACGAAGTCGGCGCCCGCCACGCCCTCGGCGACGTCCTCGGTGAGCGTGATGCGGGCCCCGCTGGTCTCGGCGAGGGCCCGGGCGCGGTCCACGACGTCCTGCGCGGGCCAGTAGGACTTGGGGGCGACCAGCCGTACGTCCATGCCGAGCAGGGCGCCGGTGACCAGGTAGGAGTTGCCCATGTTGAAGCGGGCGTCGCCGAGGTAGGCGAAGGCGATCTCGCCGAGCGGCTTGGCGCAGTGCTCGGTCATCGTGAGCACGTCCGCGAGCATCTGGGTGGGGTGCCAGTCGTCGGTGAGGCCGTTGTAGACGGGCACGCCGGCGTGGGCGGCCAGTTCCTCGACGTTGGCCTGGCTGTCGCCGCGGTACTCGATGGCGTCGTACATCCGGCCGAGGACGCGCGCGGTGTCCCGTACGGACTCCTTGTGCCCCATCTGCGAGCCGGAGGGGTCGAGGTACGTGGTGGACGCGCCCTGGTCGGCGGCGGCGACCTCGAAGGCGCAGCGGGTGCGCGTGGAGGTCTTCTCGAAGATCAGCGCGATGTTCCGGCCGCGCAGGTACTGGGTCTCCGTCCCGGCCTTCTTCGCGGCCTTCAGCTCGGCGGCCAGCTCCACCAGGCCGCGGAACTCCTCCTGTGTGAAGTCGAGCTCTTTGAGGAAGTGGCGGCCGGCGAGGGCGGTCGGGACTGTCGCCATGAGGGGCGCTCCAGAGGTGGACGGGACGGTCACGGGACGGATGGAACTCTATACGAAGTTCAGAATTTATATACGCCCGGGTGGTGTTTGTCCATGGAGGCGGAGGAACGGAACCGTCGGTATCGGGTCCTACCGCCCCCATGCGGTTATACGGCGTCCCGCTCCACCGGGCAGCTCATGCACCGCGGGCCGCCCCTGCCCCGCCCCAGCTCGCTGCCCGGGATCTCTATGACCTCGATGCCCTGCTTGCGCAGGTGGGTGTTGGTGGTGGCGTTGCGCTCGTAGGCGACGACGACGCCCGGCTCGACGGCGAGGACGTTGCAGCCGTCGTCCCACTGCTCGCGCTCGGCGGCGTGGACGTCCTGGGTCGCGGTCAGCACCCGGATCTCGCTCAGTCCGAGGGCGGCGGCGATGGCGCGGTGCATGTGCTCGGGCGGATGGTCGGTGACCTTCAGCTCCTTCTCCCCCACGCCCGGCTCGATGGTGTACGAGCGGAGCATGCCGAGGCCCGCGTACTGGGTGAAGACGTCGCCGTCGACCATCGTCATCACCGTGTCCAGGTGCATCAGCGCCCGCCGCTTGGGCATGTCGAGGGCGACGATGGTCCGCGCGGAGCCGGCGGCGAACAGCTTGTGCGCGAGCATCTCCACGGCCTGCGGCGTGGTCCGCTCGCTCATGCCGATCAGTACGGCGCCGTTGCCGATGACGAGCACGTCCCCGCCCTCGATGGTCGACGGGTAGTCGGCCTGCCCCTCGGACCACAGGTGGAACGGTTCGGCGCGGAACAGCGGGTGGTGCCGGTAGATCGCCTCGAAGTGCACGGTCTCGCGCTGCCGGGCGGGCCAGCGCATCGCGTTGATCGAGACGCCGTCGTAGATCCAGGCGGAGGTGTCGCGGGTGAACAGGTGGTTCGGGAGGGGGCGCAGCAGGAAGTCGTCCAGGTCCATGACGTGGAAGCGGACCGAGGTCGGCTCCGCGTGCCCCTCCAGGAACTCCCGCTTCGTCATGCCGCCGACCAGCGCCTCGGCCAGCTCCCGCGTGGGCAGGCCGTCGAAGGCGGCGCGCAGGTGGCCGGCGGCGAGGGGGCCGTACTCCTTCTCGTCGAAGACCCGGTCCAGGACGAGGGCGCGGGCCTCCGGGATCTCCAGTGTCTCGGCGAGCAGGTCGCCGAAGAGATGCACCTCGACGCCCCGGTCGCGCAGCACGTCGGCGAACCCGTCGTGCTCGGCGCGCGCCCGGCGCACCCACAGCACGTCGTCGAAGAGCAGGGCGTCCTTGTTGCTGGGCGTGAGCCGCTTGAGTTCGAGATCGGGCCGGTGCAGGATGACGCGGCGCAGCCGCCCGGCCTCGGAGTCGACGTGGAATCCCATGCCTCCATCCTGACCATTCGGGCCCGGGTTCATCCTCCTTCGGCGGGGGGACGGCGCGCCCTGCGGGTGGGGGCCGCCCCTGCGGGCGGGGGCGGGGGCGGGTGTGTCGGGGGGCGCGTGCGTCGGGGCGGGGTGGGGCGCGTCATGAGCGCCGCCGCCGCGCCGCCCCCTCCGCAACCCTCCCGTGGGGTCGCGTGGTGACGGGCCCGGTGGGCCGGACCCGCCACCACGGCGGTCAGAGCCTCGGGTCCACCGGCTCCGACTCCAGCGCCAGCACCCCGAACACCGCCTCGTGGACGCGCCACAACGGCTCGCCCTCCGCCAGCCGGTCCAGTGCCTCCAGGCCGAGCGCGTACTCGCGGGCGGCGAGGGACCGCTTGTGGTTGAGGAAGCGGTTGCGCAGGCGGGCGAGGTTCTCGGGGCGCGTGTACTCGGGACCGTAGATGATCCGCAGGTACTCCCGGCCCCGGCACTTGATGCCCGGCTGGACCAGCCGGCCCTGCGGGTCCCGCACCAGGGCGCCGAGCGGCTTGACGACCATGCCCTCGCCGCCGCGGGCGGTCGTCTCCAGCCACCAGTCGACGCCCGCCCGCACCGACTCGGCGTCGCCGGTGTCGACGTACAGGCGGCGGGTGGTCTGCAGCAGACCGGTACCGTCGTGCTCGACCAGCCGGTCGAGCAGGGCGAGTTGCTCGTCGTGCGGAAGCCCGGCGAGGCTGCGGCCCTGGACGGCCAGGATCTGGAAGGGCGCGAGGCGCACGCCGTCCAGGCCCTCGGTGGTCCAGCAGTAGCGCCGGTACGCGTCGGTGAACGCCGCCGCGTCCGCGGCCCGTTCGCGCTGGCGTGCCAGCAGGCCGGACACGTCGACGCCGCGGGCCGCCGCGCCCTCCAGCGCGGCGAGCGCGCCGGGGAACACCGCGCCGGAGGCGGCGCCGACCGCGGCGTACTGGCTGCGCAGCAGGCCGGACGCCTTCAGCGACCACGGCATCAACTCGGCGTCCAGCAGCAGCCAGTCGGTGTCCAGCTCGTCCCACAGCCCGGCCGCGTCGGCCGCCGCCCGCACCCGCCCGAGGATCTCCTCGGTGACCGCGTCGTCGAAGAACGGCCGGCCGGTACGGGTGTACAGCGAGCCGGTCGGCCCCGCCCCGTGCTCGGCGTCGCCCGCGCCGGGGGCTCCCCCGACGCCGAACCGCTTCCGCGCGGCCTCCGCGTCACGGCACACCAGCGCCACCGCCCGCGAGCCCATGTGCTTCTCCTCGCACACCACCCGCTCGACGCCGTCGCGCGCGTACTGCGCGAACGCCTCCGCGGGGTGCTCCAGATACCCCTCCTCCCGCGAGGTCGCCGTCGGCGCCATGGTCGGCGGGAGGTACGGCAGCAGTCTCGGGTCGACCGCGAAACGGCTCATGACCTCCAGGGCAGCCGCCGCGTTCTCCTCGCGCACCGATATCCGCCCGGCGTGACGGGTCTCCACCACGCGGCGGCCGTGCACGTCGGCCAGGTCCAGCGGCCGGCCGTCGTGCCCCCCGGGCGCCTCGGACCGCAGCGGCCTCACCGGCTCGTACCAGACCTTCTGCGCCGGTACGTCGACCAGCTCCCGCTCCGGCCAGCGCAGCGCGGTCAGCTTGCCGCCGAAGACCGCGCCGGTGTCCAGGCAGATGGTGTTGTTCAGCCAGGTCGCCTCGGGGACCGGGGTGTGGCCGTAGACGACGGCCGCGCGGCCCCGGTAGTCCTCGGCCCACGGGTAGCGCACCGGCAGCCCGAACTCGTCCGTCTCGCCGGTGGTCTCGCCGTACAGCGCGTGCGAGCGGACCCGGCCCGAGGTGCGACCGTGGTACTTCTCCGGCAGCCCGGCGTGGCAGACGACGAGCCGGCCGCCGTCGAGGACGTAGTGGCTGACGAGCCCGTCGAGGAACTCCCGCACCTGCTGCCGGAACTCCTCGCTCTCGCCCTCCATCTGCGCGACGGTCTCGGCGAGACCGTGCGTGTGCTGCACCTTGCGCCCGCGCAGGAAGCGCCCGAACTTGTTCTCGTGGTTGCCCGGCACGCACAGCGCGTTGCCCGAGCCCACCATCGACATCACCCGGCGCAGCACGCCCGGGCTGTCCGGGCCGCGGTCCACGAGGTCGCCGACGAAGACGGCCGTACGGCCCTCCGGGTGCACGCCGTCGACGTAGCCGAGCTTGCCGAGCAGCGCCTCCAGTTCGGCGGAGCAGCCGTGGATGTCACCGATGACGTCGAACGGACCGGTGAGGTGGGTGAGGTCGTTGAACCGCTTCTCGGTGACGACGGTGGCGTTCTCGACCTCCTCGACGCCCCGCAGGACGTGCACCTTGCGGAAGCCCTCGCGCTCCAGGCGCCGCAGGGAACGGCGCAGTTCGCGGACGTGCCGCTGGATGACCCGGCGGGGCATGTCGGCGCGGTCGGAGCGCGCGGCGTTGCGTTCGGCGCACACCTCCTCCGGCACGTCGAGCACGATGGCGATGGGCAGCACGTCGTACTGCCGCGCCAGCTCGATCAACTGGCGCCGCGCGTCCTGCTGCACGCTGGTGGCGTCGACGACCGTGCGGCGGCCGGCGGCCAGACGCTTGCCCGCGATGTAGTGCAGGACGTCGAAGGCGTCGCGGGTGGCGCTCTGGTCGTTCTCGTCGTCGGAGACGAGCCCGCGGCAGAAGTCGGAGGAGATGACCTCGGTCGGCCCGAAGTGACGGCGGGCGAAGCTGGACTTGCCCGAGCCGGACGCGCCGACGAGCACGACGAGGGAGAGGTCGGTGACGGGGAGCACCCGGCCCCGGGTGCGGTTATCGGTGATCGGGGTGGTGGTCATGCGGCCGTCGCCTCCTTCTTCTTCTCGTCGTCGGCCGAGTCGTCGGCCGAGTGGTGGGCCGCGTCGAGGGTCTTGTCGAGGGTCTTGTCGTGGGTCTTGTCGGGGGTCTCGTCGGGGGTCTCGTCGGGGGTCTGTCCGAGGGTGAACACGGCCATCTGGGTGGGCGGGCCCACCTCCGGGTCGTCCGGCCCCACCGGAACGAACTCCACGCCGTAGCCGTGCCGTCTGGCGACCCGCTCCGCCCAGGCCCGGAACTCGGCGCGGGTCCACTCGAAGCGGTGGTCGCCGTGCCGGACGTGTCCGGCGGGGAGGGACTCCCAGCGGACGTTGTACTCGACGTTCGGGGTCGTCACGAGAACCGTGCGAGGGCGGGCCGAGCCGAACACCGCGTACTCCAGGGCGGGCAGCCTGGGCGGGTCGACGTGCTCGACGACCTCGCTCAGCACGGCGGCGTCGTACCCCTTGAGCCGGGCGTCGGTGTAGGCGAGGGAGCCCTGGACGAGCCGGACGCGCGCGGCCTGCCGTTCGCCCATGCGGTCCAGCTTCAGCCGCCGGGAGGCGATGGTCAGCGCCCGCATCGACACGTCCACGCCGACGATCTCCGTGTACCGGACGTCCTTGAGCAGCGCCTGCACCAACTGGCCCTGTCCGCAGCCGAGGTCGAGGACACGGGCCGCGCCGGACCGCTCCAGGGCGGCGAGGACGGCCTCCCGCCGCTGCACCGCGAGCGGCGTCGGCTTCTCCTCCTCCGTCTCGGCGTCCGTCTCCGCCGCGACCGCGTTGTCGATCTCCTCGACCTCGCTGTCGTCGGCCTCCGCGAGCCGCAGCAGTTCCAGCCGCTCCCGCGCCTGCCGGGTCAGCGACCAGCGGCGCGACAGATAGCGGCTGGTGATCAGCTGCTGCTCGGGGTGACCGGGCAGCCAGCCCTCGCCGGCCCGCAGCAGCTTGTCGACCTCGTCGGAGGAGACCCAGTAGTGCTTGGCGTCGTCCAGCACCGGCAGCAGCACGTACAAGTGGCGCAGGGCCTCGGCGAGCGTCGGCGTCCGCGACTCCAGCACGAGGCGCACGTACCGCGAGTCGCCCCACTCGGGGAACCGCGTGTCCAGCGGCACCGGTTCGGCGGTCACCGTCCAGCCGAGCGGCTCGAAGAGCCGCCCCACCAGGCCGGGTCCGCCGCGGGCGGGCAGTGCGGGCACCTCGATGCGCAGCGGCAGCGGTTCGCCGGCGCGCTCGGGCCGGGCGGCGCACACCCCGCGCATCGCACTGGAGAAGACCGCGCTCAGGGCGACGGCGAGCAGCGAGGAGGCCGCGTACGGGCGGTCGTTGACGTACTGGGCGAGCGCGGCGTCGGGTGCGCCGCCGCGGCCCTTGCCCTTGCCGCGCCGGACCAGCGCCACCGGGTCGACCTCCAGCAGCAGCGCCGCCGTGCACTGCTCGGCGGTCGCCTCGGGGTAGAGGACGTGTGCCGTGCCGTAGGAGGTGGAGAACGCCTGCGCGTTGTCGGGATGCTTGTGCAGCAGGTAGCCGAGATCGGTGGCGGGGCGTTCCGGGGTGCCGGTGGTGGTGATCGTCAGGAACAACGTGGCCTCGAAGGCTTGAAGGGGCGCTTGAAGGGTCGCTTGGGGGCGCTTGGAAGGGCGCTTGAAGGGTCGACAGGTCGCTGGAAAGGTTCTGAGGTGCGGGTTCACGCCCGCGACGGTCCTGACAAGGTACAGACAACGGAGCATGGGCTCCTGCGGTTTTCCGGGCGGTCTGTGACAGGGCTGTGACCGGAATGGTGGCTTCCGTCACAGTGGCCGGGGGCCGCGGCTGATCGACTCGGGCCATGCCTACGTCTCGGCGCACACGCCGCTCCACTCCCCTGGCCGTTCTGTCCGTCACCGTCACCGCCGCCGTGCTGCTCGCGGGCGGGTGCGGGACGCAGCGCGCCGGCGCGGGGGGCGGGGGCGCCGGTGGGGGCGGTTCGGCGGACGCGGGGTGTGCGGCGTCGCCGTCGGCGGGGACGGAGCCGGGCGCAGCGGAGCCGGGCGGGACGGCGCCGGAGGGCGCGGAGCCGGGCGGGACGTCCGCGGACGGGGCGTCGTCGGGCGAGACGGAACTGGACGGCGTCCGGATCACCGGTGTGACCGGGCCCGCGTGCGAGGTCGTGGAGTGGGAGGTCACCAACTCCGGGACGCGGGCGCTCACCTACACCGTCGTGTTCAGCCTTCGGTCGCCCACCGGGGCGGCCATGGACAGCCGCGAGGAGACGGTGCCGTCCGTCGCGCCCGGAACGACCGTGCGGCGGACGCTCGACCACGCCGCCTTGAGCTTGTCCGCCGGCACGCCGACCGCGCGGATCGTCCAGGTGCGCAGCGTGCCGGCCGACGAGGCGCCGTCGACGGGAGGTCCGTGCCCGGAGTCGGGGGTGCGGGTGTACACGGACCGGGGCGACGCTGCGATGGGGCTGCGGGTCGTCGGGCTCCGCCTGGAGAACTGCGGCACCGGGACGTACCGCTTGGAGGGCTACCCGCGACTCGAACTCCTCGACGAGGAACACGAGCCGGTCGAGGGCGTGCGCGTGCTGCGGGGCGGCAGCGCGATCAGCACGGGCACGGGCGCCGACGCCCCGCCCCTGCCGCTCGCCCTGAAGCCCGGCGAGCGGGCCCACGCGACGCTGGTGTGGCGCAACACCACGGAGTTCGGCGAGCCCGTGCACGCCGCCTACGTGCGTACCTGGGCCAAGCCCGGGGCCGATCCGGTGATGGTGACGCCGGAGCTGGACCTGGGCACGACGGGGAAGCTGGGCGTGGGGGCGTGGCAGAAGGAGCAGTCGGCGCCGCCGGCCGGCGCGGGTGGGGCCCGCCCGGGCGAGGGCCCGTGACCGGGAGCCGGAGCACCGCCCTGACCCGGCCCCACCCCGTGCGGGCCCACCCCGTCCGGCCCTACAGCTGGGACTGGACCTGCGCCGAGATCAGCTCCAGGTGGTCCAGGTCGTGGAGGTCGAGGACCTGGAGGTAGATCCTCCGGGAACCGACCGCGGCGTAACGGCCGATCTTGTCGACGACCTCGGCCGGTGAACCCGCCAGGCCGTTCGCCTTCAGCTCGTCCACCTCGCGTCCGATGGCGGCGGCGCGGCGGGCGACCTCCTGGTCGTCCTTGCCGACGCAGACCACGAGGGCGTTGGAGTAGACGAGGTCGTCGCCCTTGCGGCCGGCCTCCTCGGCGGCGGCACGGACCCGGCCGAACTGGCGCTCGCTGTCCTCGATCGAGGCGAACGGCATGTTGAACTCGTCGGCGAACCTGGCCGCCAGCCGCGGGGTGCGGCGCGGGCCGTGCCCGCCGATGAGGACCGGGATCTTCGGCTGCACCGGCTTGGGCAGCGCGGGCGAGTCCTTCAGCTCGTAGAACGTGCCCCGGAAGTCGAAGGTCCGGCCGACCTCCGTCGCCCACAGCCCGGTGACGATCTCCAGCTGCTCCTCCAGGCGGCCGAACTTCTCCTTCGGGAAGGGGATGCCGTACGCCGTGTGCTCCTCCTCGAACCAGCCCGCGCCGAGCCCGAACTCGACGCGCCCGCCGGACATCTGGTCGACCTGGGCGACCTGGATGGCGAGCACGCCGGGCAGCCGGAACGTACCGGCGGTCATCAGCGTGCCGAGCCGGATCCGCTTGGTCTCACGGGCGAGGCCGGCGAGGGTGATCCAGGCGTCGGTGGGGCCGGGGAGGCCGTCTCCGGAGCCCATCCTGAGATAGTGGTCGGAACGGAAGAAGGCGTCGAAGCCGAGGTCCTCGGTGGCCTTGGCCACGGCGAGCAGGGTGTCGTAGGTCGCCCCCTGCTGGGGCTCGGTGAAGATGCGAAGATCCATACCCCCCATCCTGCCCCGTCCCACGATCCCTAGCGCGCGACGGGCCTGCCCCCGGCCCCCGCCCGGGACGGCCCTCACCCGGACGCGGCCCGCCCCTTCCCTCCGGCCACCCGTTCCCCTCCCGCCCGCCCCGCTACCCCGCCTCCCGCACGGGTATCGCCTCTTCCCGGTCCGCGAGCCGGCGCAGCATCTCCAGGACGCGGTCCCTGGACTCGTCCGCCGCGTCGATGGCCTCCATGCACATCCAGTACGTGCTCTCGTCGGGGGCGGCGCAGGCTATGCCGACGAGGGCGATGCCGACCTCGCCGAGGAGGCCGCCGAGGAACGTCAACGCCTGCCGGGCGTCGCCCAGTTCGGTCAGCTGGGCCGCGCGCAGCTCGCCCTTGGCCAGCTCCGGCGTCTCCAGCACCCCGCACCCTCTGCCCGCCAGCTCCGTCAACCCGATGGCCTCGCCGCGCAGTTCGGGCGGGCCGAAGACCGCCAGCCGGCTCCCTATCGCCTGGGCGAGGGACTGTGCCTGCCACACCTCCGTGATGATCTGCGGCGTGTCACCGCTACCCGCCAGGGCACGCCTGCTCGTCAGGATGAGCCGCACCGCATCCATGGGCTGCCCCCGGTCTGTCCCGCCGCGCCGAAGCGCGTCCGCCCGAACTTCACTCCACCTGTCCACTACCCAGAGTGAAGGGCGTTGAGACGAAAAGCCAGAGGAAGACGGAAATCTGCGGACAACAATTCGGATTCACCCTCGCTTTCCACTACGGAGAGTGAAAGTGGATCAGATCGCTCCCTGCGCGTCGCCCGCAGGACACCCGGGCGTCACACCCCGCCGTCACGATCCGGCCGCGGGAACCTGCGCTCGTTCCGGTCGATCTTCGCGTCGAGCGCGGCCAGCGGATCGATGCCGAGCACCTCGCAGAACTGGAGCAGATAGGCGAGCACGTCGGCGACCTCGTCCCGCACCCGGTGCGCCGTGCCGGGGTCGTCCATCACCCGCGCCGACTCCTCCGGCGTCAGCCACTGGAAGATCTCGACCAGTTCGGCGGCCTCCACACTCAGGGCGGAGACGAGGTTCTTGGGGGTGTGGTACGGCTGCCAGTCGCGCGCGGCGGCGAACTCGGCCAGTCGGCGCCGGAGTCGGTCCAGGTCGGAAGGTTCTGTCACGGCTTCAGGTGTACCACCGTCACGTCGACCTGCTCCGCGCACCGGGAGCCGTCGCTCACCGCGCCGACGCACCGGATGTGCCCCGCTCCCCCCGTCCGCGAGGACGTCGACGACGGGCCCGGCGCAGCCGGCGCGGACCCGGCGGTTGCCGGGCCGCCTGCACGGCCCCCCGCCCGGGGTCGCGCAGCGCCGTCGCCGGCAGCACCAGGCCGCCCGCCGACGGCCGCTCGCCGACGTTGCGCAGCTCGGGCTCCGCCTGTACGGCGGCGTCGAGCCGGACCGGCCCTCGGGGCCCGTCGGCCGTGCACCGATGCGGAACCCTCGCCGTCCCTGCGCGTCGGGCGGGCACGGCGCGCCTGGCGGACGCCTCGGCCGACGCACGGACCGCCGGAGCCTCGCCCGCCGCAGCCTCCGCCCGCCGGCGTCTCAGTCGCCGGCGCCGGGGATCCCCGCGCCCTCCATGAGCCCCTGCACCTCGGTGCCGGGCGGGGTCAGCAGGAACACGTTCCGGTCCACCCGGTGCATCCCGCTGCCCAGTCCGAAGACGACGCCCGTGCTGAAGTCCAGCACCCGCTTGGCGACCTCGTTCTCGGCGCCGGTCAGGTCGAGCAGCACGGGGATGCCCGACATCAGTGTCTCGGCGACCTCGCGGGCGTCCGCGAACACGTTCACCCGGAGCACGACGAAACGCCGCCGCGTCTCGGTCTCCGCCTCCGGCAACGCGCGGTGGTTCACCGCCGACGGCCAGGCGTCCCGGCCGCGCAGCGGAACGACCTGGGCGAGCCCTTCCCACTGTTCATCGGTGACGTCGTGACCGTTCACCGGCTCCCCCGATCTGACTCGCTCATCGCCTGCACCGGCCAATTCTTACGCGACGTCACCCGTTCGGCCGAACAGCGACACGGTCCGCGACCGGAAGCGCCCGTTTCCTCCCGAAACATCGAGGGCAAGACCGTCGAATCTCGCTCGTCCGAGTGATTCCGCAAGGTGTCGGGTGATGAAGCCGGATGTCAGGTGATGGCGCTGGGTGTCAGGTGATGGTGCCGAGTGTCAGGTGATGGTGCCGGATATCAGGTGATGGCACTGCGTTCACCGGCATCCGCAGCTTCGGCAGAGGTCCGCGAGTACGGCCGGACGCGGCCCGCCGTTCACCAGTCCCTGGCGACGGCACGCAGGGCGATCCACGTGTCGCCCCTGTCGCCCGCGTCGCCCGCCTGCCGGTACTCCATGGTCAGTTGAAGACGCCGTTCCGCACGCGTGCCGTGCACGGTCGCGTCGGCGACGACGCGGCCGACGAGACGGGCCGTATCGCCGTCGATCCCGACGGTCACGGTCTTCTCCTCGACCCCGTGGTACGCGCACTCCCCGCCCCCCACCTGGGCCAGCCACACGGCTTTCGGCTGCTCCTCGCCCGTGGGGTGCGTGAGCGTGAAGCCCTCGTCCAGGAGGGCGTCGAGGGCGCCGGCATCGCCGTCGATCATGGCGCGCAGTTGGGCCCGGTAGGCCTCGATGACCTCCTGGCGCGTCTTCAGGGCGAGTGAGGCGTTCATGGGGTTACGCGGCTCCTGACGTGATGACGCCTGCTGGGACCCGGCGGGTGCCGGTCAGTTGATCATGCGGGGTACGCCGTCCCACCGCCGTCCGCCGCGCCGGACGCCCCGGAGCACCTCGCCGAATGCCGCGTCCCGCCCGAAGCCTGTCGTGGTTCAGGGACACGACACGCGCCTCCCTGAACCACGACGCGGATGCATCGCTCCCGATTACCAGGGACGCCACGGGTGAATACCGCCCACGGGACACCTCCTCACCAGCCGGTGACCGCCGTCGCGGTCGTCTCACCGTGAGCATCGGCCACCGGGGCGATGGTGAACGGCCCGCACAGCGCAGGCCGGTTGACGGATCGTGCACGCCCGCGGGCGCCACGGCCGGAACCGGGCGTCACGGCAGTGCGGCGGCCACCGGCAGGCGTCGCGGGCTCATGAGCGACGCCGTGCGGGCAACCTGCACGCCGTGCAGGGGACCTCGTCAAAGGCGTTCACCAGAGGCGGGCGCCGGATCGTCGTGGCCGGCCGCCGCCCCGGGGAGGGCCGGGGCGGCGGC
>NZ_JBEXOP010000064.1:0-21993 GCF_040611575.1 Streptomyces sp. NPDC006610
CGGGCCCACCCCCCCGGCGGGGGGGCCGGGGCGCCGCCCCCCCCCCCGGGGGGGGGCGGGCCCTTCCGCATGCACGGCGACCGGCGTGTGCGGCGCCGCCTAGGCGGCCGGCGCCGGGATGTACGGCGTCAGTTCCGCCGCGAGCTCCTCGTGCACCCGCACCTTGAGCAGCGTGCCCTCCGCGGTGTGCTCCTCGGACAGCACCTCGCCCTCGTCGTGGGCGCGGGCCACCAGCTTGCCGTGCGTGTACGGCACGAGCGCCTCGATCTCCACGGACGGACGCGGCAGCTCGTCGTCGATCAGCGCGAGCAGTTCGGCGATGCCCTGGCCGGTACGGGCCGAGACGGCGATGGACCGCTTCTCGATCCGCAGCAGCCGCTGGAGCACCAGCGGGTCGGCCGCGTCGGCCTTGTTGATCACGACGATCTCGGGGACGTCGGTGGCGCCGACGTCCCTGATCACCTCGCGCACGGCGGCCAGCTGCTCCTCCGGGACCGGGTGCGAACCGTCGACCACGTGCAGGATCAGGTCGGACTCGCCGACCTCCTCCATCGTGGAGCGGAACGCCTCGACCAGGTGGTGCGGCAGATGGCGGACGAAGCCGACGGTGTCGGCCAGCGTGTAGAGCCGGCCGCTCGGCGTCTCGGCCCGGCGGACGGTCGGGTCCAGGGTCGCGAACAGGGCGTTCTCGACCAGGACGCCGGCGCCGGTGAGGCGGTTGAGCAGCGACGACTTTCCGGCGTTGGTGTATCCGGCGATGGCGACCGAGGGCACCTTGTGGCGGCGGCGCTCCTGGCGCTTGACGTCGCGCCCGGTCTTCATCTCCGCGATCTCCCGGCGCATCTTCGCCATCTTCTCGCGGATCCGGCGCCGGTCCGTCTCGATCTTGGTCTCACCGGGACCGCGGGTGGCCAGCCCGCCGCCCTTGCCGCCGCCCATCTGACGGGACAGCGACTGACCCCAGCCCCGCAGCCTCGGCAGCATGTACTGCATCTGCGCGAGCGCGACCTGCGCCTTGCCCTCGCGGGACTTGGCGTGCTGGGCGAAGATGTCGAGGATCAGGGCGGTGCGGTCGATGACCTTGACCTTGACGACGTCCTCGAGGTGGATCAGCTGGCCGGGGCTCAGCTCACCGTCGCAGATGACGGTGTCGGCGCCCGTCTCGAGCACGATGTCGCGCAGTTCCTCGGCCTTGCCGGAGCCGATGTAGGTGGCGGCGTCGGGCTTGTCGCGGCGCTGGATCACGCCGTCGAGCACGAGCGCGCCGGCGGTCTCCGCGAGGGCGGCCAGCTCCGCGAGGGAGTTCTCGGCGTCCTGCACGGTCCCCGTGGTCCAGACGCCGACGAGGACGACCCGCTCCAGACGGAGCTGCCGGTACTCGACCTCGGTGACGTCCTCGAGCTCGGTGGAGAGGCCCGCGACGCGGCGCAGAGCCGCGCGCTCGGAGCGGTCGAGCTGGTCGCCGTCCCGCTCGCCGTCGATCTCGTGGCTCCAGGCGACGTCCTCTTCCATCAGGGCATCGGCCCGAAGACCGTCGGGGTAGTCGTGCGCGAAGCGCTTGGTGTCCTGGGAAAAGGAAGAAGAGGAGGTCATTGGATCCTTACGTCGATGTGCTGGAAGGGGGTGTCGGGTACAACGTACGAGTACCCCGGGACATTCCCCGTGACCCGTGCCGTGTCCCGGTGGCGGACCGCGCCGCCGACCCGACGATGGTCGCACGGCACGCCCCGTCTCGTCACCGCCTTATTCACCCGCCGGTCCTCCAGTCCGGGTGACCCGGCATCGGCGGGGTCTTCTCGCCGTACAGCCACCCCTCCAGGAACCGGGACAGGTCGCGTCCGGCGGTCTCGGAGGCGAGGGCGACGAAGTCGGCGGTGGTGGCGGTGGCGTCCCGGTGGCGGCTCGCCCAGGCCCGCTGCAGCCGGTCGAAGGCCGGGCGGCCGATCTCCTGGCGCAGGGCGTAGAGGATGAGGGCGGCGCCGTCGTAGACGTTGGGCCGGAAGATGCCGAGGCGGTTGCCGGGCTCGGGCGCCTTGGGCGCGGCGGGCGGTCCGCCGGCGGCGCGCCAGCGGTCGGAGGCGGCGTACGCGGTCTTCATCCGCGCCTCGACCGTGCGGCCCGACTTCTCCTCGGCGTACAGGGCCTCGTACCAGGTGGCGTGGGCCTCGTTCAGCCACACGTCGGACCAGCGGTGCGGGCTGACGCTGTTGCCGAACCACTGGTGGGCCAGCTCATGGACCATGATCGAGTCGACGTACCACGCGGGGTAGGCCGGATCGGTGAACAGTCCCCGCTCGAAGAGGGAGAGCGTCTGGGTCTCCAGGGCGAAGCCGGTGGCGGCGTCGGCGACCAGGACGCCGTAGGTCTCGAAGGGGTAGGGCCCGGCCTTGCTCTCCATCCACGCGATCTGGCCGGGGGTCTTCCGCAGCCACGGTTCGAGCGCGGCCCGGTGGCGGGTGGGGACGACGTCGCGGACGGGCAGTCCGTGCGGGCCGGTGCGGCGCAGCACGGTGGAGCGGCCGATGGAGATCTGGGCGAGTTCGGTGGCCATCGGGTGCAGGGTGCGGTACGTCCAGGTGGTGCTGGCGCCGTCGCGGTCGACGTCGGTCCGTACGCCGCCGGCGACGGCGGTGTGGCCCCCGGGGGCGGTGACGCGGACGGTGAACAGGGCCTTGTCCGAGGGGTGGTCGTTGCAGGGGAAGACCAGGTGGGCGGCGTCGGCCTGGTTGGCCAGAGCGAGGCCGCCGGCGGTGCGCAGCCAGCCGCCCTCGGGGCCCTTGCCGGGCAGGGGGTCGCTGGTGTGGGCGACGGTGATCCGCACCCGCTCTCCGGCGTCCAGCGGCTCCCGCGGGGTCACCACGAGGTCCTCGCCCGCCGCGGCGTGCGCGGCCGGCTCGCCGTCGACCTCGACCGAGTGGACCCGGCCGCGCGCGAAGTCGAGGTTGAGGCGGTCGAGCCGGGCGGTCGTCCGGGCGTCGATCACGGTGACCGCGCGCAGGGGCTTGTCGTTGCGGCCCGGGTAGGTGAGGGAGAGGTCGTACGACGTCACGTCGTATCCCGGGTTCCCGAGGTGCGGGAAGAGGCGGTCTCCGACGCCGAGCGGGGCCGGCGGGGCGCTCGCGGCGACCAGGCAGGCGCAGGCGGCGCAGACCGCGGTGGCGAGCAGGGCGGGCCTGATCCGCCGCGGGGCGTTGGCGGGCGTGGTACGGGGCCGGGCGCCCCGGTCGGTGGAGGTGAGCGGCATGCATCACCGCTACCGCGCGGGCCGGGCAGGGGTGCGTGTCCCGCCTGGGTCCCACCCGAACGGGGTGGGGCGCGCTACGCCGTCGCCGTGGCGTGCGGTGCGGGTGTCGCCGTGGCGGCCGATGCCGCGGTCGCCGCGGCGCCCGGTACGGCCGTCACCGTGGGGTCCGGCGCGGCAGTCGCCGCGGTGCTCGGCGCGTCCGTCACCGCGCCGCCCCGCGTTCCTGGGCGCGGCCCAGGTCGTAGCGGCCCACGTCGTAGACGCCCGGGACTTTGCGCATGGCGCGCATCAGGGCGGGCAGCGCGGTGGCGTCCGTGAGCTGGAGGGTGTACGTGTGCCGGACGCCCTGCCGGCTGGGCGGCTCCACGGTGGCCGAGACGATCTCGGCGCCCTCCAGGGCGATCGCCTCGGTGAGGTCGGCGAGCAGATGCGGGCGGCCGAACGATTCGGCGACGAGCGTGACACGGCATCCGGCGGTCTCGGCGGCGCCGTCGTTCCAGCGGACGCCGACCTCCGTGCGGCCCGCGGCCTTCATCCGCGCGACGGCGGCGCACCAGAGGCGGTGCACGGCGACCACTCCGCCGCGGACGAGGAAGCCGGTGACCACGTCGCGCGGTACGGGGGTGCAGCAGCCGGCGAGGCGGGCGCTCGCGCCGGGCCGGTCGAGGACCAGGGCGTCTGCGGTGCGGGCGGGGCGGTCCGAGGGCGCGCGGGCGGGCGCGGGGCGGGCGCCGGGGCCGTCGGGGAGGAAGCGCGGGGGCGCCTCGTCGGCCGGGGCCTCGCCAGGGGCCGGGCCGGGCTTTCCGTCGTCGTCCCCGGACGCCGTCGCATGGGCGGCGAGCCACCGCTGGATGGCGATGCGGGCGGCCGGGGTGTGCGCGTGCCCCAGCCACTGCCGGGAGGGCTCGGAGGCAGGGTCCTGGCCCATGAGCAGCTGCACGGTGTCGCCGTCCCGCAGGACGGTGCTCAGCGTCGCCAGTCGCCCGTTGACGCGGGCGCCGATGCAGGCGTGCGCGTCCTCGCCGTACTGCGCGTACGCGGCGTCCACGCAGGTGGCGCCGTCGGGCAGGCCGAGGGTGCCGCCGTCGGGGCGGAAGACGGTGATCTCGCGGTCCTGGGCGAGGTCCTCGCGCAGCGTCGACCAGAAGGTGTCGGGGTCGGGCGCGGCGCGCTGCCAGTCGAGTAGGCGGGAGAGCCAGCCGGGCCGGGTGGGGTCGACGCGTTCGCCGTCGGCCGGGGACTGCTCCTCGGGGGGCGACGCGTAGGGGTTGCCGAGGGCGATGACGCCGGCCTCGGCGACCTTGTGCATCTGGTGGGTGCGGATGAGGACTTCGCCGATCTGGCCGTCCTCGCGGGCGACGGCCGTGTGCAGCGACTGGTACAGGTTGAACTTGGGGACGGCGATGAAGTCCTTGAACTCCGAGACGACGGGCGTCATACAGGTGTGGAGTTCGCCGAGGACGCCGTAACAGTCGGCGTCCTCGTTGACCAGGACCAGCAGCCGCCCGAAGTCGGCGCCGCGCAGCCGGCCGCGTTTGCGGGAGACGCGGTGCAGGGAGACGAAGTGCCGTGGCCGGATGAGGACTTCGGCCTGGATGTCGGCCTCGCGCAGCACGCCGCGCATCTCCTCGGCCATCTCGGCGAGCGGGTCGTCGGGGCGGGAGGCGTTCTCGACGATCAACTCCCTTGTCTGCTCGTACTCCTCGGGGTGGAGGATGGCGAACACCAGGTCCTCCAGCTCGGTCTTGAGGGCCTGGACGCCGAGCCGTTCGGCGAGCGGGATGAGGACGTCGCGGGTGACCTTGGCGATGCGGACCTGTTTCTCGGGGCGCATCACGCCGAGGGTGCGCATGTTGTGCAGCCGGTCGGCGAGTTTGATCGACATCACGCGGACGTCGTTGCCGGTGGCGACGAGCATCTTGCGGAACGTCTCGGGCTCGGCGGCGGCGCCGTAGTCGACCTTCTCCAGCTTGGTGACGCCGTCCACCAGGTAGCGCACTTCCTCGCCGAACTGCTCCCGCACCTGGTCGAGGGTCACATCCGTGTCCTCGACGGTGTCGTGCAGCAGGGAGGCCGTCAACGTGGTGGTCTCCGCGCCGAGTTCGGCGAGGATCAGGGTGACGGCGAGGGGGTGGGTGATGTACGGCTCGCCGCTCTTGCGCATCTGGCCGCGGTGCGAGGACTCGGCCAGGACGTAGGCGCGGCGCAGGGGTTCGATGTCGGCGTCGGGGTGGTGGGCGCGGTGGGCGTCCACGACGTGGCCGATGGCGTCGGGGAGCCGGTCGCGGGCGGCGGGACCCAGGAGGGCGGCGCGGCCGAGGCGGCGCAGGTCGATCCGCGGCAGCGATCTCCTGCGGGGCATCGCGGGCGTCGCCCGGCCCGGCGCGGTCCCGGCGGCGGGCTCCGTGACGGCTCCGGCGACCGGGGCCGTCACGACGCCCGGACTCGGGGGGTTCGTGGCCTCCGCATTCATGGGCACCTCCGGCTGCGTGGACCGGCGGACGGGGTGCCCCATGGCGGACACGGCTCAGGGACGGCGACATCTCCCCCGTCCACGCCGGTGCTTGATGCTACCGACCCCATCACGCGCGATCGGCCGCCTCTCGCCGAGCGTGAAACGGATCACCCAATCGAGCGACGATTTCGACGTTTACGGCCGAATACTGCATGCCCTGCGGGGGCGCCGACGCCCTGTCGGGCCGTCAGCGGGCCGCGGCGCGCAGCCAGTCGGCGTCGATCTCCCCCTCGGCGACGATCACGGCGGGACCGGTCATCTCGACCTCCCCGTCGGGCCGTTCGGTGATCACCAGCCGGCCGCCGGGGAGGTCGACGGTGTACGTCGCCGGCACGCCGGTGACCGCCGGGTCGGCGCCGTCGCGGCGGGCGGCGGCCACGGCGACGGCGCAGGCGCCCGTGCCGCAGGAGCGGGTCTCGCCGGAGCCGCGCTCGTGCACCCGCATCGCGACGTGCCCGGGGCCGCGGTCCACGACGAACTCGACGTTCACTCCGTCCGGGTAGGCGGCGGCCGGGCTGAACGGCGGCGGCGACAGCAGATCGCCGGCCTCGGCGAGGTCCTCGACGAAGGCGACGGCGTGCGGGTTGCCCATGTTGACGTTGCGCGCGGGCCAGCTGCGCTCCCCCACGGCGACCGTGACGTCGCCCTCCGGGAACAGGGCGCGGCCCATGCCGACGGTGATGTCGCCGTCAGCTGCGCCGGCGCCGTCCTTGGCGATGTGCACGGTCTTCACGCCGGCGCGTGTGGCGACGGCGAGGTCTCCCCCGGTGGTGTGCCCGGCGCGCTGGAGGTAGCGGGCGAAGACGCGCACGCCGTTGCCGCACATCTCGGCGATCGAGCCGTCGGCGTTGCGGTAGTCCATGAACCATTCGGCCTCGGCGGCCATCTCCCGGGCCTCCGGGTGCGCGGCGGACCGCACGACGTGCAGCAGGCCGTCGCCGCCGATGCCCGCGCGCCGGTCGCACAGGGCGGCGACCGCGGCCGGGGGCAGGTCGACGGCGTTCTCCGGATCCGGGACGATCACGAAGTCGTTCTCGGTGCCGTGGCCCTTGAGGAAGGCGATCCGCGTGCTCATCCCCCGATCGTAAGGGGCGGCGCCGGCAGCGCCGAAACCAGCGCCCCGGGTCAGGCGGATCGGCACCCGGCGGTCTGCGGTCGGCGGGGGTCGGCGGTGGGCGGCGCCCCGCAGCCCCGCCCCGGCGGATCAGCGCCCAGCGGTCCGCGGTCGGCCGGTGGGTCAGCGCCCCCGGCCCGTGGTCGGCCGGTGCGTCGGCTCTCCCGCTCTGTGGCCGGCCGGCGGCTCAACGCCCCACGATCCCGCCCGGCGGGCCTCAGCGCAGCCGCGCCACGCGCCACACGGCGAGCACGACGACCGCGGCCACGATCACCACGTAGGCCAGCACGACCCGCCAGTCCGGCCGCCGGCCCGATCCGCGCTGCGGCAGGCCCGGCCAGGTGGCGCCGACCTTGCGGGCGGCCATCAGGCCCCAGCCGGCCGCGCAGGAGCAGATCAGCAGCCCCAGCATGGCGATCACGGCCCCGCTGTCGCCGAAGTCGAAGGCGAGCGGGAAGGCGAACATCAGGGAGCCCAGCGCGGCCAGGCCGACGATGGGGGCGAGCTGCCACAGCCGCAGCCGGCGCTGCGGGCGCAGCTCGACCTCGACCTCGGGGCCGCCGACGTAGACCTCGTCGGGCTCGGGACCGTCGGCGGTCACGCCGTCCGGCGTCTCGTCCGGGCCGTCGGGGCTCAGACGGTCGTCGTCGCGTTCCGGTTCGCCACTGTCCGTGGTGGCGGGCTCGGTGCCTTGTGCGGTGTCGCGAGGGCCGGCCTCCATCGCCACGCGCCCTCCTGACTTGGACTCCACTTGGTCGATCGAAGCTCGATGATGGCACGCCGCCGGTTGCCCGGACGGCGGCCAGTGCGTCCCGATGCCATGACGTGATCAGGCTGTAACCGGTCGTTCGACCAACGTCAGGGCGAGCCGCGGAAGTTCCGCACGGTCCGCCGCGGCCCCACTGAGCCAGTGCACCCGCGGGTCGCGCCTGAACCACGAATCCTGACGGCGCGCGAAGCGCTTGGTGGCGCGCACGGTCTCGGCACGGGCCTCGTCCAGGGTGCACTCGCCGGCCAGCGCGGCGAGGACCTGCTGGTAGCCGAGGGCGCGTGACGCCGTGCGCCCCTCGCGCAGCCCCTGCGCCTCGAGTGCGCGCACCTCCTCGACGAGGCCGGCCTCCCACATCCGGTCCACGCGGCGCGCGATGCGCTCGTCCAGCTCCGGGCGGGCGACGTCGACGCCGATCTGCAGGGTGTCGTAGACGGAGTCGTGGCCGGGGAGGTTGGCGGTGAACGGCATGCCGGTGATCTCGATCACTTCCAGCGCCCGGACGATACGGCGTCCGTTGCCGGGCAGGATCGCCCGAGCGGCCTCGGGGTCCGCGGCGGCGAGGCGGGCGTGCAGGGCGCCGGGGCCGCGCAGGGCCAGCTCCTCCTCCAGGCGGGCCCTGACCTCGGGGTCGGTGCCGGGGAACTCGAGGTTGTCGACGGCCCCGCGCACGTACAGGCCGGAGCCGCCGACCAGGATCGGCCAGCGGCCTTCGGCGAGCAGGGCGTCGATCCGCGCGCGGGCGAGCCGCTGGTACTCGGCGACGGACGCGGCGACCGTGACGTCCCAGACGTCCAGCAGGTGGTGGGGGACGCCGCCGCGTTCCTCGGGGGTGAGCTTGGCGGTGCCGACGTCCATCCCCCGGTAGAGCTGCATGGAGTCGGCGTTGACGACCTCCCCGCCGAGCTGCTGGGCGAGGTGGACGCCCAGATCGGACTTTCCGGCCGCGGTCGGTCCGACGACGGCGATGACGCGGGGTGCGGGGGATGCGCTGCTCACCCGACCAGTCTCGCAAACTCGGCGGGCGGCGATCCCGGCGCACCCGGCGGCGCATCAGACGCTCCGGCACACCCGGCGCCTCCGGTCCGACGCCGCCGCCGGCCACCTGAGCGACGGCGAGACGCCACGTCACGCCGTCGCGAGTCGCCACGACCGCACCATCACGCCAAGACGCCGCTACGACCAGGCCGCGACCAAGTACCCCACCCCGTACGGCGCCTCCTCGGACAGCAGCGCCCCGGACAGCCCCGCGCCCTCCGCCGCGCCGGCGAGCACCTGCCAGGGCGCCCGCCCGGCCGCCTTGAGCTGCCGCGCGAGCCCGGCGTCCAGCGCCTTGAGCGCCGCGACGTCGGCCGTCCCGAGCGCCCGCGCGACGCCGGCGTCGAAGGGCTCGGCGCGCGCGTCGAGATAGCCCGGCGCCTTGACGGTGCGGCAGGCGCTGCCGTCGCCCATCACCAGCATCGCCACCCGCCCGGCCCGCGCGGCGGCGTCCCGTCCGACGCGCGCGCACGCCTCGGCGTCGAGTTCCTCGCCGACGGCCAGACCTTCAACGGGGGCATCGGCCCACCCCGTCCGCCCCAGCAGCCACGCGGCGACGGCGAGCGAGGGCGGCAGCGGGCCGGCCGCCTCCCCCGCGTCGGGCCGCCCCAGCCGTACGTCGACGCCGACGCCGAATCCCCGGAAGGAACCGGGCGTGCCCTCGGGGTACGCGCGCGTGCCCGCCCCTTCGGCGGGTCCGACGACCACCAGCGCGTCGGGACGGGAGGCGGCGAGCACGCCGAGCGCGTCGGTGCAGGCCGCCCGCGTGGCGTCCAGTTCGTGCGCGGCCCCCGCGGCGACGGCGGGCACGAGGAGCGGCGGGCAGGGACAGACTGCGGCGGAGACAAGCATGATCGGCAGCGTATCGCCGCGGGGCGGCGCCGTCGGCATGTCACCCCTGCGCCGGGCCGGACCGAGCCCCGACGTGTCCCCCCGCCGCCACAGGCCGGACCGGGGCTCGGCGTGTCACCCTCCGACAGGCGGGACCGGCACTCGGCCTTCACCCGCACCGGACCGGGCCGGGAGCGAACGGACCACGGGCGCCCCGCAGCGCACCGCCCGGCACCCGCCCGTCCGCCCGGCAGCCCGCCCGTCCGGCAACCGGCCCGCGCGTCAGTCGCAGCCGCAGCCGCCGCCCGTGGCGACCGGCACAGGAGCCGGGGCGCCCACCTTCGGCAGGCCCAGGAGGACCCCCGCAGGTTTGGCCTGCTCGGCGGCGTTGCGCTTCTCCCAGGCGTCGCCCGCGCGCGTGCGGCGGACGTCGAGGACCGGGCCCTCGGCGAGGAGGTGGTGCGGGGCGGCGTAGGTGACCTCGACGGTGACCACGTCGCCGGGGCGCACCTCCTGGTCCGGCTTGGTGAAGTGGACCAGGCGGTTGTCGGGGGCGCGGCCGGAGAGGCGGTGGGTGGCTCCGTCCTTGCGGCCCTCGCCCTCGGCGACCATCAGCTCCAGGGTGCGGCCGACCTGCTTCTTGTTCTCGTCCCAGGAGATCTCCTCCTGGAGGGCGACGAGGCGCTCGTACCGCGCCTGGACGACCTCCTTCGGGATCTGGCCGTCCATGGTGGCGGCCGGGGTGCCGGGGCGCTTGGAGTACTGGAAGGTGAACGCCTGCGCGAAGCGGGCCTCGCGGACGACGTGCAGGGTCTGCTCGAAGTCCTCCTCGGTCTCGCCGGGGAAGCCCACGATGATGTCGGTGGTGATCGCGGCGTGCGGGATGGCGGCGCGCACCTTCTCGATGATGCCGAGGTAGCGCTCCTGCCGGTAGGAGCGGCGCATCGCCTTCAGGACCGTGTCCGATCCGGACTGCAGGGGCATGTGGAGCTGCGGCATGACGTTCGGCGTCTCGGCCATCGCGGCGATGACGTCGTCGGTGAAGTCGCGCGGGTGGGGCGAGGTGAAGCGGACCCGCTCCAGGCCCTCGATCCGCCCGCAGGCCCGCAGCAGCTTGCTGAACGCCTCGCGGTCGCCGATGTCGGAGCCGTACGCGTTGACGTTCTGGCCGAGCAGGGTGATCTCGCTGACGCCCTCGCCCACCAGGGCCTCGACCTCGGCGAGGATGTCGCCGGGCCGGCGGTCCTTCTCCTTGCCGCGCAGGGCGGGGACGATGCAGAAGGTGCAGGTGTTGTTGCAGCCGACGGAGATGGACACCCAGGCCGCGTAGGCGCTCTCCCGCCGGGTCGGCAGGGTGGAGGGGAACGCCTCCAGCGACTCGGCGATCTCGACCTGCGCCTCCTCCTGGACGCGGGCGCGCTCCAGGAGGACGGGCAGCTTGCCGATGTTGTGCGTGCCGAAGACGACGTCCACCCAGGGCGCCTTCTTCACGATGGTGTCGCGGTCCTTCTGGGCCAGGCAGCCGCCGACCGCGATCTGCATGCCGGGGCGCCGGGCCTTCTTCGGGGCCAGGTGGCCGAGGTTGCCGTACAGCCGGTTGTCGGCGTTCTCCCGGACGGCGCAGGTGTTGAAGACGACGACGTCGGCCTCGCCGTCGGCCCCTTCGGGGGCGCGGACGTAACCGGCGTCCTCCAGCAGCCCGGCCAGTCGTTCGGAGTCGTGGACGTTCATCTGGCACCCGTAGGTGCGGATCTCGTAGCTTCGGGTAACGCCCACTTCGTCCACCGCTCCGGCCCGGTCACTGCTGCTGGTCATGGTTCAAGAGTAAGGGCGCGCCGCCGGGCCCCGGTCCGGAGGCGGCCGTCACAGCATGGCCCCGCCCGTCGCGTCGACCACCTGCCCGGTCACCCAACGCGCGTCGTCGGAGGCGAGGAACGCGACCACGTCGGCGACGTCCTGCGGTCGCCCCACCCGGCCGAGGGCGGACAGCTCGGCCGCCGACCTCCGCGCCGCCTCGTTCCCGCGGAGCCAGGACGCGTTCATGTCGGTGTCGACGATGCCGGGCGCGACCGCGTTGACCGTGATGCCGCGGGGTCCCAGCGCCTTGGCGAGGGTGCGGGTGAACGTGTCGACGGCCCCCTTGGTCATGGCGTAGGCGATGATGTCGGTGAGCGCGACCCGGGTCGCCCCGGAGGAGACGTTGACGATCCGGCCGCCGTCGCGCAGCCGCTTGAGCCCCTGCTGCACGAGGAAGAACGGCGCGCGCATGTTGACCGCGACGACCTCGTCGAACATCTCCGGGGTGGTCTGCTCGATCTCGCCGCGCGGTGAGATGCCCGCGTTGTTGACCAGGATGTCGAGGCCGGCGCCGTCGGCGTGTTCCAGGACCTCGCGGTCGTAGCCCTCCCACAGGGTTTCCACGTCGCCGGGGACGCCCAGCCGCGCCTGCACCGCGAACGCCGCGCCGCCCCGCGCGCGGACGGCGGCGACCGTCTCCTCGGCGGCCGCCGCGTCGCGCCCGTAGTGCACGGCCACCAGCGCCCCCTCCTGTCCGAGCCGCTCGGCCACGGCCCTCCCGATTCCCCGGGCGCCGCCCGTGACCAGTGCCTTCTTGCCCGACAACGTACCCATGACGTCCCTCCCGAACAGACCCGAACAGGGGCTGCCGAATTCATAGCGATCACTACACAAACAGCGGTCACCACACAAACACGTCCCGCGCCCCGAATTCAATAGCGATCGTTGTAAAATTCGGCCGTGACGACGACGAGGCGCGGCCGCCCGCGGAGCTTCGACCGGGACACCGCCCTGGCCCGGGCGACGCTGCTGTTCTGGCGGCACGGCTACGAGGGCACGTCCATCGCGGACCTGACCGCGGCCATGGGCATCTCGCCGCCGAGCCTCTACGCCGCCTTCGGCGACAAGCGCACGCTCTTCGCGGAGGTCGTCGACCACTACGGCGACACGTTCGGCGCGTTCCTGCGCCGGGCGCTCGACGCGGCGGACGATCCGCGCTCGGGCTTCGCCCGCATGCTCCGGGAGGCGGCCGTCTCCTACACCGACCCGCGGCACCCCGGGGGCTGCCTGGTGATCAGCGCGGCGGCCACCTGCTCCCCGCAGAGCGCCGACGTCGAAACGGACCTGCGCAAGCGCCGGGAGGCGAACGTCGCCCTCCTCCGGCAGCGCCTCGACCAGGCCGTGGACGGCGGCTCGCTGCCACCGGGCACGGACACCCGCGCCCTGGCCGTGTACTTCGCCGCCGTGATGCAGGGCATGTCGCAGCAGGCCCGCGACGGCGCGAGCACCGAGGAGCTGCTCCGGGTGGCGGAGCACGCCATGACGGCGTGGCCCGCGACCTCGGCCTAGGCGCACTCGTCTCTCGGCCCGGGCAGACTCGCCGCCCTGGTCAGCACCGTGCGCCGGCTGGCAGGATCGCGCCCATGTCCAAGGTCTTCCGTTCTCCCGTCACGGGCCGGGCCCTGCGGGTCGCGGCGGCCGGGGTCGTCGTTCTCGGGCTGCTGCTGTGGTGGCTGCTGCCGCTGGGCGAGAAGCCGCCGAGCGGGACGATCACCTTCAGCACCGGCACCCCGCGCGGCGTCTACCAGAAGTACGGCGTCCTGCTGCGCGCCGAGCTGGCCAAGGACATGCCGGAGCTGGAGGTGCGGCTGAAGAACAGCGACGGCTCGCAGGAGAACGTGGCCCGGGTGGCGACCGGCGAGGCCGACTTCACCATCGCCGCGGCCGACGCGGTGGAGACGTACGCGATGGACAACGGGCCCGGCGCCGGGGATCTGCGCGGGGTCGCCCGCCTCTACGACGACTACGTGCACATCGTCGTCCCGCGCGACTCGGACATCCAGTCCGTCGCCGATCTGCGCGGCAAACGGGTCGCCATAGGGCCGACCCACTCGGGCGTGCGGCTGATCGCCACGCGGGTGCTCAGGACCGAGGACATCGACGCGCGGCGCGACATCACCCCGCTGTCCGACGGCATCGACACCGGGCCGGGCCGGCTGAAGCGGGGCGAGATCGACGCCTTCTTCTGGTCCGGGGGGCTGCCGACGGACGGTCTGTCGGAGCTGGCCGGGGCGTTCGACTTCCGGTTCGTGCCGATCGACGCCGAGTTCGTGGCCCGGCTGCACGGCCAGGGCGGCGGCGCCCACTACTACCGGGCCACCAACATGCCGGAGTCGGCCTACGAGACCGGGCAGACCGGCACGGTGCCCACGATGGCGGTGTCCAACGTGCTCATCACCCGCGCGGACGTGGACCCGGAGCTGACCGAGTGGCTGACCCGGACCGTGATCAAGAGCCGGGACGGCATCGGCGACACCGTGCACTCCGCCCAGCTCGTCGATCTGCGCACGGCCATCTACACCGACCCGCTCCCGCTGCACGCCGGCGCCCGGCGCTACTACCGCTCGGTCAAGCCGTAGGACTGTTCCTCGGCACCCGCACCGTCACCTTCAGCCCGTGCGGCTCGTGGTGCTCGTAGCGGATGGAGCCGCCGGCCGCCGCGAGCAGGGCGCGGGTGATGGACAGGCCGAGGCCCGATCCCTTGACGTTCTGGTGGCGTCCGCTGCGCCAGAAGCGGTCGCCGATCCGGCCCAGCTCCTCGTCGGTCAGACCGGGGCCCCGGTCGGCGACCACGACGGTCGAGGTGTCGCCGTTGGACGCCACGGTCACCTCGACCCGCTCGCCCGCGGGCGTGAACTTCACCGCGTTGTCGATCACCGCGTCCAGTGCGCTGGACAGCGTGACGGGGTCGGCCCAGGCGGTGGTGGGCGGGCAGGCGCCGACCAGCGTCACGCCCTTGGCCTCGGCGGTGGGCGCCCAGGCGGCGACCCGCTCGGCGGCCAGCGCGCCGATGTCGGTGAGCCGGAGGTCCGCCTCGGCGTGCTCGGCCAGCGCCAGGTCGAGCAGGTCGTCCAGCACCCGCGCCAGCCGCTTGCCCTCGGCCTGCACGGAGGCGATCTCCTGGTTGCCCTCGGGCAGCTCCATCGCGAGCAGCTCGATGCGCAGCAGCAGCGCGGCGAGCGGGTTGCGCAGCTGGTGCGAGGCGTCGGCGACGAAGGCGCGCTGCTGCTCCAGGACGTCCTCGACGTTGTCCGCCATCTCGTTGAACGACCGGGCGAGCCGTCGCAGTTCCGGCGGCCCGCCGGCCACGGCGACCCGCGACTTGAGCCGGCCGGTGGCGATGTCGTGCGTGGTGGCGTCCAGCACCCGCACCGGCCGCAGCACCCAGCCGGTCAGCCGCAGCGCGGCGCCGACGGCCAGCAGCATCGCGGCCGTCTCGCCCGCGGCGATCACCAGCCAGCCCTGGAGGATCCGCGACCGCATCGGCCCGGTGGGCGAGTCGGTGACCACCACGGCCACCACGTCGCCGTCGCGGATGACCGGCGAGGCCACCACCAGTCGGCCCCGCTGCCATGGCCACACCTGCTCGGGATCGTCACTGCGACGGCTGAGCAGCGCCTCGTCGAAAGCCTCGCGCACCTCGCCCGTCTGAGGGAGGAACCAGTGCTGCGGCGCATGGGCCATGGGGGACTTGTCGGCGTAGAAGACGCCCGCCCGAATGCCGTAGACGTCGT
Organism: Streptomyces sp. NPDC006610; assembly: GCF_040611575.1. NCBI lineage: Bacteria > Bacillati > Actinomycetota > Actinomycetes > Kitasatosporales > Streptomycetaceae > Streptomyces > Streptomyces sp. NPDC006610. Next base: position 15,103 of record NZ_JBEXOP010000064.1, read on the forward strand.
AGTAGTCCTGCAGTTCCCGGCTGAGCGTCACCTGGCGCGGATCGGGCGCGGTCTGCCGCGAGCCGCCGGCCGGGGCGGTGACGAACTGGGCGAGGGCCGCGAAGAACGCCGTGTCGTCGATCCGGTCGACGACCACCTTCTGCTGCTGGGCGGCGGCCACGCTGACCGCGAGGGGGATGCCGAGCGCCAGCAGCACGGCCGCCATCAGGACGATGAGCAGCGGCAGAAGACGTGTGCGCACCCTGCCCCGCTACGCGCCGGGGGCGACGAGCCGGTAGCCCACGCCGCGTACGGTCTCGATGAGCGCCGGCATCCGCAGCTTGGCGCGCAGGGACGCCACGTGCACCTCCAGCGTGCGCCCGGTCCCCTCCCAGCTGGTGCGCCACACCTCGCTGATGATCTGCTCCCGGCGGAAGACGACGCCGGGCCGCTGCGCGAGCAGGGCGAGCAGGTCGAACTCCTTGCGGGTCAGCTGGACGGCCGTACCGTCCACGCTCACCTGGCGGGTGGGCAGGTCGATGCGCACGGGACCGAGGCACAGCGCTCCGTCGCCCGCGCCGGCGGCCTCCTCCGGGACGCTGCGCCGGCTGACGGCGTGGATGCGGGCGAGCAGTTCACCGGTGTCGTACGGCTTGACCACGTAGTCGTCGGCCCCGAGGTTGAGGCCGTGGATGCGGGAGCGCACGTCGGACCGCGCGGTGACCATGATCACCGGGGTGCTGGTGCGCTTGCGGATCTTGCCGCACACCTCGTAGCCGTCCTGGTCGGGAAGGCCCAGGTCGAGCAGGACGACGCCGAAGCCGGCGCCCTCCGGGACGAGCGCCTGGAGGGCCTCCTCGCCGCTGCGGGCGTGGGTGACCTCGAACCCGTGCCGCACCAGGATCGCCGACAGCGCGGCGGCCACGTGGTTGTCGTCCTCGACGAGGAGCAGTCTCATCCCGGCCCCCTTCGCTTCACCGGCCGTACGGTTCCCTCGGGTAGAAGTCGTGCACGCGCGCGTGCACCAGGGCAGTCACGCCGATGGAGGGGGACGGCGTCAAGGACATTCCGGTTGCGAGCGCCTCGAAGTTACTCGGCCGATACTCCCACCGGTCACCCCTGCTACGACAGGTGTCCGATTGCTATCGGATCGTGATGCTCAGATTCCCCTCAGATGTAATGACGCAGGTCGCGTAGGGTTATTACTGTCCTCCGAAACCGCGAGGAGGACGGAGTCCGATAGCGATGACCGAAGTATCGGTGGCCAAGCAAGACTCGGCCGCGACCGGCGAACTGGTCGTCCTGAAGAACGTCAACAAGCACTTCGGCGCGTTGCACGTGCTGCAGGACATCGATCTCACGATCGCCCGCGGCGAGGTCGTCGTGGTCATCGGGCCCTCCGGGTCCGGCAAGTCCACCTTGTGCCGCACGATCAACCGCCTGGAGACGATCGACTCCGGGTCCATCACGATCGACGGCAAGCCGCTGCCCGCCGAGGGCAAGGCGCTGGCCCGGCTGCGCGCCGACGTGGGCATGGTGTTCCAGTCCTTCAACCTCTTCGCGCACAAGACCGTGCTCGAGAACGTGATGCTCGGCCAGGTCAAGGTCCGCAGGGCCGACAAGAAGCAGGCCGAGGAGAAGGCGCGCGCCCTGCTCGACCGGGTCGGCGTGGCCTCGCAGGCCGACAAGTACCCCGCTCAGCTCTCCGGCGGACAGCAGCAGCGCGTCGCCATCGCCCGGGCTCTGGCCATGGACCCGAAGGTCATGCTCTTCGACGAGCCGACCTCCGCCCTGGACCCGGAGATGATCAACGAGGTCCTGGAGGTCATGCAGCAGCTCGCCCGCGACGGCATGACCATGATCGTCGTCACCCATGAGATGGGCTTCGCCCGCTCGGCCGCCAACCGGGTGGTGTTCATGGCTGACGGCCGCATCGTCGAGGAGGCTGTGCCGGACCAGTTCTTCAGCAATCCGCGCAGCGACCGAGCCAAGGACTTCCTGTCGAAGATCCTGCACCACTGACCGCGCCCGCCGCTCCCCCGCGGCGGTACCGCGTCACCCGCACTGGACGGCCCGCGTCCCCTTTCACCACGCAAAGGATGTTCACCATGAAGCTCCGCAAGGTCACCGCCGCGGCGGCCGCCGCGCTGGTTCTGTCCCTCACCGCGACCGCCTGTGGCGGCGACGACGGCGACAGCGAGGAGACCGGCTCGGGTTCCGGCGGCGGCGACAAGATCAAGATCGGCATCAAGTACGACCAGCCCGGTCTCGGCCTGAAGGAGCCCGACGGTTCCTTCTCCGGCTTCGACGTGGACGTGGCCACCTACGTGGCCAAGGAGCTGGGCTACGAGGCCGACCAGATCGAGTGGGTCGAGACCAAGAGCGCCGACCGTGAGAACGCGCTGGCCCGCGGCGACGTGAAGTTCATCGCGGCCACCTACTCGATCAACGACGAGCGCAAGCAGAAGGTCGACTTCGCCGGCCCGTACCTGCTGGCCCACCAGGACCTGCTGGTCAAGGCGGACTCGGACATCGCCAAGGGCACGGACCTCAACGGCAAGAAGCTCTGCTCGGTCACCGGCTCGACCTCCGCGCAGAACGTCAAGGACACCATCGCCCCCGAGGCCCAGCTGAAGCAGGTCGGCACCTACTCGGAGTGCATCGCCGGCCTCCAGAGCGGCGCCGTCGACGCGGTGACCACCGACGACTCGATCCTCGCGGGCTTCGCGGCGCAGGAGCAGTACAAGGGCCAGTTCAAGCTCGCCGGTCTGAAGCTGAGCAACGAGAACTACGGCATCGGCGTCAAGAAGGGCGACACCGAGACCGTCAACAAGATCAACGACGCGCTGGAGAAGATGGTCGGCGACGGCGCCTGGGACACGGCGGTCAAGGACAACTTCGGCCCGGCCAACTACAAGAACGAGCCGGCCCCGAAGATCGGCGAGATCGTCAAGTAACGCCGGGAACTCCACGACCGCCCAGTCGCGCGGAGTTCCACCGGCGCGCCGCCGCCCTGCGCAGTGCCCGGCGGCGGCGCGCCGCGTCCGCCAGGTACGCCACAGACCCCGGAAGCGCGGGAGACCGTGTTCGACTTTCTTTCTGAATATGACAATCCAACCCTGCTGGGTGCCTTCTGGGTGACGGTGCAGCTCACCGTGTTCTCGGCCGTCGGCTCCCTCGTCTGGGGCACTCTGCTGGCCGCCATGCGGGTCAGCCCGGTTCCGCTGATGCGCGGCTTCGGCACGGCCTATGTGAACCTCGTCCGCAACATCCCGCTGACGGTGGTCATCGTCTTCACCTCGCTCGGTCTCGCCGACATCTTCGGCATGACCATGGGCGCGCCGGACGACTTCGAGGTCCAGGGCTTCCGCCTCGCGGTGCTCGGCCTGGTCGCCTACACCGCCGCCTTCGTCTGCGAGGCGGTGCGCTCCGGCATCAACACGGTGCCCGTCGGACAGGCCGAGGCCGCCCGCGCCATCGGACTGAGCTTCAGCCAGGTGCTGTGGTACGTCGTGCTGCCGCAGGCGTTCCGCTCGGTGATCGGCCCGCTGGCCAACGTCCTGATCGCGCTGACCAAGAACACCACGGTGGCGGCGGCGATCGGCGTCGGCGAGGCGGCCCTGCTGATGAAGGAAATGATCGAGAACGAGGCGCAGACGGTGCTCATCGGCGCGATCTTCGCGTTCGGCTTCGTGGTACTGACCCTGCCCACCGGCCTGTTCCTCGGCTGGCTGAGCAAGCGACTGGCGGTGAAGCGGTGACCTCCGTTCTCTACGACGCCCCCGGCCCCAAGGCCAAGCGGCGCAATGTGCTCTTCTCGGTGGTCTTCTTCGTCCTGCTCGCCGCGCTGCTGTGGTGGATCTGGCAGGTCATGGACGACAAGGGCCAGCTCAAGTGGGCCCTGTGGAAGCCGTTCACCGAGTCCCAGGCATGGACGACCTATCTGCTGCCCGGCCTGGGCGACACCCTGAAGGCCGCGGCGCTCGCGATGCTCATCGCCCTGCCGCTGGGCGCCGTCCTCGGCATCTCACGCCTGTCCGACCACAGCTGGGTGCGGATCCCGGCCGGCGCGGTGGTGGAGTTCTTCCGGGCCATCCCGGTGCTGCTGCTGATGCTGTTCGCGAACGAGTTCTACGCCCGTTCCACGGACGTCTCCAGCGAGGACCGGCCGCTGTACGCGGTCGTCACCGGCCTCGTGCTCTACAACGCCTCGGTGCTCGCCGAGATCGTCCGGGCCGGCATCCTCTCGCTGCCCAAGGGCCAGACGGAGGCCGCCCAGGCGATCGGCCTGCGCAAGAGCCAGGTCATGCGCAGCATCCTGCTGCCGCAGGCGGTCACGGCGATGCTCCCGGCGATCGTCAGCCAGCTGGTCGTGATCGTGAAGGACACCGCCCTGGGCGGCGTGATGCTCGGCTTCACCGAGCTGCTGAACGCCCGCGGCACCCTCGCGGCCAACTACGCCAACGTCATCCCGAGCTTCATCGTGGTGGCCGTGATCTACATCGTCCTCAACTTCCTCCTCACCAGCTTCGCGAGCTGGCTGGAGGGCAGGCTGCGGCGCAGCAAGCGGAGCACGGGCGCGGTGCTCGGCGCCGAGGACGTGGACGACCTGAACGCCGCCGAGATCGGTGGGGCGCACGGGACCGGAGCGGCCGGAAAGACCTGATGGTCCTTCAATAACCTGCGGCGACACGGGGGGCAGTGGCATGATCGCCACTGCCCCCCGTCACTTGACGCAAGCACTGGCAATAGGTTGCATACGTTCTGTGATCGTGCACCCTGCTCCAACCTCCTGTTCACTCACGCCCCTCGGGGCGCCGCCGCGAACGGGGAGTGCCACGCCGTGGACCCGGTGATCATCGTCGGAGCGGGGCCCGTCGGGCTCACGCTCGCCCTGGCGCTCGCACGGCAGGACGTGCCGTCCGTGGTCCTCGACGAGGGGCCGGGCACGGACGAACCCCGACTCGCGCGCACGGTCGTCCTGCGCGACGACACCGCCGCCCTCGTGGAACGGCTGACGGGAGTGCCGCTGGTCGAGGCCGGGGCCGCGATGCGTTGGGCCGGATGGCGGTCCGTGCGGCGCAAGCAGGTGATGCGGGAGATCGCGTTCGGGGAGAGCGAGGGGGTCGAGGGCGCGGAGGGGGCCGGGGCCGGTGGATACGGGTCTGGCGGGGCCGGATCCGGTGGGTCCGCGTCCGGTTCCGGCGGGGTCGGTTTCGGTGGGGCCGAGGGGTACGGCGAGTACGGCGCAGGCGGCTTCGTCGGGCGCGGCAACGAGGCGCGGGCCCGTGCGGCCGGCCGGGGCGCCCCGGACCCGGCGGCCTCGTCCGGCGCCCCGGGTTCCGGGACCGGTGAGCCCGCCCTCACCGCCCCCGTGCACCTCGCCCAGCACGTTCTGACCGGCGCCCTGCGCGCCGCCCTCGCCCGGGAACCGCTCGCCGAGATCGCCGTCGACAGCCGCCTCGACGCGATCGAGCAGGAACGCTCCGGCGTCGCCGCCCGCACCCGCGGCCCCCGGGGCACCTGGTGGCGCGGCAGTTACCTGGTCGGCTGCGACGGCCCCCGCTCCACCGTCCGCAAGCTCCAGGACATCCGCTTCCCCGGCCGTACGGCGGTGGAGCGGCACGCCGTCGCCGCGCTGCGCACCGAGCTTCCCTGGCCCGGCCGCGCCCTGCTGCACCGGATGCCGCCGTGGCGCACGTCCGGCCCCTCGGCCGGCGAGATCGCCGCGCGCCCCCTGCCCGACGGCGTGTGGCGGCTGGACTGGCTGCTGCCGCCCGGCAAGGACCTGGTCACGCCCGAACTGCTCGTCACCCGCATCCGGGAGACCCTCACCGGCTGGACCCAGGACCCGACGCCGTCCTACGAACTCCTCGACACGGGCGTGCACACCGTCCACCACCGGCTGGCCCGCCGCTGGCGCGCCGGCCGGGTCTTCGTCGCCGGGGACGCGGCCCATCTGCTCGGCGCGCTCGGCACCCACGGGCTGGACGAAGGGCTCAGGGACGCCGACAACCTCGCCTGGAAGCTGGCGCTGGCCTGGCACCACGGCCCGCACGAGGCGCTCCTCGACAGCTACCAGTCCGAGCGGCGCGCCGTCGTCGCCGCCCGGCTGCGCGCCGCCGACCAGGCGTTGCCGCTGGTGCGCGGGGGCGGCGGGCTGCGGTCCTACGTGCCGGGAACGGCCCGCGGCCACGACGCGCTGCTGACGGACGGTCACTTGGGGCGCGGGCCGCTGGGCGCGCCGGGGGTGTACGCCGGCTCGCCGATCGCGCCGCCGCGCCTGGAGGCGGAGGCGTCCGTCGACACCGCGCCGGGAGCGCCGGTGACGGATGTGCGGGTCACGGCGGAGGACGGGTCGTTCGTACGGCTGCGGGACCGGCTGGGGCGCGGGGCGCTGCTGGTGCTGCTGATCGCGCCGGGGACGGGCGTGTGGGAGCGCAAGCACTGGGTGACCGCGGGGATCATGCCCCGGCTGGCCGCCGCGGTGACCGCGCTGCCGCACCCGGCGGAACTGCTCGTCGCCGAGAGCTATCCGGGCGCGGCCCCGCACACCGTCCTGCTGATCCGGCCCGACGGCCACCTGGTCACGGCACTGAACGGGGTCCGTCCCGCCGACCTGTACGCGGCGGCGGAGGCCACCCTCGGAGGGCGCGCGCAGGACGCGGAAGAGGCCGTTTCGTCGGCGTCCTCCTAGGACCGGGAGGCCCCCCGGGGACCGAGAGGACGGAGTCCTCTCGGTCCTCGTCTTACGTCCTTGAGCGCCTCTCTTCGGCCTCGTCCCACCCGCTCGTCGGCCTCACCCGGCCCGCTCGTCGGCCGCCTGGGGCCCGTCCCAGCGGTGCTCCGCGGCTGTGCGGCCCCGGGGCCCGCGCCCGGTGGACCGGGCCCCCCGGCGCGGGGGAGGGCCCC
>NZ_JBEXOP010000065.1:0-21843 GCF_040611575.1 Streptomyces sp. NPDC006610
AATAACACCCAACTCAACCCCCCGCCGACCACCCCCTCCTCCTCCCGGGGGGGGGCGCGCCCCCGGCCGCCGCGGGGCCCGGTGGGGGGGGGCCCCCCCCCCGCGGCCCCCCCACCCCTCACGTTGTGGAAGTGTCAGTGACCCTGCTCGTCGCGCCGGCGCTGCCAGCGCTCCTCGATCCGGTCCATCATCGAGCGCCGCTGCCGACCCTGGCGGCCCGGGGGCGCGCCCGCGCCCGGTGCCGCCTGCTCGCCGGGCTTCGGGGCCTTGCGCCAGCCGGTCACGGCGAGCACCGCGCATCCCAGCATGACGAGGAAGCCGACGACGCTGAGCCACCAGACCTCGTTGAAGACCATTCCGGCCATGAGGAGCGCGATACCTACGAGGAAGCCCGCGACCGCCTGGTAGACCCGTCGCCGGGTGTACGTGCGCAGCCCGCTTCCCTCAAGCGCTGTCGCGAACTTGGGATCTTCGGCGTACAGCGCTCGCTCCATCTGCTCGAGCATGCGCTGCTCGTGCTCTGAGAGCGGCACGGAGTCCTCCTCATCGTGCAGTCGCCGGGGCGACCCGGGGGGTCTCTTCAGGATAGGCAGGGAATCGCCCCCGTGAAACCCGCCCCTCTGCGCCAATTGACCAACCGGAATCCGCCATGGGCGGTCCGGCTCGCCTTGAGGTTTCCATTCCCCGGCGGCCGTCCCGTCATGCCGGGCGGTCTCCCTCGATCATACGGCGGGATACGCCCGATCGGGGGGCCTGTGGCGTACTCCATCCGCAACCAATGCGCTGATCAGCGGCGCGTCACAGCGGGCGCTCAGGTCGCGTCGGTCCCCCGCGTCTCACCGAGCACATGAAGCTGCGTGGCCACCGCGTGGAACGCGGGCAGTTCGGCCGCCGCCGCCTCCAGCTGGAGCAGGGCGTCCACGGCCCCGGGCTCGGTGTCCACCAGCACGCCCGGGACGAGATCGGCGAAGACCCGGACGCCGTGCACCGCGCCGACGCTCAGGCCCGCGCCCTCGACCAGCCCGATGAGCTGTTCGGCGGTGAAGCGGCGGGGCATCGGGTCGCCCGCGCCCCAGCGTCCGTCCGGGTCGTCCAGGGCGCGCTTCGCCTCGGTGAAGTGGCCGGCGAGGGCGCGGGCGAGGACGGCGCCGCCCAGGCCCGCGGCGAGCAGGCTGAGCACGCCCTCGGGGCGCAGTGCGGCCACCGCGTTGCGCAGGCCCTCGGCGGGGTCGTCCACGTACTCGAGCACGCCGTGGCAGAGCACCGCGTCGTGGCCGCCGCGGTCGACCACGTCGAACAGGCCGTGGGCGTCGCCCTGCACGCCCCGCACCCGGTCGGCGACGCCGGCCTCGGCGGCGCGGCGCTCCAGCGCGAACAGGGCGTTGGGACTGGGGTCCACGACCGTGACCCGGTGGCCGAGACGGGCGACGGGCACCGCGAAGTTGCCGCTGCCGCCGCCGGTGTCGAGGACGTCCAGGGTCTCCCGGCCGGTGGCCTTGACCCGGCGGTCCAGGGCGTCCCGCAGGACGTCCCAGACCACGGCCGTACGGAGCGAGGCGCGAGGGCGGGAGGGGTCGGAGCGCAGCGACGCCGGGTGAGGGCTGTGCTGGGATACGGGCGGGCGCATCGGGTCCGACACGGCAGTTGACTCCTCGGCGCGGCACCGCCACGCGGGGCGGAGCGAACGGGCTGCCTTCCCTGGCCGGCGGCGGTCCGGGGGAAGGCTTCAGGCGCCTTCCACCCTATTGCCTCCGGCCCCCTGCCCGGCCACTCCGGGCCGCCCGGCCCGTCCCGCGGCCGGCCACTGCGGCCGCCGCGCCGCCGCCGCACCGGTCGGCACGGCGGTCGGCGCGGTTGGCGGCGCGGTTGGCGGCGCGGCGATCGGTGCCTGCTGCCGGCACCGCGACCGGCGGCAGGCACCGCCGATCCCGCAAGCGGTGGCCCTGCCGCCCGCGACGGATGGGCGGCCGCCGCGGCGCGACCGGTGAACGGCAGCCCCACGACCCGCGCTCCGAGCGCCCCCGCCCGGCCGCCCTTGCCCGCGGCGGTCGGCGCCGGTCCGGGTCCCGCGGCACACCCGGCCGAACCCACAGTCGGCGGCCTGGCCACCCATGACGGGCCGCCGACCCAGCACACGACCGGCGATCGCAGCCCCGCGGCCCGCGTCAGGCCGCCTCAGCCCGCGTCGGGCATGTCGCGCCCCCTCCCCCGGCCGGGGTCCTTCACCGCCGCGTCCGCGTCGGGGCGGGGCGGTGGCAGGACCGGCTGGAGCACCAGCATGCGCTCCACGAGGCGGATGAACATCGCCACGTCGCGTATCAGGTCGTCGGCGTCGCGGCGGTTGGCCGCGCCCTGGACGCCCGCCTCGGCCAGGGCGCGGCGGCGGGCGCCGGAGGCGAACAGGGCGCTCCACTCGGTCAGTTCGGGGGCGATCTCGGGGAGCACTTCCCAGGCGCTCCTGATCCGGGCCCGGCGGCGCGGCGTGGTCTCCGGACGGCCGCGGGCGGCGAGCACGGCGGCGGCGGTGCGCAGGGCGGCGAGGTGGGCCGTGGCGTACCGCTCGTTGGGGGTTTCCAGGGCGGCGGCGTCGTCGAGCCCGGCGCGGGCCTGGGTGAGCAGGTCGAGGGCGGCGGGCGGGGCCGTGGCCCGGCGGAGCACGGGGTGCACGTCGCTCGCCGGGCCGGTCAGTGAGGGGGCAGGGCCGGTGGCGCGGCGCCGGCGGGCGGCGGCTGCGGACGGGTTGGCCATGACGATCCTCCTGTCGTCGTGTGACGGCACTGTGGCCGTATGTGCCCATCGTGAGGTATGGCACTGACAATCCGTTCTGACCTGCGGTTTTGCCTCGATCGGCAGTTCGGGCTAGCTTTTGAACTGACCAGTCAGTGCAAATGCGGGGATGCAGGGGGGAACCGTGGGACTCGCCGTCAGCGCCCGGGACTTCGGGTTGAAGGGCCCTCGCGGCTGGGCCTTCCGGGACGTCTCCCTCGACGCCGCGGCCGGCTCGCTGATCGCGGTCGAGGGGCCGTCGGGTTCGGGACGCACCTGTCTGCTGCTGGCGCTCACCGGCCGGATGAGGGCCACCGCGGGGACGGCGGCCGTCGGCGAGGCCCGGCTGCCCAAGCGGCTGGGCGCCGTGCGCCGGGTCACCGCGCTCGCCCACGTGCCCGGCGTCACCGACCTCGACCCGGCCCTGACCGTCGGGGAGCACCTGCGGGAACGGGCACTGCTGCAGCGCCGGTTCGGCGACTCCCTGCGCGCACTGCTGCGCCCGCGCCGCGAGCGGTCGGCCGAGGGCGCCCTGCGGATCGACTCGGCGCTGAGGGCCGCCGGGCTGGACCGGGAGGCCCTGCCCAAGGGCTCCCGGACGGCCGTACGGGATCTCGGGCGGCTGGAGGCCCTGCGGCTGTCCGTCGCCCTGGCGCTCATGGGGCGTCCGGAGGTGCTCGGCGTGGACGACACCGGCCTGAAGCTGTCGGAGGCGGAGCGGGCGGAGGTGTGGGAGCTGCTGCGGTCGCTCGCCGACGCCGGGACGACGGTGGTGGCGGTGTGCAGTCAGGCGCCTCCGGACGCGGTCGTGGTCCGCCTCTGCCTCGATGGCGAGGAAGCCGATGACGACGACGTCCCTCTCGGCCGCGACGACGATGCGAAGGCCGACGACGTCTCCCCCGGACGCGGCGATGACGCAGCCGACGACGAAGTCGATCCCCACGACGCGGCAGACCCCCACGGCGCAGCAGACCCCCGCGGCGAGGCCGGTCCCCGCTCCGAAGCCGATCACGACGAAGCGAAGGAGACGGCCGATGCGCTCGCCGAGACTGGCCGCGCTTGAGCTGCGGCGGTTCGGCCGCGGCAGGCTGCCCCGCGCCGCCCTTGTGGCGCTGCTGCTGCTCCCGCTGCTGTACGGCGCCCTGTACCTGTGGTCCTTCTGGGACCCGTACGGCCGCCTGGACCGGCTGCCCGTGGCGCTGGTCAACGAGGACGAGGGGGCCACCGCGGACGGACGGCGCGTCCGCGCGGGCGACGACATCGTCGCGGGCCTGCGCGACAGCGGGGTCTTCGACTGGCGGGAGGTGAGCGCCGCCGAGGCCCGCGCGGGCGTCGAGGACGGCCGGTACTACCTGTCGCTGACCCTGCCGGCCGACTTCAGCGAGCGCATCGCCTCCGGTTCGGGCGACTCCCCCGAGGCGGGCGCCCTGCACGTGCGCACCAACGACGCGAACAACTACGTCGTCGGGCAGATCTCGCGGACGGTGTTCGGCGAGGTGCGCGCGGCGGCGTCCACGAAGGCGTCGCGGTCCTTCCTGGACCGGATCTTCATCTCGTTCTCCGACATCCACGGCGAGACCGTGCGGGCCGCGAGCGGCGCCGACCGGCTGAAGAACGGCATCGGCACGGCCGAGGAGGGGTCCAGGGACCTCGCCGCCGGCCTCGATGACGCCAAGGAGGGCAGCGGGGACCTCTCCGAAGGGCTGACACGGCTGGACGGCGGTGCGGGCGACCTGGAGGACGGTTCCCGGCGGGTCGCCGAGGGGACGCAGGCGCTCGCGGACAAGGTCCACGCGGTGGCCGACAAGGTGGGGCCGTTCCTGGAGGACAACGAGCAGGCGATCGGGGACACGGCCCGGTTCGTCGCGGACTCCGCCGGGGCGCTCCGCGAGGGCCTCGACGGTCTCGAGGAGCGGGCGCCGGGCGCGGCGAAGGACGCCCGCGCGGCCTCCGACCGGCTCGCCGCCGTCCACGAGACCCGCTGCGAGACCCCCGTACTGCCCGACCCGGCCTGCCCCGACCTGAAGTCGGCCAGGGACGCCGCCGCCGCTGCCGCTACGGCCGCGGAGGACCTCGGCGAACTGGTCACCGAGCGCCGGGACGACCTCGAGAAGCTGGACGGCCGTCTCGCCGCTCTGGAGAAGCAGTCCCGGGCCCTCGCCGAGCGCGCCCCGCGCCTGTCCGAGGACCTCGCCGACGCCGTCTCCCGGATCGACCGGCTCAACGAGGGCGCCGGAAAGGTCGCGGCCGGGGCGAAGACACTGCACTCCGGGCTCGGCACCGCGAAAACCGGCGCAGTGGACCTCGACGAGGGCGTCGGGGAGCTGAAGACCGGCGCGGACGACCTCAGCGGCGGCATGTACAAGCTGGTCGACGGCTCGGTACGGCTGGCCGGCGGGCTGCACGACGGCGCGCGGAGGATCCCCGACTACGACGAGCGGGAGCGCGACGCGCGCACCGGGGTCATGGCCGACCCCGTGCGGCTCGCCTCCGAGTCGCTGCACCGGGCGCCCAACTACGGCACCGGATTCGCCCCGTACTTCATCCCGCTGTCCCTGTGGGTGGGCGCGATGGTGGCGTACATGGTGATCCCGCCGCTCAACCGGCGGGCGCTGGCCGCGGGCGCGTCGGCGTGGCGGATCGCGCTGGCCGGCTGGCTGCCGGTACTGGCGATCGGGACGGCGCAGACGGCCGCCCTGATGGCGGTGCTGCACTGGGCGGTCGGCCTGGAGATGGCGCGGGCGGCCGGGACGGTGGGGTTCCTGCTCCTGGTGACGGCGTGCTTCGCGGCGATCGTGCAGTGGCTGAACGCCCGCTTCGGCGCGGCCGGGCGGATCCTGGTCCTCGCCCTGCTGATGCTTCAGCTGACGTCCGCGGGCGGCACCTACCCGGTGCAGACCAGCCCCGGCTTCTTCAACGCCCTGCACCCCTTCCTGCCGATGACGTACGTCGTGGAGGCCCTGCGCAGGCTCGTCACCGGCGGCGGACTCGAACCGGTGTGGACGGGAAGCCTCGTGCTGGCCGCCTTCACCGCCGGCGCCCTCGCCCTGACCGCCCTGTCGGCCCACCGCAGGCAGGTGTGGACGCTGGACCGGCTGCACCCGGAGCTGACGCTGTGACCGCGCCCGCCGGGCCGCCGCCCGCCCCCGCTCCGGTGCCCGGCGGCGCGGCCGTTGCTGTGACAATCGGGGCCATGGAAAGCAGCAGCACCACGTCGGCGGGCGGCAGCCGCCGCGAGGCCACCCGGCAGAAGCTCTACGAGGCCGCCGTCACGCTCATCGCGGAGCAGGGGTTCTCCGCCACCACCGTGGACGAGATCGCCGAGCGGGCCGGCGTCGCCAAGGGGACGGTGTACTACAACTTCGCCAGCAAGTCCGTCCTCTTCGAGGAGTTGCTGCGGCACGGCGTGGGCCTGCTCACCGCCTCGCTGCGGGCAGCGGCCGAGGAGTCCGCGCGCGCGGGCGGCAGCAAGGTCGACGCGCTGGACGCGATGATCCGCGCGGGCCTCGGCTTCATCGCCCGCTACCCGGCCTTCACCCAGCTCTACGTGGCCGAGCTGTGGCGCACCAACCGCGCCTGGCAGTCCACGCTGATGGTGGTGCGCGGGCAGGTCGTCGCCCTCATCGAGGACGTGCTGCGCGAGGGTGTGGCCAGTGGCGAGTTCAGCGAGGAGATCGACGTCCAGCTGACCGCCGCCGCGCTGGTCGGCATGGTGCTGGTGGCCGCCCTGGACTGGCTGGCCTTCCAGCCGGAGCGCTCCCTGGACGACGTCCACGCGGCGCTCTCCCGACTGCTCCAGGGGCGGGTCAGCGGGCGCACCCCCGGCAACCGGTAGCCGGGCCGCGACCGGGCACCCCCGGCTGCCGACGACCGCCGGCCGACAACCGGCACCTCGTGACCGCCGGCCGTCGCCCGCCGTCGACCGGCGACCAACCGCCGCCGGGTGCACGAAAGCGCCGGTCCGGTGTGGCCGCGTCCCCCGCGGGCCGCACACGAACCGGCGCTTCCCCGTGCTCCCCCCGTTTCCCCCCCGATTCCCCCGATGGCGTCCGCCTCTCGCGCTCCCCCGCGCTTCCCCCGGCGGGCGCCGTTCGGTCGTGCCCCGGGCCTCCCCGGGTTCCCCCGTGCCTCGCTCCCGCCGACCGCGCGGCCGGCGGAAGGAGCGGATCGGGGGCCGGCTCCGCTCCGGCGCCCCGTGTCGCCGGTGCCGGGCCGAGCCCCTCTCCGTGCCCCAACTCTCTCGTTCACCCAGGTCGGGGCCCATCCGTGCGCGTACTCATCTCCTCGCCTAGGTACCGGTACTCAGGACTGCGCGCCCGACCCCAGGACGCGACGGCACGGGCGTGGTTACGATCACGTCCGTGTCCGTACTCCCCCTGGTGTTCACGAGCGGCTGGGCCAGCGGCGTCAACGCCTACGCGGTGGTGCTGCTCCTCGGCCTGTTCGGCGCCACCGGGATCAGCGACGAGGTGCCCGGGACGCTGCAGCGCCCCGAGGTGCTGGTCACCGCGGGCGTGCTGTTCCTGTGCGAGGCGGTCGCCGACAAGATCCCGTACGTCGACTCCCTGTGGGACACCGCGCACACGGTGATCCGGCCCGCCGCGGGCGCCTGGGTGGGGGCGCTGCTCGCCGGGCAGAGCGCCTCGCTGTCCGACTTCGCGGCCGGCGCGATCGGCGGCACGACGGCGCTGGCCAGCCACGCGGTCAAGGCCGGGACCAGGATGGCGGTCAACAGCTCGCCGGAGCCGTTCAGCAACATCGCCCTCAGTGTGGCCGAGGATCTCGGGGTCGCCGGGGTGATCACCTTCGCGATCTTCCATCCGGTGGCGGCGGCCGTCGTCGCGGGCGCGCTGCTGCTCGGCGGGCTGGTGACGCTGGTCTTCCTGATCTCCCGGATCCGCCGCTTCCTGCGCCGCCGCGCCGAGCGCCGGGCAGCGCGCAGGCTCACCTCCGGACCGCAGGCGCCGCCGGGCTGAGCGCCGGAACGCCGCTGGTCAGGGGTCCGGCGGCAGGGTGTCAGTGATGGCCGATAAAGTCGCGGTCATGGCACGGATTGCGGTGATCGGCGCCGGGATGGGCGCGATGGCGGCCGCCGCCCGGCTGGCCGTCGCGGGCCACCGGGTGGCGGTGTACGAACGCACGGAGACGTACGGCGGCGCGGTGCGCCGGCTGGAGCGCGACGGCTTCCGCTTCGACACCGGCCCCGGGCTGCTGCCGCTGCCCGCGGTGCAGCGCGATCTGTTCGTCAAGACCGGCAAGGAGCCGCTGGAGCGGTGCGTCGACCTCGTCCAGGTCGACCCGTCCGCGCGGCACGTCTTCGCGGACGGCACCGGGATCGCCCTGCCGAACGCCTCGCGCGCGGGCGTCGTCGCCGCTCTCGACGCGGCGCTGGGAGCGGGCGCGGGCCGGCGCTGGGGCGACTTCCTGGTGCGGGCCCGCGAGGCCTGGGACCGCACCCGCAGACCGCTGCTGGAGGAGCCCCTGTGGCCCGACTGGCGCGTGCTGGCCGAGCGGGAGCCCTACCCCGCCGTCCCGCACAAGCGGCTGCTGCGCACCCGGCGGGCCGGCACGCTCGCCGAGGTCGGCGCGTGGGAGCTGCGCGATTCCCGGCTGGCGGCGCTGCTGGAGAGCCATGCGCTGGCGCACGGCCTCGATCCGAGGACGGCTCCGGCGAGTGCCGCGGTGCTGCCGTACATGGAGCACGCGTTCGGCACCTGGTACGTGCGCGGGGGGCTGCGGGAGCTTGCGCGGGCGGTGTACGAACGGTGCCTGGCGCGGCGGGTGGAGTTCGTCTTCGGCGTCGAGGTCGCCCGGGTGCTGGAGAAGGACGGCCGCGCGGCGGGGGTGGAGCTGGCGGACGGCTCGGTGGCGGAGGCGGACTTCGTCGTCGCTGGCGTCGCTCCCGGGACGCTGGGGCGCCTGGCCGGCGACACCACGGTGCGGGGCACCGGAGATGTGCCGCCGCGGCAAGGGCTGCCGAGTCGGCTGACGGTGTGCCTGGCGCTCGCCGGGGAGCGTCCGGAGGGGACGGCGCACCGGACGGTGGTGCACTCCGGGGACCGGGAGGCCGAGCTGGCCTCGCTGTTCGACGGCGAGCCGTGGTCGACCACCCCCACGGTCACCGTGCTGCGCCCCGACGACCCGGCGCTGGTCCCGGACGCCGCGCATGAGGCGGTCGCCGTCACCGCGCCCGTGCCCGTGGGGACGACTGCCTGCGACGAGCACGCCGAGCGCATGATCACGGCCGCCGAGCGCGCGATACCCGGCCTGCGGGACCGTCTGCTGTGGCGCGAGGTGCGCACTCCGTCCGACGTCGAGGCGGCGACCGGCGCCGAGGGCGGCGCGGTGCCGGCGCCCTCGCTGGCGGCGGCCGGCGGACGGCTGCTGCATCCGTCCAACACCACCGCACTGTCCGGCCTGTTCACGGTCGGCGGCTGGTCCCACCCCGGCGGCGGACTGCCCCACGCGGGCATGTCGGGCGCGCTGGTGGCCGGCCTGATCGTGGAGGGCCCGGACTTCCGCGGCTCACAGTGAGCCGGGGGCCTCCCGTAGCAGGAGGCCCTCAAGTGGAGCGGCGGACCGAACGGTGAGCGGTGCACCGCCTCGCGAGCGGTGCACCAGCCGAGAGCAGTGCACTGATGCAAGAGCAAAGCCCCAACCCGAGAGCAGGGCACCGACCCGAGAGACGTGCACCAACCGTTGCGCGGCGGAGCCCCCGGTGACCGGCGGGACGCGGCGAGCCGCTAGTAGCGGTAACGCTCGTCGTAGCCGTTCTGCTGCGGCTGTCCGTCGCCCTGGTACGGGTACGGCTGCTCGGGCGGGAGTTCACCGGCGAACGGGTCGTCGGCGCTGCGCTGCTGGGGCACCCACACGCCGCCGGGCGGCGTCTCACCGTAACCGCCGGTGGCATACGGGTCCTGGGAGTAGCCCTGGCCGTACTGCTGCGGATTGCCGTAGGCGGGGTCGAAGGCGGCGCCGTCGTAGTTCTGGGCGCCGGCGTACGGGTCGGAGTAGGCGGCGTACTGCTGCTGGGCGCCGGTGTCGTAGCCGTAGCCCTGCTGCCCGTAGGCCGCGTAGGCGTCGTACGCGTAGGCCGACTGGTCGGCGGCGGCGTGGGCGGCCGTCGCGTACTGCTCCTGGGACTGGTCCGCGGGGGCGTACCCGGCGGTGTCGCCGTAGACGCCGTAGGAGCCGGTGTCGTCGGGCAGCGGCTGCGGAGAGTACACGGAGGTGGTCTCGGCGGCCGTGGCGTCGACGGGACGGGAGGGGGTGAAGACGTCGTCGCGGTCGTGGTCGTCCTGGCCGTCGCCGTGCGGGGCGGCGTCGCCGTGCTCCTCCAGACCGGAGACCTCCAGGGCCGGGTCCCGGCGCTCCGCCTCGCCGCGGCGGCGCTTGCTGCCGCCCGCCGACGGCCGGCCCGTGACCGCCCAGCCCGCCTCGAAGCCTCGGCGGAAGGACAGGGTGACGTACGTCTGCCCGACCGCGAAGGCCGCGGCGCCCAGCCCGATCACGACGACGGACGGGATCAGCACGCCGAGGACGACGCCGAGGAAGCCGACGAACGCCAGCAGCCGCCAGCGGAGCCGCGCCTTGTACTGCAGCAGCACCTCGCCCAGCAACCACAGCGCGACGATGCCGAACGCGATGTAGAGGACCGTCCAGCCCATGTACGCCCCTCTCCCAGTGACCGGTTACGCAGTGTGGCGTATCCGCGCCCGGCCGGTCTAGGCCCGCGGTGGGTGGTGCAGGCCCAGGTTCTCGTAGATTTCCAGCGTCGCCGTGGAGTTGTTGAGCGTGATGAAGTGCAGTCCGGGCACTCCCTCGGCCAGCAGCCGCGCGCAGAACTCGGTGGCGAACTCGATGCCAATGGAGCGTACAGCGGCCGGATCGTCTTTGGCTGTGAGGATCCGCTCTTTCAGGACGGCGGGGATGTGCGCGTTGCTCAGCTGCGGCAGCCGCTCCAGCATCCGCACGCTGGTCACGGGCATGACCTCGGGGATGACCGGGGTGTCGCAGCCCGCCGCGGCGACGCGGTCGCGCAGCCGCAGGTAGGACTCGGGCTGGAAGAACATCTGGGTGATGGCGTAGTCCGCGCCGGCCCGGCACTTGTCGACGAAGTGCTCGACGTCCGCGTCCCAGTCCGCGGAGCGCGGGTGCATCTCCGGGAAGGCCGCGACGCCCACGCAGAAGTCGCCGGACTCCTTGATGAGCCGGACGAGTTCGGCCGCGTAGGTCAGGCCCTGCGGGTGCGGCACCCAGTCGGCCATGGGGTCGCCGGGCGGGTCGCCGCGCACGGCGAGCATGTTGCGGATGCCGGCGTCGGCGTACTGGCCGATGATGTTGCGCAGCTCGGCGATGGAGTGGTTGACGGCGGTGAGGTGGGCGACCGGGGTGAGCGTCGTGTCGGCGACGATCTGCTGGGTCTCCTTGACGGTGCCCGCGCGGGTGGAACCGCCGGCGCCGTAGGTGACGGACACGAAGTCGGGGGCGACCGCCTCGACCCTGCGCAGCGCGCTCCACAGGTTCCGCTCGCCCTTGGGGGTCTTCGGAGCCGAGAACTCGAACGAGTACGTCGTCTTGCCGGTGGCGAGGATGTCACGCACGGTGCGTGCGCGGTCCGTCCTGGTGGATGCGGTTCCGAGGGCCATACGGGCAGGTTAGCCAGGGCGCGGCGGTCACCCAACCGGATGCTGGAATTTGCCCGGTTTGCCGGACCGTTGTCCACCCCTTGGACAGACCACGGAGGAACCGCACCGCGACCCGCCCGCCACCGGCCCCACCGGCCCGTCTCCCACCGGCCGCACCGGCCGGTCCGCCACCGGCCGGTCTCCCACCGGCCCAGCGTTCACCGGCCCGCCCCTCACCCGGCCCGCAGCCGCTCGGCGAACTCGGCCGCGGCGGCGCCCGGGTCGTCCGCCTCGGTGATCGCGCGGACGACGACGACCCGGCGGGCCCCGGCGTCCAGCACCTGATCGAGGTTGCCGAGGTCGATCCCGCCGATGGCGAACCAGGGGCGGTCGGTGCCCAGTGACGCGGTGTGACGGACCAGGTCGAGTCCGGGCGCGTGACGGCCCGGCTTGGTGGGGGTCGGCCAGCAGGGCCCGGTGCAGAAGTAGTCGACGCCCTCCTGGGCGGCGGCAGCGGCGGCCTCCGTCTCGGAGTGCGTGGAACGGCCGATGAGGACGTCGCCGCCGAGGATGGCGCGGGCGGCCGGGACGGGCAGGTCGCCCTGGCCGAGGTGGAGGACGTCCGCGCCGGCGGCGTGCGCGACGTCCGCGCGGTCGTTCACCGCGAGGAGCTTGCCGTGCCGGGCGCAGGCGTCGGCGAGGACACGGAGGTGCTCCAGCTCCTCGGCGGCCTCCATGCCTTTGTCCCGCAGCTGCACGATGTCGACGCCGCCCGCCAGTACGGCGTCCAGGAAGGCGGGCAGGTCGCCCTGGCGCTTGCGGGCGTCCGTGCACAGATAGAGCCGGGCGTCGGCGAGCTGGGCGCGGGCGGTGACGGCGGTGGCCGTCTCGGCGGCGGTGCCGGGCATGTGCGGGTCCCCCGTGGTTCGGTGGGCGCAGGGCGGCCGGCGGGCGGGCGCGGCCGGGGCCGCGGCCCGCCGGGGCGGAGCCGCGGCCATACGCCGGACGGTTGTTCGGTCGGGCTGTGGATCAGACGGCGAGCGCCTGGGCGCGGCGCTTCACCTCCGTGCCGCGATTCTCGCTGAGCGCCTGCGCGGGGGTGCCGGGCAGGCTCGGGTCGGGGGTGAAGAGCCACTCGAGCATCTCTTCGTCCGTGAAGCCGTCGTCCCGCAGAAGGGTCAGGGTGCCGGTCAGGCCCTTGACGACCTTGTCGCCGTCGATAAAGGCGGCGGGGACGTGCAGCGCGCGGTTCTCACCTCGGCGTACGGCGATGAGCTGGCCCTCCTTGACCAGCTGCCGGACGCGCGTCACCTCGACGCCGAGCATGTCGGCGATGTCGGGGAGCGTGAGCCAGGCGGGGACGAGAGCATCGATCTTTGCGTCAATCTCGGTCACGTCACCAAGACTGCCATCTGCGACTGACAGTCGGTAGCCGGGCGGGGTCGGAAGGGTCACAAGGGGGACGATCCGCCCGTCTTGGGACCTGCGTCAGGCCGTCGCCGCCTTCAGGGGCAGCGCCGGGTCCGCCAGCAGCCGCGGGTCCATGGCCGCCCCCGCCTCGATCAGACGCCGCCCCTGGGCGAGGTCCCTCGGGCGGCCCACCGCCAGCAGGGCGGCCAGCCGCCCCTCGCGCAGCCAGCAGACGCTCCAGGCGGGCCCCGAGGGGTCGCCGCGCCACAGCACGGTGTCGGTCGCGGTGTGGTGCCCGGCGTACTGGACGAAGCGGCCGAACTGCTCGGACCAGAAGTACGGCACGGGGTCGTAGGCCGCGAGGGGCTCGCCGGTGGCCGAGCCGACGATGTTCGCGGCGACCGTGCGCGGGCCCTGGAGGGCGTTGTCCCAGTGGTGCACGAGGAGCCGCTCGCCGTAGCGGCCGGAGGGGAAGGAGGCGCAGTCGCCGACCGCGTACACGTCCGGAGCGGAAGTGCGCAGATGGGCGTCGGCGACGACCTCCCGGTGGACGCCCAGCTCGATGCCCGAGCCCGCGAGCCAGTCCGTGGCGGGGCGGGCGCCGATGCCGACGACGACGGCGCCCGCGGGCAGCGTGGAGCCGTCGTCCAGCACCACCGTGCCGGGCTCGACGCGCCGCACGCGCGCGTGGGTGCGCAGTACGGCCCCGCTGTCGGCGTACCAGCCGGCCATCGGGGCGGCCACCTCGGGCGGCAGCACCCCGGCGAGCGGCCGGTCGGCGGCCTCCACGACGGTCACGGAGCAGCCGGCCTCCCGCGCGGCGGTGGCGAACTCGGCGCCGATCCAGCCGGCGCCCACGACCACGATGTCGTGCTGCCGGGCGAGCACGGGGCGCAGCCGCTCGGCGTCGTCCAGGGTGCGCAGCAGATGCACGCCGGGCACGCCCTCGGCGCCCGGCAGCCGCAGCGGCTCGGCGCCGGTGGCGAGCACCAGGACGTCGTACGGCTCCGGGCCCGCGGCGGTGTCCAGGACGTGGTCGCCGGGGCGCACGCCGAGGGCCTCGCGGCCGAGGTGGAGCTCGATGCCGAGGGCCTCGAAGTCGACGTCGAAGGCGGAGCCCTCCGCGGTGCCGAGCAGCACGGCCTTGGACAGCGGCGGCCGGTCGTAGGGCTGGTGGGGTTCGGCGCCGATCAGCGTCACGCCACCGGTGAAGCCCTGTTCCCGCAGCGCGACCGCGGTCTGCACGCCGGCCATGCCCGCGCCGGCGATCACCGCGCGCCGCGCGCCCGACTGCCTCTGCTCGCTCATCCGGTCACCATAGACAACTGACGCACGGTCAGTCCGCGCCGGGGCCGCCGACCTGTTCCACGACGCTCGTGCCGCTCCCCGGCCGCGACTCCCACTCCCAGGTCTCCTCCAGCCGCACCCTCCCGTCGGGCAGCTCCACGACGGTGGACACGCAGTGCCCGCTGGACGTCGCGCCGTCCCGCGTGAGCTGGACGTAGCGGAAGTCCAGCCGGTCGCCCGCGCGGGCGCCGACCAGGAAGCCGCGGACGACGTCGCCGCCCGCGTACTCGGCCCAGACCTCACCGTCCCGCTCGTGGTAGGCGAACCGGGTGCGGGCGCCGACCTGGCCCGGGGACTGGTCGGCGACGGGGGCGAGGACGAGACCGTCCAGGGATCGGGCCACGGCACAGGCTCCCTTACTGAGAACGGCGGAGGGCGGCTAGGGTGGCCACCGTAAAGCACTCGCGGGAGCCCGGACGCACCGGGCTGAGAGGGAGGCTGGCGGCCTCCGACCGTACGAACCTGATCCGGGTCATGCCGGCGAAGGGAGGGGCTGAATGCCCGTGTCGTCCTCCGCGCACGCGTCCGACGTCCTCGTCATCGGGGGCGGGATCATCGGCCTGGTCACGGCCTGGCGGGCCGCGCAGCGCGGGTTCTCCGTGACCGTCGTGGACCCCGAACCGGGCGGCGGGGCCGCCCGGGTGGCGGCGGGGATGCTCGCCGCCGTCACCGAGCTGCACCATGGCGAGCAGACCCTGCTCGGCCTCAACCTGGCCTCGGCCGAGCGCTATCCGGCCTTCGCGGCCGAGCTGGCCGAGGCCGCGGGCCACGACCTCGGCTACCGCAGGTGCGGCACCCTCGCGGTCGCCCTGGACGCCGACGACCGCGCCCATCTGCGCGAGCTGCACGCCCTGCAGCGCCGGTCGGGACTCGACTCGCAGTGGCTGTCGGGGCGCGAGTGCCGCCGCCTGGAGCCGATGCTCGCGCCGGGCGTGCGCGGAGGGCTGCGGGTCGACGGCGACCACCAGATCGACCCGCGCCGGCTGGCCGCCGCCCTGGTCACGGCGTGCGAGCGGGCGGGCGTGACGCTCCACCGGGACGCGGCCGAGCGGCTCACCGTCGCCCGGGACCGGGCCACCGGCGCCGTCACGCGCGGGGACGCCGAACTGACGGCCGGGCAGGTCGTCCTCGCCGCCGGCAGTTTCAGCGGTCGCCTCGCGGGGGTCCCGGACGCCGTACGGCCGCCCGTGCGGCCGGTGAAGGGGCAGGTGGTGCGGCTGACCGTGCCGCCCCGGTACGCGCCGTTCCTGCACCGCACCGTCCGCGCGGTCGTCCGCGGCAGCGAGGTCTACCTGGTCCCGCGCGAGAACGGCGAACTGGTCATCGGCGCCACCAGCGAGGAACTGGGCTGGGACACCACGGTCACCGCCGGGGGCGTGTACGAGCTGCTGCGCGACGCCCACGAACTCGTGCCGGGCCTCACCGAACTCCCCCTGACGGAGACCCGGGCCGGACTGCGCCCCGGCTCCCCGGACAACGCGCCGCTGCTCGGCCCGACCGACCTGGACGGCCTGCTGCTGGCCACCGGCCACTTCCGCAACGGCGTGCTGCTCACACCGGTCACCGGCGACGTCCTGGCGCACGCGCTGGCGACCGGGGAACTGCCCGAGGTGGCCCGTCCCTTCACCCCGCAACGCTTCGGCGCCGCGCCGGCCGCCTCCGCCGTGGGCCCGTCCGCGGCGCCCGCCGTGGACACGTCCCCCGCACCCGTACCCGCCGTACGCACGGAGCAGCCCGTATGAACACCTCCGTCATGACCATCTCCGTCAACGGGGAGCGCCGCCAGGTCGCCGACGGCACCGCCCTCGACGCGCTGGTGCGCACCCTCACCGCGGCGCCCTCCGGGGTGGCCGCCGCCGTCAACGAAACCGTCGTCCCGCGCGCGCAGTGGCCCACGACGTCCCTCGCCGAGGGGGACCGCGTCGAGGTCCTCACCGCCGTCCAAGGAGGCTGACCCATGGCCGACGATCCGTTCGTCCTCGGGGGCACGTCCCTCACCTCCCGGCTGATCATG
This sequence comes from Streptomyces sp. NPDC006610, assembly GCF_040611575.1. Classification (NCBI taxonomy): domain Bacteria; kingdom Bacillati; phylum Actinomycetota; class Actinomycetes; order Kitasatosporales; family Streptomycetaceae; genus Streptomyces; species Streptomyces sp. NPDC006610. Next base: position 16,165 of record NZ_JBEXOP010000065.1, read on the forward strand.
GGGACCGGCGGCGCGCCCAGCCTGGAGGTGCTGGAGCGGGCGCTGGTCGCGTCGGGGACGGAGCTGACCACGGTCGCGATGCGGCGCGTGGACCCGACGGTGCACGGCTCGGTGCTGTCCGTCCTGGAGCGGCTGGGCATCCGGGTCCTGCCGAACACGGCCGGCTGCTTCACCGCGGGCGAGGCCGTCCTCACCGCCCGCCTCGCGCGCGAGGCGCTGGGCACCGATCTGATCAAGCTGGAGGTCATCGCCGACGAGCGCACCCTGCTGCCGGACCCGATCGAGCTGCTCGACGCGGCCGAGACTCTGGTCGACGACGGGTTCACGGTGCTGCCGTACACCAACGACGACCCGGTGCTGGCGCGGAAGCTGGAGGACGTCGGCTGCGCCGCGATCATGCCGCTGGGCTCGCCCATCGGGTCCGGGCTCGGCATCCGCAACCCGCACAACTTCCAGCTGATCGTCGAGCACGCGCGCGTGCCGGTGATTCTGGACGCGGGCGCGGGGACGGCGTCGGACGCGGCGCTGGCGATGGAGCTGGGGTGCGCCGGGGTGATGCTCGCCTCGGCGGTGACGCGGGCCCAGGAGCCGGTCGTCATGGCGGAGGCCATGCGCCACGCGGTGGAGGCGGGGCGGCTGGCCCGGCTGGCGGGGCGGATTCCGCGGCGGCACTTCGCCGAGGCGTCCTCTCCCACGGAGGGCCTGGCCGTGCTCGATCCGGAGCGGCCCGCGTTCTGAGGGGCGCTGCGACGGGCCGCCGGCTCTCGGTGTGGGGATTGCGTCACAGGTCGGCTGCAGTCCCGGGCCCGTCGTCGCCGGACGCGCGGCGGTGTCGGCGGCGGCTCGTAGACTCGGGCCGTGGACACGACCCTTCAGGACCCGCTGGCCGGGCAGGTGCTCGACGGCCGGTACCGCGTCGACGCGCGGATCGCGGTCGGCGGCATGGCCACGGTCTACCGGGCCGTGGACACCCGCCTCGACCGGGTGCTCGCGCTCAAGGTGATGCACCCCACCCTCGCCGCGGACGCCACGTTCGTCGAGCGGTTCATCCGCGAGGCCAAGTCGGTCGCCCGCCTCGCCCACCCCAACGTCGTCCAGGTGTTCGACCAAGGGACGGACGGGTCGTACGTCTACCTGGCGATGGAGTACGTCGCCGGCTGCACCCTGCGCGACGTCCTGCGCGAGCGCGGGGCGCTGCAGCCGCGTGCGGCGCTGGACATCCTGGAGCCCGTCCTGGCCGCCCTCGGCGCGGCGCACCGCGCCGGGTTCGTGCACCGGGACATGAAGCCGGAGAACGTGCTGATCGGGGACGACGGCCGGGTCAAGGTCGCCGACTTCGGCCTCGTGCGGTCCGTGGGCACGGTGACGCAGACCACCGGCTCGGTCCTCGGCTCGGTCTCCTACCTGGCCCCCGAGCAGATCGAGCACGGCACGGCCGACCCGCGCGTCGACGTCTACGCGTGCGGCGTGATGCTCTACGAGATGCTGACCGGCGCCAGGCCGCACGCCGGGGACACGCCGGCCCAGATCCTCTACAAGCACGTCCACGACGACGTCCCCGCGCCCTCGGCCCGCGTGCCGGGGCTGCCGTACGAGCTGGACGAGCTGGTCGCCTCGGCCACCGCCCGCACCCCGGACCTGCGCCCGCACGACGCCGTGGCGCTGCTCGCCCACGCCCGCGAGGCGCGCGGCGGGCTCGGCGCCGACCAGCTCGACGCCGTGCCCCCGCAGGCGGTCACGGCCGCGCACGACAACGCCGAGGACCGTACGAGCGTCATCCCGCGCCCGCTGCCCGTGGGCGACGACGACGAGGCGGGCGGACCCTCGCTCGACCGGACCAGCCGGCTGCGGACGCCGCCCGTCCCGGCCCCGCGCCGCCGGCCGCGCCCGCCGCGCGCGGTGGTCGGCGTCCTCGCGGCCGTCCTGCTGCTGCTCGGCGTCGGCGCGGGCGTCTGGTACATCAACTCCGGCCAGTTCACCAAGGTCCCGCCGCTGCTGGCGAAGACCCAGGCCCAGGCCGAGGACCGGCTCGCGGACGCCGGTCTCGAACTGGGCGACGTCGACCACGCGTACAGCGACACCGTCCGGCGGGGCACGGTCATCAGCACCGACCCGGAGCCGGGCAGCCGCATCCGGCACAACGACTCGGTGTCGCTCGTCATCTCCGACGGCCCCGAGACGGTGAAGGTGCCGGACCTGTCGGGCTACCGGCTGGACAAGGCGCGCGCGGTGCTCAAGGACGAGGGCCTGGAACCGGGCATGGTGACCCGCGAGTTCGACGAGGACGTCCCCCGCGGCTTCGTGATCGGCACGGACCCCGGCTCGGGCGTCACGACCCGGGCCGGCTCGGCGATCGCGCTCACCGTCAGCAGGGGCGCCCCCGTCGACGTCCCCGACGTCTCCGGGCGGGACCTCGAGGACGCCCGCCAGGAGCTCGGGGAGGCCGGCCTCAAGGTGCGCATCGCCACCGAGGAGGTCCACTCCGAGCACGACAAGGGCCGGGTCGCCCGACAGTCCCCCGCGCCCGGCGGCGAGGCCGCCGAGGGCGACACGGTGACGCTGACGCTCTCGAAGGGCCCCGAGATGGTCGAGGTCCCGGACGTCGTCGGCGACAGTGCGGACGAGGCCACCGGGAAGCTGGAGGCCGCCGGTTTCCGGGTCGAGGAGGACCGTGGGCTGCTGGGCCTGTTCGGCGGCGACACGGTCGAGGACCAGTCGGTGGACGGCGGTGAGCAGGCGCCCAAGGGCTCGACCATCACCATCGAGATCGGCTGAGGGCCACCGCCGCCGGTGCCCGCCCGCGCGGGCAGGCACCACGCGGGCGGGCAGCACCACCCGTGCGGCCACCACGCGGGCGGGCGCCGCGCGGACAGGGGCACGTCCTCGCCCATGACACCCTTGACGGGTGAACAACCAGCCTCCCGCTCTCCCGCGCAACCCCGTCGGCGGTCATGTCCCCGTCGCCGGCGGGCTCCACTCCGTCGGCCTCGCCTACGCCCGCGAGCTGGGGGCCGAGACCGTGCAGGTCTTCGTCGCCAATCCGCGCGGCTGGGCCACTCCGGCCGGCAACCCGCGGCAGGACGAGGCGTTCCGCGAGGCGTGCGAGGCCGGTGCGATACCGGCGTACGTGCACGCCCCGTACCTGATCAACTTCGGCTCGCACACACAAGCCACCGTCGAGAGGTCGGTGGAGTCGCTGCGCCACTCGCTGCGCCGCGGGCGGGCCATCGGCGCGCTGGGGGTCGTCGTGCACACCGGGAGCGCCACCGGCGGCCGGGAGCGGGACGTCGCCCTGAAGCAGGTGCGCGAGCATCTGCTGCCGCTGCTGGACGAGCTGACCCACGACGACGACCCGTTCCTGCTGCTGGAGTCCACGGCCGGGCAGGGTTCCTCGCTGTGCTCGCGCACCTGGGACTTCGGGCCGTACTTCGAGGCCCTGGACGCGCATCCGAAACTCGGCGTCTGTCTCGACACCTGTCACGTCTTCGCCGCCGGGCACGACCTGACCGGGCCGGACGGGATGCACCGGACGCTGGACCTCCTGGTGGACACGGTCGGCGAGGGCCGGCTGAAGCTGATCCACGCGAACGACTCGAAGGACGTCGTCGGCGCCCACAAGGACCGGCACGCCAACATCGGCGCCGGTCACATCGGCGAGGACCCGTTCCGGGCGCTGATGACGCACCCCGCCACCGAGGGCGTGCCGCTGATCATCGAGACGCCCGGCGGGAGGGAGGGCCATGCCGCGGACGTGGAGCGGCTGAAGAAGCTCCGGGAGATGTGAGCCGCAGCACGCGCCGCACCACGCGCCGCCGCTACAGCTCGGGACCCTCCCCGGGCTCCTCCTGGTACGAGTAGCGCTGTTCCCTCCACGGGTCGCCGACGTTGTGGTAGCCGCGCTCCTCCCAGAAGCCGCGGCGGTCGGCGGTCATGTACTCCACGCCCCGCACCCACTTGGGGCCCTTCCAGGCGTACAGGTGCGGGACGATCAGGCGCAGCGGGAAGCCGTGCTCGGCGGTCAGCAGTTCGCCGTCCTTGTGGGTGGCGAAGATCGTGCGCTCGGACGCGAAGTCGGCGAGGCGCAGATTCGAGCTGAACCCGTACTCCGCCCACACCATCACATGGGTGACATTCGGTGCGGGCGGCACGATCTCCAGGATGGTCCGGGCGGGGACGCCGCCCCACTCCGCACCGACCATGCTGAACTTCGTCACGCAGTGCAGATCGGCCACCACGGTGGTGTACGGCAGGGCCGTGAACTCCTCGTGCGTCCAGCCGTGCTTCTCGCCGTCGGCGGTGGCCCCGAAGACCCTGAACTCCCAGCGCTCGGGCCGGAACTTGGGCACCGGGCCGTAGTGCGTGACCGGCCAGCCGCGCTGGAGTCGCTGTCCCGGCGGAAGCTCGGACGGTACTGCTTCTCCTGATTCGCGCTCCACCGGATGACCCATGTCTCCATCCTGACAGACCGGACACCGTGCCCATGACCAGCCATGTCGGGAATCGGGCAACTGCCGCTAAGTATGCCCTTACTTACTAAGCCAGCACTTACTGGACGATCTTGGATACCCGGTGCAATCATGCGGCGGCAACCTCCGAGCACCGACGTGGAAGGAGCCTCTGCGATGCAGGGCGACCCCGAGGTCATCGAATTCCTCAACGAGCAGCTCACCGCCGAGCTGACGGCCATCAACCAGTACTTTCTGCACGCGAAGATGCAGGAGAACTTCGGCTGGACCAAGCTCGCGAAGTACACCCGGCACGAGTCGTTCGACGAGATGAAGCACGCCGAGGTGCTCACCGACCGGATCCTGTTCCTGGAGGGGCTGCCGAACTACCAGCGGCTGTTCCACGTCCGCGTGGGTCAGACGGTGCGGGAGATGTTCGAGGCCGACCGGCAGATCGAGGTCGAGGCGATCGACCGGCTGCGGCGCGGCATCGAGGTGATGCGCAGCAAGGGCGACATCACGTCGGCGAACATCTTCGAGTCGATCCTCGAGGACGAGGAGCACCACATCGACTACCTGGACACCCAGCTGGAGCTGCTGGAGAAGCTCGGCGAGGCGCTGTACATCGCGCAGCTGATCGAGCAGCCGGAGAGCTGAACCGCCTCCGGGAACCGCTCCCGGTGACCGCCCCCGGGAACCGCTCCCGGGTCACTGACGGCAATCACCCGGGGGAGCGTTCTCGGGGAACCGCCCTCGGGGCAGCTAGGCGGCGATCTCGCCGACCTGTGCGACCCGGGCGCCCTGCAGCGTCTCGGCCAGCTCCGTGAGGACCGGCTTGCCCTGGTCGGCCAGCTCGCGGCGGGGGCAGGCGCCACGGCCCAGGATGGCCTGGATGCGGCGGACGCACGAGCCGCAGTCGGTGCCCGCCTTGCAGGCCGACGCTATCTGGCGAGGCGTGCAGGCGCCGTCCTGCGCATGCTGCTTGACCTGCTGCTCGGTGATCCCGAAACAACTGCAGACGTACACGCGGCTCACCTCCCGGCGGGATGTAGCTGGGTCTCGCCATCCCGACGTTCTCGGTGAGGCAAACCTAACCTTACCCGTCTCTCATGTGGCGCAAAAGTGGAGTGGGGGGGGGGGGGGGTGGGGGGGGGCCCGCCCCCCCACGGGACCGCCCCCCCCCCCCCACCCCCCGCCCGCGCCACAGAAACACGGGGGCACGCGCGCCGAAAAA